>JANXXM010000073.1 GCA_025350645.1 Ferruginibacter sp.
TAAGGCTCTAATTTCCGTTATCGATTCTTTTACTAGAATATTTAAAACTTTTGACATAAATGAATAATATTATAGACCAAAAGTAAATAAAAAAACCCAATTAAAAAAATTGGTCTTGTATATTATTCATTTTCGTATTAAATAAAAATAAAATACTAATCATTTTTTAGCAGCCACAATATTTAATTTTATACTTACGGTTTTACTTATAACCCAGTCCTGTGGGTTGTTTGGGCCTTTGTAACTTATGCCCCATTGTGTTCTGTCTATACTAAAATCTGCACTGGCAGCTACCGTTTTATCATCTATCGTAACCCTTGCAGGAAAAGAAATATTTTTGGTACTGTCTTTTAAAGTAAGGTTGCCTTTTATAATATGGGTAATGCCTTTTTGCGTACTGTCAGTATTTGCTGCTATTGCCGTTATTTGAAAACTGGCTGTAGGGTATTTTGCTACATTAAAAAAGTCGGGGCTTTTTAAATGCCCTTCCAGTTTTGATTTATTTTCTGCATCCGCTGCTAGGTCTACATTGTTTAAAGAATTTATATCTATTACAAAATTACCGCCGGTAAGCGTATTGTCTTTTACCTGTAGTACTCCTTCTTTTATTTTAAATATACCAGTATGTTTGCCCATAGGTTTGCTGCCCGCCCAGCTTATAGTGCTTGTACTGTCTACATGGTATGCAACGCCATCTACCACGCCTACCCTTTGTTTTTCTGTAGTGTCAGCTTTATTCTTGTTATTGCTTTTACAGGATACAAAAATTGTAGCTGCTGCAATGATTATTATTAATTTTTTCATGGTTAAATTATATATGAAAGTAAAGATAGTATTTGCAGTACTAAATATTATTACAGGTTTAAAGTAAACCTGCCATTAAAAATATAATGGAATAACAGGAATTAAAATTTTATAAAAAAAGCGTGACCGCTTTCACAACCACGCTTTTCGTATTTAATAAAACTAACTTTTCTTAAGCAGCACACTTAGCGGTACATTTAATTTTATACTAAAATTTCTTCCCATATTGTATATCCCTGTGCGGCCTGTTGCTATATTTTCCTGTGCATATTTTAACCTGCTTAAATGATTTTGGTATGCTACATCTGTTATATTATTTACAGAAAAATTTATTGTAAATAATGTTTTTTCGTTTTTGTAAACAACATCAGCACCAAGCCCGGCATTAAGCAGCGAGTATGCTTTGGTAGGCGTTTCTGTATTAAATGCAGTAAAGGCATTGCTTTGTTTAAAATTATTATCCAACTCTACTTTTATATAAAAATTGTGCAGGTATTTTCCGGTTTTTTTAAAGTCGCCCCGCAGCTCTGTTAGTAATTTTGGGGCGGGTATAAAAGGAAGATTTTTTGTTCCTTCAATTTTTTCTTTTAACCTGCCCGCTACTAGCGAAAATGTATTTTGAAAATGCAGCCAGTCTATTGGGTGCGGGTGAATATCTAATGTGGCTTCAATGCCTGCAAGTAATGCTTTGCGCTGGTCAAACTTAAATGCAGTAAGGTCTTTTCCATTTACATTTACGGCAGAATCGTTTCCGTTACTTGCCTGCAGCTTTCTGTAAAAAATAAAATTACTAAAGGAGTTAAGGTATCCCGCAAGGTTTAACGATACATGTGTACTGTTTAGGTCTATTGATGCATCAGCCTGTGTACTTACTTCGCTTTTTAAACCGGCATCGCCATACTCATAGCGTATGGTACCTTCATGTGCGCCGTTACTAGCCAGTTCTGGTATGCTGGGCGCACGAAAAGCCCGGGCAATATTTAGCTTTAGATTTACATTTTTATTTACCTCATAAGCCGCACCAGCACTGCCGCTAAAATTGCTAAACTGTTTATTAAAGCCATTTCCTTTTACTGCACCATTTTCATCTAAGAGGTTTTTTATTTTTATATTTCTGTTGTCAAACCTTGCCCCGCCGCTTATGGTTAGTTTACCCATATCTTTTTCTGTAAACACAAATACACCGGCATCATTCAATAAATAATTTGGTATTAATTGTGCCAGCCCACGATTGGTATTTTTTTGAATCATACTACTTATACCTATGGATGGTTTCCAGCCGTTTTTTTCTTTAAGATGAAATTGTGCAGCAACTGTTTTTGTTTCGAGGTCAAAAAATAATCCTTGCTTTATCGGGTTTGCAGCATCACCAAATTCTTCTCTGCGGTTTCTTTGGTAGGCTATATTTAGAGTAAGATTATTACTGCCTATTTTAAAATTATTATCGGTTGCTATTTTAAAATGGCGAATATGCTGGTAGGGCACCAGAGGAATAGTTTTTTTAAAATCATCTTCAGTTGCTGCTACAATATCTCCGTTGCTCAGTGTTTTTACAAAGCGTCCTAATGAATCTCTTTCGCCCTCTATTAACCCGGTTTTTAAATTAAAATTACTCAACAGCAAATGGCTGAACCCCCAGTTGCCATTGTAGCCAATATAACCACCTGCGTTTTGCTCATAAAACTTAGAGTTAAAAACGTTGCCATCATATTTATTTTTATAATCTGCCGCAGCTTTTGTAGTACCATACACATTCCAGTTAAGGCCGTTTATATTTCCGGCTACGTTGCCATATAAACTTCTTAGCCTGTTGTTGGTTTGATAATTTGAACCCACATTTGCTTTAATGGTATTGGTGGCCACGGGCACATTAGTAATAATATTTATAACACCTGCCATTGCATCGCTGCCATATACCAATGATGCAGGGCCTTTTAAAATTTCTATTTTATTTACACTGGCTTCGTCTATTTCTATACCATGCTCATCGCCCCACTGCTGGCCTTCCTGCCGCACACCATCGTTCATAGTAAGTACACGGTTATAGCCAAGCCCGCGAATAACTGGTTTTGAAATAGCCGGCCCGGTAGCTATAGAGGATACGCCTGCTTTCCTTGTAATAGCATCAATGATATTGGTAGAAGTAGTTTGCTGTAGTTCTTCTTTACGCATTACCGCCACCTGAAAAGGAACTTTTTTTAATTGAGATGCACGGGATACACCTGTTATAATTACTGCATTATTTTCTACCACAGATGGAGAAAGTTCCATATCTTTTTTTGTATAGCCCTGTATATTTATTTGTACTGCAATAGTGCTGTACCCCACATGCGAAAACTCTACGAGGTGGCTGCCTTCCTGCACGTTATTTATTACAAATTCGCCTTTTGTATTGGTAGTTGTACCGCTTCGGGTATCAGCAATATAAACAGATACCCCCTGTAAAGGTTTTCCGGTAAAGGCATCTGTAACCCTGCCGGAAAAACTACCTTTTACAATATCTTTTCCCTTTGCTGTAAATGCACACAAAGAAATAAGCAAACCAATAACGAACAATAATTTTTTCATGAAATCAATTTTTGAAACTATGTTGCAAATATAGTAAATGCAATGCTGTTGCAAAAATAAATGTATAAAAATAAAGACCTGCAAAATGGCGGGTCTTTAACTAAAGAAAAACATTTGTAAAATTATTCTATATTCTCTATGATACCTGCAATGCCCTGTCCGCCGCCGATACAGGCTGTTACTATACCAAGTTTTTTCTTTAGCCGCTTCATATCCTGTATAATTTGTATCGTTAATTTTGCGCCTGTACAACCCAGCGGGTGACCCAGTGCAATAGCCCCGCCATTTACATTTACAATATCATTGTTTAAACCTAATGTACGAATAACCGCCAGCGATTGCGATGCAAAAGCCTCATTTAATTCAAATAAATCAATATCATTTAAGCTCATACCTGCCTGCTTCAACAGCTTTGGTACTGCCGCTATCGGGCCAATACCCATAATCCGTGGCTCTACACCAGCACTTGCACAATTTACCAAACGGGCTATTGGTTTAAGCCCGAGCTCGTTTATCATTTTCTCACTCATCACAATTACAAAAGCTGCACCATCGCTGGTTTGAGAACTGTTACCCGCTGTTACACAACCACCTGCAGCAAATGCAGGTTTTAGTTTTGCAAGTCCTTCCGGGGTGGTATCTGTACGTACTCCTTCATCTGTATCTACCAGGTAAGATTTTGTTTTTCGCTTACCCGCTTCATCCACATAAACCTGCTCTACAGTTACAGGTAAAATACCACTTTTAAAATGCCCGTCTTTTATTGCAGCAGCCGCTTTTAAATGGCTGTTGTATGCAAACATATCCTGGTCTTCCCTGCTCACTTTATATTCGCTTGCCACAGCCTCTGCGGTAAGCCCCATGCTTAAATAATAATCGGGATCATCTTTTGCAATGGCATAAGACGGTACTGTTTTCCAACCTGCCGTGGGTACAAGGCTCATACTTTCTGTGCCGCCGGCAACAATACACTCTGCCATACCGCATCGTATTCTTGCAGTAGCCATAGCAATGGTTTCTAACCCACTGCCGCAATACCTATTTACAGTAATGCCTGGTACTTCTATACCTAGTGCTTTTGCGGCTATTATCCTGCCAAATTGTAGGCCTTGCTCCGCCTCGGGTACAGCGTTTCCTACAATTACATCGTCCACTCTTGTAGGATCGAGTTGGGGCACTGTTGCTATAAGCCCTTTTATTACCTCTATTGCCAGATCATCGGGCCGGGTAAAACGAAATCCGCCCTTTTTACTTTTTGTAATGGCAGTTCTAAAGCCTGCTACTATATAAGCTTCTTGCATGTTGTATTTTTTAAAAGACTACTGGTAACCGACGTCAGATAGTTCGTTATAAATTAAATTTTCTTTTTTTCGGGGCTGTAATAATTAAATCTTTATTCAACATCTGTTCACTGCCCGCCTCCTATCTTTTTTGTTCAAATGCAACAAAAAAAGGATATCCGTCTAAGCAGCGCAGCCCATCATCTTACTATCATTTTTCAACTTTTATTTCGAAATTTTTTCTATATTATGGTAAAGAAATCTTTTTAGTTGTTTATGCAACCTTTTATCAAAGGTATCATTTTTAATCAATTTTCAAAAAAATGATAAGTTATATTTGTAGCGATTATGTATAACCTTCTTCGCAGTTTTTTATTTCTTTTCGATGCAGAAAAAGTGCATCATCTCTCTATGAATGGCTTGCGGTTATTCTGTAGCATTTCTTTTATAAAAAAGAGGATTATTAAAATATACAGCCCAGGCAAAACAGCACCTGTTACTGCATTTGGGCTTACATTTAAAAATGCTGTGGGGCTTGCTGCAGGTTTTGATAAAAACGCAAAATACCTCAATGAACTACAAGCGCTTGGGTTTGGATTTGTAGAAATAGGTACGGTAACGCCTTTGCCGCAGGATGGAAATGAGAAGCCACGGCTTTTTCGCTTACCAAAAGATAAAGCACTTATAAACAGGATGGGTTTTAATAATGAAGGTGTAACTGTAGTAGCGGATCGTTTAAAAAACTGGCAGGGAGCAGGGGACAATCCTGAGCTAAATAATAATCCTAAAACACTGCCAACTGATACCTGCAAACTGATTATTGGTGGCAACATTGGTAAAAATAAAATAACAGCTAACGAAGATGCGTGGAAGGATTATGAAATTTGTTTTACGGCCCTTCATCATTATGTAGATTATTTTGTGGTAAACGTGAGCAGCCCCAACACACCGGGCTTGCGGGCATTACAGGAAAAAGAATCGCTACGTAAAATTCTAACCCATCTGCAAACAGAAAATAAAAAGTATACCCAACCAAAGCCCATTCTTTTAAAAATTGCACCCGATCTTTCTATCGAAGAAATAGACGATGTGATAGACCTGGCCATGGAAATAAAATTAGACGGGCTTGTAGCAGCAAATACTACTATCAACAGAAATAATTTAAATACTGGGAATAATAAACTGGATACAATAGGTGCAGGTGGTTTAAGTGGTGCCCCTTTAAAAAATCGCAGTATGGAAATTGTAAAATATATATTTATAAAAACAAACGGACAAATACCGGTTATGGCAAGTGGCGGTATTTTTACTGGGGCAGATGCCGCAGACAGTATACAAGCAGGTGCTTTACTAGTGCAAGTGTGGACGGGTTTTGTATATAAAGGGCCGGCGATTGTAAAAAGTATTTGCAATTATCTTTTAGCCAATAATAAAATTCATCATTAATCAATCACCATTCACAAATACATGGCACATTTATTTACATCAGACAGTATTATAAGTTTTTTTGTACTAGTAGTTTTAGAAATTGTATTGGGTATAGACAATGTAATTTTTGTAAGCATTATTATGAACAGGCTGCCGGATGCAAAGCAACAAAAAAGGGCACGCCGGTTTTGGATGATATCAGGCATTATTGTTCGCAGCCTTTTGCTAATGGGGCTTGGCTGGCTGCTTACACAAAAAGGAAATTATATAATACCGCAAAGTTGGTTTGGTAAAGGGTTTGACCTTGCAAGTATTGTGATGCTCGTGGGCGGACTTTTTTTAATTTATAAATCGGTTAAAGAAATACACGAAAAGCTGGAAGGAGAAGACCCTAGTGAATATGGCAATAAACCAAAAGGACTTACCCTGGGGAAAGCTATGCTGCAAATAATTATTATTGATGCGGTATTTTCTTTTGACAGTATCATTACCGCAGGCGGTACTGCAAAGCATGTAGAAATTATGATTGCCGCAGTTATCATCGCCATGATTATTATGTTTTTATTTAGCCCTGCCATTGCATCGTTTGTACATAAACATCCTACTATAAAAATGCTGGCATTATCGTTTTTGGTAATGATAGGGTTAAGTCTTGTAATGGAAGGCTGGGCTCCTGATAAAGCTCATCAACTTGGTTTAAAAAATTATATTTATTTTGGTATGGCTTTTTCTTTTATTGTAGAACTGCTCAATATGACTATGATGAAACGTGCAAAAAAAAGACGAATTGTAGAGCTCAATGAGCCTATGATGAATAATAGTAAAATTGACAATATTTCGGACAGTGCGCATTAAAAATTAATGCTCCGCTACACCATTTTATTTTTTATGGCCAGCGAGAGCGCTTCGCCAATAGAATGCACCTGTAGTTTTCTGTAAATATTTTTTACGTGTGTGCTTACGGTATAATAACTGATATTCATTTTATCTGCAACCATTTTATAACTTAACCCGTTAGATAAAAATTCCAGCACTTCTGTTTCTTTAGGTGTAAGTTTATAATCCGGTATTATATTTTTTTCTGACTGGTTAAAGAATTGTGTAACCCGCAATGCCACACTGGGTGTCATAAATGCGCCGCCCTTGTACACTTCATCTATACTTTGTGTAATAGAATGGATGGAAGCCTTTTTAAGAATGTATCCCTCTGCACCATACTGCAGTGCTGCAAAAATTTTATCGCTGTCTTCAAAAGCAGTTTGCATTATTATTTTTATTTGCGGGTAAGTAGCTTTAATAATACGTACGCCTTCAATACCATTTACGTTAGGCATTTCAATATCCATAAGCACTACATCCGGCATATAATTTTGCATATCTGCAAGTACATTGCTGCAGTCTGCAAAGGCAGCAATGCATTCCATATCATTTGTAAGCTGCAGCAAGGCAGTTAAACTTTCTCTGCGTGCGGCATTGTCATCATATACAACCACTTTTATCATACTGCAAATTTATTTATTATACCCATCATTTTTACTCACTAAATTTAGTGAGGGGAATAGTACAAATAACCTGTGTACCTGCTGTTGAAGAGGATATAATATTAAAAGTGCCTTCCATGTACCGGGTTCGGTTCTGCATATTGGTTAACCCATTGCCTTTAATAATATTTTCTATGTCAAACCCTTTTCCATCATCAGTAACAGAAAGCACAATACAAGTATTTTCCGTTATCATATTTACTGCAGCATTTGCAGCACAACTGTATTTTGCAATATTATTTATGGCTTCTTTAATGATAAGCAAAATATTTTTACGGGTTTCTACATTTACCAAAAGCTTATCCAGAGCAGCTTCTATGTTATAATTACAATTTATATTTTTAACCGCAAGCAAGCCCGCACCATAATTTTTTATACGGCTCGATAAGTTTTTATCCTCATCTGCAGATGGTCTAATTGCCCATACAATATCTCCCATTTCATCCATAGCCTTTTGCGAATTGGATTCTATTTCCTGCAATATGCGTTTTGTTTTTTGCGGATCTGTATCAAAAGTTTTTGCAGCAAGTTCGGTATATAAGTGAATACTGCTAAGAGAGGCTCCAATATCGTCGTGCAGGTCTTTTGCTATTCTTATTCGTTCGTCTTCTCTTGTCTTGTATATGGTTTCTATTTTTTCTATTTGTATTTTTCGCAAAAAATCATTTTGTTCAAGAATCATGTTTTGTGCTTTTTCTTTTTCCATTGCATCTGTTTTTATTTTATACCCAATGGCCGAGGAAAAGAAGATAACATCTGCAAAATAACCAATGAGCAAAAAAGACAAAGCGTTTAAAGGGGAGTGATGGGTGGGATCAAATATTTTTACCAGCGTAGCTGCCAGCCCAAACAGTATCATACATACCGCTCCTGCCGCCAGGTAATTATAATAGATTATTTTTCGGCGAACAATTACTTTGAAAATATAAAATAATCCGAGAGAAAATAAATACAACCGTATGGCAACACTTAATAAGCCGCCATATATTTCGGACACAGTGCTATGAAGCAAAATAATTTCTACAAAAATGTAAGCAACAATAATATATTTTGTGCGGTTGTTATAATTGTAAAAAGCTTTTTCTTTTTCTTTATCAATATCCAATGCGGTGCCCATAAAGCGCACATACATGGCAGCTGCCGCCATGAGCAGGCTCTCATCGGGGTTTAAAAAAAAGAGTGGGTGTGTGGCTGTAATGGAAACGGGTGTGAAAAGCCTAAGCAGTAAATAAAAAAAAGTAAACCACAGGTAACCGCTGTAATGCGCCAGTATAAGGGTTTTACGATGCAAGTAAAGTACGCTGTGATACAATGCAGCCAGAAAAACTGCACCGGTTATCAATATTACAACGATATAATTTATATCTACCCCGTTAAGCATAAGCAAGCATTGGATATAAATGTAAATTAAAAAAAAGGTATAGGATAAAATATTCTTTCTTAAACTGCAAGGAGAACGGCAGCTACAATAGCGGCGGTTTCTGTACGCAGCCTGGTATTGCCCAAACTCACAGGCGTAAAATCATTTTGCACTGCAAGCACAATTTCTTCTTTTGTAAAATCGCCTTCGGGACCAATGAGCATTAGTTTTGTACTGTTGTTGTTTAATGGTATAGAAGACAACTGCAGCTTTTCATTTTCTTCGCAATGTGCTATAAATTTTTGCTGTGCCGTGTTTTTTATGTGGCTTATGTACTGGGTAAATTTTACAGGCTCATGTAATACAGGCAGCCAAACCTGCTGAGATTGCAGCATAGCACTTACCAAAATACCCTGCATGCGCTCGTACCGAAAATGTTGTTTTTCTGTTCTTGCACAAAGCAAAGGTACAATTTGAGTAACGCCTATTTCTGTAGCTTTTTCCAGCAGCCACTCAAACCTTGTATTGTTTTTTACAAGAGATACAGCAAGGCAAATATCTTTTGCAGGTTTTACTGCGGTAGAAGACTGAATAATATTTACACTACAATTTTTTTTGTGTGCTTCAGCAATTTTTGCAAAATAAAGATTTCCTTTTCCATCTGTAAGTTGTAATACCTCGCCCGCCTGCATGCGCAATACCTGTACAATGTGTTTGGAATTATCTTCATTTAAAACTACAATTTTATTTAGTGAAGATATAGGTTGAGTGTAAAAAAATGGCAGGGGCATTTTTAACGGAGCATTTTTAAAATTGAGGAAGAATTGTAATGATATGATACAAAATAATATTATTTTTTTTGCTTTTTATTAATTGTTGAATAATGTAATAATAACTGCCTTATCCTCAATTTAAAATAAATTTTTTTTGATAAATAAGTTATAAGTCAATTACAATAAACATACGTTGCAATAAAAAGGAGCAGCCATAAAACCACTCCAATTAATTTAAAAAATATATTTAATAATTTTTAAAAAGGCGCTTCATCATCAAAGGCACCATCATTCATTTTACTGCCTTTTTGTATATACATTTTTGCTCCATCATCTCCGCCACCACCTTGTACCGGCTTCCAGTTTCCTCCACCCATATTGGGGTTAAAATCTCCGCCACCACTGCCATTTTCTTCTTCTACAAATTTTTGTATGTGTAGCAGTGCTTTTAATTTTATGGTATCTAAACTACCGTTACGGTGTTTGGCTATTTTTACATAAGTCTCGCCTTTGGTGCTATCGCCATGTTCATTTTCTACGATATCATAATAATCCGGCCGGTACAAAAACATCACCATATCCGCATCCTGTTCTATTGCGCCAGACTCTCTCAAATCACTTAACTGCGGTACTTTATTTCCTTCTTTTCTTTTCTCTACTTCCCTGCTCAACTGCGATAGTGCAATAATAGGTACCTGCAATTCTTTTGCAAGGCCTTTTAAATCTCTGGATATTTTGCTGATCTCCTGCTCCCGGTTACTGTTACGATCTGCACTGCCACTCATAAGCTGCAGGTAATCTATAATAATAATACCGATGTTGTGTTTATTTTTTAACCGCCTGCATTTTGCCCTTAATTCAAAAATATTAAGTGCTGCGGAGTCATCAATATAAATAGGTGCTTTGGCCAGTTTGTCAATTCCTTTTTTATACAACTGTTTCATTTCATGCTCTTCCAGTTTGCCCCGGGCTATTTTTTCCAGGTGTATTTCACTTTCGGCACTTAGTATTCTTTGTACAAGCTGGCTGCTGCTCATCTCCAGGCTAAAAAAGCCTACAGCCGTGGGCCTGGTGGGGTGCAAAGCTGCTGTGCGTGCAAGGTTAAGGGCAAACGCTGTTTTACCTACTGATGGTCTTGCTGCCAGTATAATAAGATCTGTAGGTTGCCAGCCGTAGGTTAATTTATCCAGAGAAGGAAAACCTGTAGGTACGCCCGTAAGTTCTTCCTGCCGGTTGCGCATATCTTCTATACGGTTAATGGTTTTTACCAATACCGTTTCTATATCATCAAAATTTTTGCGGAGGTGATTATTGGTTATTTCAAATAATTTTGTTTCTGCAAGGTCTAACATATCAAAAACATCGGTGCTGTCTTCGTACGCATCACCAATTATTTCGCCGCTTATTCTTATGAGCTCCCGCTGTATAAACTTTTGCATTACTATGCGGGAGTGTGCCTCTATATTGGCAGAAGATACTACCGAGTTGGTAAGTTTAGAAATGGCATACGCACCACCGGCCTGCTCCAGTTGCTCTCTTATTTTTAATTCTTCTACTACCGTCAATAAATCTATAGGCAAACTTTTTACCTGCAAAGATTGCATGGCTTTAAAAATATGTTGATGTGCTTCTACATAAAAACATTCCGGTTTTAAAATTTCTGCTACGGTATCAAATGCAGTTTTTTCCAGCATAATAGCACCCAGTACGGCTTCTTCCAGTTCTTTTGCCTGCGGTGGTATTTTACCAAAAATCATATTCCCACCCATATCCGCCAGGGGTTTTCTTCTTATTTTTTTGTCTTTATTAAAGTTGGTTAATTCCATGTAATTTCTTCCGGTTCTTTTATTATAGGTGTATTTGTATTGGTTAGGTTTTACCAAAAAAGTGTCACTTTTTTTCGGGTGGCTAAGATAACAGCAATCAGGTAATATTAAATTAACATTAGGCTGTTATCAACTTTATTTTGATAATTATACACCGCTAGTTCACAGGCAAATGTAGTTTATGCACGGCTTATTCACAGTATAATTAACATAGCAGTTTCAATACTTGGTTTGATTTTATGGTTTTTATCAACAAAAATAAAATCTTGCACAGGCATTTTGTACACTTTTTAAAAAACTTTTTACCGAAAAAAGATTAGGAAATTTTAAAAAAATATTCTTTACATTTTTTATTGGTTCACCCAGCCAAAGAAGCCCGATAAAACGAGATTTTTTAAACTCCTTTTGTATTTATTTTAGGTATAATGTGCGTATTATTTTATTAAGAAAGCGAGACTGGTAGCGTAAAATCTTTACGCAAAACGAAAAGCTTATATTTGCAATCAAATTTTTTATACTCTAATGATCATTTCTTATAACTGGCTAAGCGAATATTTACCCGTACCCACAGATCCCGAAAGGTTGAGTAAGATCCTCACCGCTATTGGGCTGGAAGTGGAGAGCCTGCACCGGTATGAATCTGTAAAAGGCGGGCTGCAGGGCATTGTAACCGGCGAGGTACTTACCTGCGAAAAACACCCCGATGCAGATAAATTAAAAGTAACCACCGTAAACATAGGCGAAGCTGCTCCATTACAAATTGTATGCGGTGCTGCAAATGTAGCTGTAGGCCAAAAGATAGTGGTAGCAGTAGTGGGCAGCACATTATACCCCACAACGGGCGAGCCTTTGCATATTAAGAAAGCTAAAATAAGAGGTGTGGAAAGTTTTGGTATGCTATGTGCCGAAGATGAACTTGGCCTGGGTACAAGCCATGCAGGAATAATGGTACTTGCAAATGAGGTAGTGCCCGGCACAAAAGCAGCCGATCTTTTAGAAACCTATACCGACTATATTTTTGAAATAGGGCTTACGCCAAACCGTATGGATGCAATGAGCCACCTGGGTGTAGCAAGGGATGTGAGCGCATACCTATGGCACCATGATAAAAAAGAAGTGCGGGCAATATCTCCTTTTAAAAATAATTTTAAAGCAGATAATAATGACTTACCTATTAGTGTAACTATAGAAAATACTGCCGCTTGCAAAAGATACAGCGGCATAAGCATAAGCAATATTACCCTAGCCGAAAGCCCTGCATGGCTGCAAAATAAATTGAAAAGTATTGGCGTAAAAACCATTAATAATATTGTAGATATTACCAATTTTATTTTGCACGAAACGGGGCAACCGCTGCATGCTTTTGATGTTGCAAAAATAAGTGGCAACAGCATTATTGTAAAAAATGCTACAGCAGGAGAAACATTTAAAACGCTGGACGATAAAGAAAGAAAATTATTTGCCGCCGATCTTATGATTGCAAATGCACAGGAAAATATGTGTATAGCAGGCGTGTATGGTGGTATAAAAAGCGGAGTATCTGCCACTACAAAAAATATATTTTTAGAAAGTGCATTCTTTAATTCGGATGGTATTCGGCGTACCTCATTAAAGCACAACCTGCGCACCGATGCTGCCACCCGTTTTGAAAAAGGTGTGGATATAAGCAATACCGTAAACGTGCTTAAAAGAGCGGCATTGCTCATTAAAGAAATTGCTGGCGGGGAAATAAGCAGCGATATTATTGATGTATATCCACAGCCTGCAGAAAAAATAACGGTTGGTTTAAAATATCATTATCTAAAAAAACTAAGCGGCAAAAATTATCATGCTGATACGATAAAAAATATTCTTACCAGCCTTGGTTTTGAAATACAAAAGGAAAGTATAGATGAAATTTTTGTGAATGTGCCCTTTAGCAAAACAGACATTACCATACCGGCAGATATTGTAGAAGAAATAATGAGGATAGATGGGCTGGATAATATTGATATACCACTTGCCATAAATATTTCGCCTTCGGCAGATAGTGATATTGGCAAAAGCCTGTTCAAAGAAAAAATAGCCAATCACCTTACGGGCAATGGTTTCAGCGAAATTTTTACCAACAGTATTACCAACAGCAAATATTATGATGGGGCTGTTTTGCAACATACGGTAAAGATGATAAACAGCCTAAGTGGAGATTTGGATGTGATGCGTCCTTCATTACTGCAAACAGGGCTGGAAGTTGTTGCATATAATATCAACAGAAAAAATGCTGATCTTAAACTGTATGAATTTGGTAAATCGTATAGCAGTAGCGGCGCAGGATTGTATGAAGAAAAAATGCACCTGACTATATTTACTACGGGCGTGGTGGCAGATGGTGGGTGGCAGCAAAAAGATGAAAAAGCGGGTTTTTATTTTATAAAAGGCTTGTATGAAAAAATAGCATTAGCTGCGGGAGTAAAAAATATTACTGTGGAAATTGTGGCGGGCGATAATGAACTGGAGTATGGAATTACCTTGGGTTTTAATGAAAATATTATTGGGAAAGCTGGACTGGTTTCACAAAAAATATTGACAACTTTTGGTATAAAGGAACCAGTATTTATGGCTGATATATCATGGGATGAATTAATAGTATTGCAGCAAAAAAATACGATTGTGTATAAGGAAATACTGAAGTTTCCTGCAGTGCAGCGGGATCTTGCAGTGATAGTGGACAAAGCAATAACGTATGCACAAATAGAAAAAACAATACTGGATAATAAATTGCCTGCTTTAAAAACAATAAGACTGTTTGATATTTTTGAGAGTGAAAAACTGGGACAGGATAAAAGATCTATGGCGGTGAGTTTTAATTTTGCAGATGATACCAAAACGCTTACCGATGCCGATACGGATGGCATGATGAACAAATTAATAACATCGCTGGAAACTAAAATACAGGCAACCATAAGAAAATAGTATGGAGGAAATAAACCTGCATATAAAACAACTAAACACAAAGCTGCAGCTATTGCTGAAACAGCACAGCAGCGTGCTTACTGCACACGAACAGCAAAAAAAAGCAACAGTTCTTTTACAGCAAAAAAATGAGGAACAGCAAGCTGTAATAACTTTATTGCAACAGCAACAACTTATTTTAAAAGCATCTATAGATACGATGGATGAAAAGGAAAAAAAAGAGCTGGAGCAAAAAATAAATAATTACGTCCGCAGCATTGATACCTGTATTTCTATCTTAAGCCACAATCGTTAAATATGAGTGAACTTATTCCTGTAAATATTGTAATTGGCGACCGTACTTATCGTATAAAAACAAAGCCCACCGATGAAGAAGTAATACGCAAAACAGTAAAGCTAATAAACGATAAAATAATTGAATTTAAAACACAGTTTGCCGGCAAGGATATGCAGGATTATATTGCCATGGTAATAATATGGTATGCTACACAAAATGCCGGTGGCGAGGGCAATACACTGCAAAATAAAGAAATAGCAGCAGCGCTATTGAAGATGGAAAGCATGGTGGATAAGGCTACCTCCCATCCTTTCCTTCCAGCAAACTAAAGCCCATTAAATATTCATCTACTTTTCTTGCGCATTCTCTGCCTTCGCTTATGGCCCATACTACGAGCGATTGCCCACGGCGCATATCACCGGCAGTAAATATTTTAGCGATATTTGTATGGTAGTCTTTTTCGGTAGCTTTTACATTTCCTCTTTCGTCTAAGGTTATTTTTAAGTGCTGCAGTAAGCCTTCTTTTTGCGGGTGCATAAAACCCATAGCCAGCAAAGCCAGCTCACAAGGAATTTCTCTTTCGGAATTTTCTCTTTCTACAAAACTTGCAGGCCTGCCTTCAGCAGAAATTTTCCATTCGAGGTCTACAATTTTTAATGCTTTTAAATTTCCGTTTGCATCGCCAATAAATTCTTTTGTGGCAGTTGCCCATTGTCTGTCTGCACCTTCTTCGTGTGATGAAGTTGTTTTTAAAATCATAGGGTACGATGGCCAGGGCATAAGCTCTGTGCGGCTCTTTGGTGGCATGGGCATTAGTTCAAATTGTGTAACAGATTTTGCCTGTTGCCTGTTGCTAGTTCCCACACAATCGCTGCCGGTATCGCCACCGCCAATAACAACAACGTTTTTGTTAGCAGCCACTCCTAAATCCTCACCGCCATTAGGCTGAAGAACTTTGCCCGCCACTCTTTTATTTTGTTGTTTTAAAAAATCCATTGCAAAGCGCACCCCTTTTAAATTGCTACCGGGTATTTGCAAACTCCGCGGAACAGTAGAACCGCCTGCTAAAATAATTACATTGTATTCTCTCAGCAATGCTGTGATGGTAATATCTACGCCCACATTAGCATTGCATCTAAAAATAATACCGGATTCTTCCATCAATTTTATCCTTCTGTCTATCACCCATTTTTCTAATTTAAAATCGGGAATGCCATACCTCAGCAATCCACCTGCGGCATCATCTCTTTCAAAAACGGTTACCAAATGTCCCGCTTCGTTTAGTTGTGCAGCAGCAGCAAGCCCGGCGGGGCCACTACCAATTACTGCAATTTTTTTTCCTGTTCGTACCAATATTTTTGCCGGCTGTACATAATTATTTTCAAAAGCAATTTCAATAATATGCTTTTCTATTTCTTCTATTGTTATTGCAGGCTGGTTTATACCCAGTACACATGCGGCTTCGCAGGGTGCAGGGCAAATGCGGCCTGTAAATTCTGGAAAATTATTGGTAGAAGAAAGTATGTCATAAGCTTCCTTCCATTTTTTATTGTAGACGGCATCGTTAAACTCCGGGATGATGTTTCCTAAAGGGCAACCGCTATGGCAAAATGGTACACCACAATTCATGCAACGACCTGCCTGTTGATTTAATTTTTCATCAGCATACCGTTCTACAAATTCATTGTAATCTTTAAGGCGTTCTTCTACTTTTCTTTTAGGTGGAAGTTCTCGTGTGAATTCTAAAAAACCGGTTGTCTTTCCCATTTTGCTTTATTGTTTTACCACATAATATCATAGTTACATAGTTGCACATAAATTTTTACTATTCTACATCTATTTTCCTACTATTCCTATGTGTTTAAAAAATTTTTTTTCTTCCAGTACCTTTTTATAATCCTTCGGAAAAACTTTTACAAAATGTTGCAACTGATTTTCAAAATCATTCAGCACAAATTTTGCAACGGTGCTACATGTATATCTAAAATGTTTTTCGATTATTTGTTTTAAAAAAATGGCATCATCAGTAGAAAGGGGATCGAGGTCTACCATTTCTTTATTGCAAAGATTTATAAAATTGTGCTGTACATCATATATGTATGCAAAACCGCCACTCATACCTGCTGCAAAGTTTTTTCCGGTAGCACCAAGTATCACTACATTACCACCAGTCATATATTCACAGCCATTGTCGCCAACGCCTTCTGTTACTGCATTTGCGCCGCTATTGCGTACCGCAAAACGTTCGCCCGCTTTTCCTCTTATAAATGCTTCCCCATCCGTTGCACCATAAAAAGCTACATTGCCAATAATGCTGTTTTCCGCTGCAATAAAGCCTGCATTTTTCGCAGGATATATAATTAATTTTGCACCACTCAATCCTTTTCCAAAATAATCATTGGCATCTCCTTCTAATTCCAGCGTAATTCCTTTTGTATTAAATGCACCAAAGCTTTGCCCTGCGGTACCCGTAAATTTAAAGTGAATGCTATCTTCTGTTAACCCTGCTGCACCATATTTTTTTGTAATTTCATGAGATAACAATGTGCCAATAGTTCTATTAATATTTTTTATAGAAAATGCTGCAGTTATTTTTTCTTGTTTATCAATCGCATTTTTTGCTGCATCTAATAAGTTCCAATCCAAAATATTTTCCATTTCATGATCTTGTTTTTCTACATTGTATAACGCTGTTCCGGGTACAGATGGTGTTTTAAACAGGATGGCAGATAAATCTAAATTATTATATTTCCAATGCGGCACATTTTCTTTTTGTATTAAAAATTGCACCTGACCCACCATTTCATTTACTGTTTTAAAACCAAGCTCTGCCATTATTTCACGTAATTCTTCTGTAATAAATTTAAAAAAATTTATTACATGTTCAGCATCACCTGTAAATCTTTTTCTAAGTTCGGGGTCTTGTGTGGCTACACCAACAGGGCAGGTATTCATGTGGCATTTTCGCATCATTATGCAGCCTTCTACAATGAGTGCTGCAGTTGCCACGCCCCACTCTTCTGCACCCAGCAAAGTTGCAATAGCAATATCTCTTCCGGTTTTCATTTGCCCATCGGCTTGTAAAACCACCCGGCCACGCAGTTTATTTTTTACCAGCGTTTGCTGTGCTTCTGCCAAACCAAGTTCCCAGGGCAAGCCTGCATGTTTTACAGAACTGATGGGGGATGCACCTGTACCACCATCGTGGCCCGCAATTAAAATTACATCGGCTTTTGCTTTTGCAACGCCTGCTGCTATTGTTCCTATACCGGCCTTGCTTACCAGTTTTACATTTATACGTGCTGCCCGATTTGCATTTTTTAAATCGAATATTAATTGTGCCAAATCTTCTATAGAATAAATATCGTGGTGCGGCGGCGGAGAAATTAATCCTACACCCGGTGTTGCATGCCGTACTTTACCAATCCAGTCATCTACTTTAAAACCGGGTAACTGCCCACCCTCACCGGGTTTAGCACCTTGTGCCATTTTTATTTGTAACTCATCAGCCTCTGTTAAATATAAACTGGTTACCCCAAATCTTGCACTGGCTATTTGTTTAATAGCACTTCGCATACTATCGCCATTGGGCAATTTTTTATACCTAATTTCATCTTCACCACCCTCGCCGGTATTACTTTTGCCACCCAGTTTATTCATTGCAATTGCCAGAGTGGTATGTGCTTCCCAGCTTACAGAACCAAAGCTCATAGCGCCTGTAGCAAATCTTTTATAAATATTTTCTGCAGGTTCCACTTCGTCAATACTAATAGCTTTACGGTCTTTTTTAAACTCAAATAAGCTGCGAAGCGTAACCGCTTTTTCACTTTGGTCGTTTACAAATGTTGAATATTTTTTAAAGGTTACATAATCATTCATCTTAGTAGAATGCTGCAATAAATGAATGGTAGTGGGATTAAACAAATGAAATTCGCCTTTGCGTTTCCATTGATATAAGCCACCAACATTTAATCTATCTACCGGAATATTTTTTTTGCTGAATGCCCTGTTGTGTTTTAATAAAGCTTCTTTTGCTATGCCATCTAAATCCATTCCCTGTATACGACTTATTGCACCGGTAAAATAATTTTCAACTACGTTTTTATTCAATCCCAGTATTTCAAAAATTTGTGCGCCCTGGTACGATTGCAAAGTAGATACACCCATTTTAGAAAATACTTTAAGCAAGCCATCACACACAGATTTTATATAATTGTACCGAAGGTCTTTCCATTCCAAATGTGTTTGTAAACTTCCGTTTGCTTTCATATTTCTTATAGACGCCAAAGCCAAATATGGATTGATAGCCGTAGCCCCAAAACCAATTAAACAGGCAAAATGCTGCACTTCCCAAACATCGCCTGCTTCTACCACAATACCCGTTTGCCCACGCAACCCTTTTTTAATAAGATGATGATGAACTGCAGACGCAGCAAGGAGTGAAGGGATGGCTGCATGATAAGAATCTACTGCTCTGTCGCACAAAATAATTACTTTATACCCATCATTCACCGCATCTTCTGCATAGCGGCAAAGGCGGTCCAATCCTTTTTCCAGAGAGCCATTTTTGCCATCTGCCCTAAAATAAGTTTGTATCGTTTTCGATTGAAAAATACCGGTATCAATACTTCTTAATTTTTCTAATTCTGTACTGGTGAGTATAGGATGTTTTAATGCAACGCTATGGCAATGTGCTGC
The DNA here is from genome assembly GCA_025350645.1 of Ferruginibacter sp. GTDB lineage: Bacteria > Bacteroidota > Bacteroidia > Chitinophagales > Chitinophagaceae > Ferruginibacter. Next base: position 19,508 of record JANXXM010000073.1, read on the forward strand.
TTTTTCGTCTAATAAATTTCCGTTGTTTCCTAAAAAAGTAGCAAGGCTCATTACAAATCTTTCTCTTATAGGGTCTATTGGCGGGTTGGTAACCTGTGCAAATAGTTGTTTAAAATAAGAACTCAAATGTTGCGGTTCATCACTCAATATTGCAAGCGGTACATCGTTACCCATAGAGCCAATAGGTTCTTTAGCATCCAGCGCCATTGGTTTTAAAATAACTTCAATATCTTCTGTAGAATACCCAAATGTTTTTTGATATTTTAAAACAGAACTGTCAGATAAATGTGTAAACGTTACTCTTGGTTCTGCAATTTCTTCCAATCGAATTTTATATTTATTGAGCCAGTCAGCATAAGTATTTTGCCCGCAAATATCTTGTTTCACTTCTTCGTCGCTTATAATGCGGCCCTGCTCCATATCTACTACAAACATTTTCCCCGGCTGCAAACTTCCTTTTTCTTTTATTAAACTTTGATCAATCGGCAGCGTGCCTGTTTCGCTTGCCATTATCACTCTGTCATCTGTTGTAACACAATAACGGGATGGGCGCAAACCATTTCTATCCAGCGTTGCGCCAATAATTTTTCCATCAGTAAACGATATAGATGCGGGACCATCCCAGGGTTCCATAATGGCTGCATGATATTCGTAAAAAGATTTTTTTACTGCATTAATATCGCCGTTGCCATCCCATGGCTCGGGGATGAGCATCATCATTACATGCGGCAAACTCCTGCCAGATAGTAATAATAATTCTATCACATTATCCAAACATGCAGAGTCCGATTGTTTTGCCCCAACAATGGGCAATAACATGGCCATTTCTTCTTTAGAAAAAAAAGCTGTTTCAAAATTTTGTTCAGATGCTTTTAGCCAATTGAGATTACCCTGCAATGTATTTATTTCGCCATTGTGTGCAATGTAACGAAAGGGTTGTGCAAGCCTCCATGCAGGTGCGGTGTTTGTAGCAAAACGGGAATGCACCAAACCAAAAGCACTTACTACTTTTTTATTGGTAAGGTCTGTAAAATAATGGCGCACCTGTGTGCTGGTTAACTGCCCTTTGTAAACAATTGTTTTGTAGGAAAGCGATGCAATGTAAAAACCAATGGCATCTTCTCTTATTGTTTTATTAATGGTATGTGTTGCATAATTGCGCAGCACAAAAAGTTTTCTTTCAAAAATATCTGCTTGTTTAATATGATCCGGACAGGCAATAAAAACCTGTTCCATTTCGGGCTCGGCACTTAATGCTGTAACACCAATATTTTCGCTGTTTACAGGCACTTTGCGGTAAGTCAAAATTTCCATTCCCAGTTTCTCCACTGCTTTATTAAACAATGAACGACACTCTTCTCTTAACCTAATATCTGTAGGAAAAAATAAAACCCCTACTGCATATTTTTCAAATGGGGGTAAGTGAATATTTAATTTTTTGCATTCCTCAAAAAAGAATTCGTGTGGCAATTGAATGGTAATGCCGGCACCATCTCCGGAATTATTTTCGCAGCCACATGCACCACGATGCTCCATGTTTTCCAGCACAGTTAAAGCATCAGAAATGTGCTGATGCGATTTTACACCTTTAATACTTGCAACAAAGCCAATGCCGCATGCGTCATGCTCAAAGCGTGGGTCGTAGAGACCCAGAGCCTCACCCTCTTTCTCTTTACAAGAGAGAGGGAAGCCAGGCTTTAAATCTTTATCAACATTTGTAATTAAACATTTGTTCATTTTATCTTTTTTCAACTTTTATCTAAGCATACATTAAGTATGGTTTATTTTTTGTCCAAACAAAGAAGCAGCTATGGTCATCATCGTTGTGTCACTCACTTGTGCCGTATACCTTTTTGCAACATGCCTCTCCGTCCTTCTCCCTCTCTGATGAATAAGGAGCGGCACATTAACCATATCCAAACATTTTATCTACCAGGTCTTCTTCAGATTTTTTTTCGATAATAATTATTCGCTCTAAATATTTTCGTTCATTTTAATTTTTAAACTGTTTTCTATTCACTCTACTTATTCTCGCAATCAATCTCCGCTCCAATAGTTCCTCCCCTTTGGAGAGGCTGGGAGGGGCTTCGGCTTTACACCAAATACCCAAAAGCATTATCTCCACTTTTCAACTCCGTATAATTAATATGATAGCTGTTCAAATTTTTTAACAAAACTTCATAATCTGCTTTTGTTTTTAATTCTATACCTACCAGTGCAGGACCAGTTTCTTTATTGTGTTTTTGCATGTATTCAAAACGGGTAATGTCATCATTATCCCCCAATACATGGTTTACAAATTCTTTTAAAGCACCAGGTCGTTGTGCAAAGCGAATGAGAAAATAATGTTTTAACCCTTCGTATTGCAAACTGCGTTCTTTAATTTCTTGCATGCGATCAATATCATTATTACCACCACCAATAACACAAACAATATTTTTTCCTTTTATCTGTTCTGCATATTCATCTAAAGCGGCAATGCTTAATACACCTGCAGGTTCAGCTACAATAGCATCTTCATTATACAATTGTAAAATGGTAGTACAAACTTTTCCCTCATCTACCAATAGCATATCATCCAATACATCTTTGCAAATAGAAAAAGTAATATCACCCACACGTTTTACCGCTGCACCATCTACAAAGCGTTCTATATTTTCTACAGTAACTGGTTGCCCAGCTTTTAGCGCTTCGTACATGCTTGGCGCTCCCTTAGGCTCTACGCCTATTATTTTTGTTTGTGGCGAAAAAGTTTTAAAATACGAGCCCACTCCTGCGCTTAAGCCCCCACCACCTACGGCCATAAAAATAAAATCTAGGCCTCCTCTATCTCCCCCTAAGGAGGAGGACGACTGCGAGATTAGTGTGGTAGATTCATTAATATTTTTTTGTTCTAATTTATCTTGTTGTTTATTGAATTGCTCAAATATTTCTACCCCCACAGTTGCTTGCCCTTCAATAATTTTATAATCATCAAATGGAGGAATAAATGTCATTCCATTTTCTTCTGTATATTTTTTTGCAGCTATGGCACAATCATCAAATGTATCGCCTACTAATTTTACGGTTATAAAATCTTCGCCAAACATTTTTGTTTGTGATACCTTTTGGTTAGGAGAAATTACTGGCATAAACACTACCCCTTTTGCGCCTAACTTTTTACAACTGTAGGCAAAACCTTGAGCATGATTGCCTGCACTTGCACACACAACACCAAGTTGTAACTGCTCACCTAACAAACTGCTCATCATATTATAAGCACCACGCAATTTGTACGAACGAACTATTTGCAAATCTTCTCTCTTTAAGAATATATTGCATTGGTATTTTTTGGAGAGATTTAGATTGAGTTGCAACGGAGTTTTGTTTACAACGTTTTTGAGGCGTTGTGCTGCCGCTGTAAAATCCAATAATATTTGTGCTGTAGTATTCATTATGCGTTTGTACTTATTGTTTTCATATTCGTCATGGCTTGTCTTAATGTAGCCCCTACAATTTCTACAGGATGGCTACGCAAAGCATGGTTTACCTGTATCAATGTTTTATTATCCACACCAGCATCTTTTCCTTCGTTAAAATTTTTTCCAATAACATCTGTATCAATTTTCTTCATAAAATCTGCTAATAAAGGCTTGCAGGCATGATCAAATAAATAACAACCATATTCTGCCGTATCAGAAATTACCCTATTCATTTCAAATAATTTTTTACGGGCAATAGTATTTGCAATTAATGGTGTTTCGTGCAAAGATTCGTAGTAAGCAGATTCTTCTTTAATACCAGCTTCTACCATAGTTTCAAAAGCGAGTTCTACACCAGCTCTTATCATTGCCACAAATAATAAAGCATTGTCAAAAAATTCTTGCTCCGCAATTTTCATATCACCTGCTGGTGTTTTTTCAAAAGCGGTTTCTCCAGTAGCAGCTCTCCATGCCAATAAATTTTTATCATCATTTGCCCAATCTTCCATCATCGTTTTGCTAAAGTATCCACTCATAATATCATCCTGATGTTTTTGAAACAAGGGGCGCATAATGGTTTTCAATTCTTCCGATAATTCAAATGCTTTTATTTTTGCAGGGTTAGATAATCTGTCCATCATGGCAGTAACACCCCCTTGCTTTAAAGCTTCTGTAATTACTTCCACACCGTATTGTACGAGTTTTGATGCATAACTCTTTTCAATTCCTTTCTCTATCATTTTATCAAAACAAAGTATAGAGCCTGTTTGTAACATGCCACATAAAATGGTTTGCTCACCCATCAAATCAGATTTTACTTCGGCTACAAAAGATGATTTTAATACACCCGCTCTATGCCCACCAGTACCTACTGCATAAGCTTTTGCTTGCGCTAATCCTTTTCCTTCAGGGTCATTTTCTGGATGTACAGCAATTAACGTAGGCACACCAAATCCTCTTTTATATTCTTCTCTTACTTCTGTACCTGGGCATTTAGGTGCTACCATTATTACAGTTAAATCTTTTCTTATTTGCATACCTTCTTCTACAATATTAAAACCATGAGAGTAAGAAAGTGTTGCACCCTTTTTCATCAAAGGAATGATGGCAGTTACTACAGATGTATGTTGTTTATCTGGAGTAAGATTCAACACCAAATCTGCCGAAGGAATTAATGCTTCATAAGTACCAACGATAAAATTATTATCTGTAGCATTTTTCCAAGATGCTCTTTTTTCTGTTATGGCTTCGCTGCGCAATGCATACGATACATCCAAACCAGAATCTCTTAAATTCAATCCTTGGTTTAAACCTTGTGCACCACAACCTACTATCACCATTTTTTTTCCTTTCAGTACTTCTACACCATTTGTAAATTCGCTGCTTTTCATAAACGCACATACGCCAAGTTGGTTTAGTTGTTGTCTAAGTGGTAAGCTATTGAAATAATTTGCCATTTGTATAAATTGTTAAGGGCCCCTAAATCCCCCCGAAACGGGGACTTGTGAACTTTGTGATTATTAAATTGCTTTTTTAATTTTTAATGTCAATATTTATTTTTGAATAATTCTTAATTGAGCTATGGGAAACTATGTGTCTATAATTCTATCTGAAAAAACGTAACACATAGGCACAATAGGAGCATAGTTTCACATAGAAAAAACCTCTTCATGCTGATTTAAAAATTCATTCTCCACCAATTCATCACCAGGTGCAGACGCTTCATAAAATTTTAATTTCTCATGAAAACCGCTGCTGTCCTTAATGATAGCTATTCTTGCACTGCGAACAAATTCAATTAAACCATAAGGTTCCAATGCTTTTATTAATCCATCTGTTTCTTCCCTATGGCCCGTAGTTTCAAAAACGGTGTAATCTTTTCGTATTACCACTGCTCTTGCACCATATTCTCTTAACAGCCTTTCTACTTTTACTTTTTCTGCAATTTCATCTGTTGGTACTTTATACAAGGCCATTTCCTGCCACACTATTTCGTCTTCGGTATTGTAAAAAGCTTTTAAAACATCTACTTGTTTTTCTATTTGTGTACACAGTTTTCTTACTACATCTTCTGTTTCATTTATAACAATGGTAAAACGATGCACACTTTCTACTTCGGTTGGCGAAGTGTTTAAACTATCTACATTTATTTTTCTTCTGCTAAAAATAATGGCGATACGATTGAGTAAACCAATTTGGTTTTCGGTATAAACGGTGATGGTATATTCTGCTTTGTTCATTGTTTTATATTTTTATAAATCAATCATTTTTGTTGAAGGTGATTTGTTTAAATATCTTTTTCCTTCATTGCAATTGTCGTTAATTTCAAAACCGCTAACCGGGTTTGCTCTTTTACTTCAATCGTATTTCACTCACACTGCATCCCTGCGGCACCATGGGAAAAACATTATTTTCTTTCCCTACCATTACTTCTAATAAATACGCACCATTAAAATCCAGCATTGCTTTCAGCGATTTTTTTAAATCATTTCTTTCGCTAACTTTTTTTGCTTCGATGCTGTAAGCTGCTGCTACTTTTACATAATCGGGGCTTTTTATATTGGTGAAAGAATATCTTTTATCCATAAATAATTCCTGCCACTGGCGCACCATTCCAAGAAACTGATTGTTGAGAATAATTATTTTTACTTGTACATCACTTTGCATAATTGTGCCCAGTTCTTGTATCGTCATTTGTATACCTCCATCGCCAATAACCGCTACCACTATACTTTGTGGCGCACCAAATTTTGCCCCAATAGCAGCCGGCAATGCATATCCCATTGTACCCAGCCCACCGCTGGTAATATTGCTTTTGCTCTTATTGTATTTTGCGTAGCGGCAGGTAACCATTTGGTGCTGCCCTACATCTGTAACAATTATTGCATTGCCTTCTGTTAATTCATTCAGTGTTTTTATTACTTCGCCCATCGTCAGTTCTCCCTCTGTAGGATTTAGTTCCGGCGTAATACATTGTTCTTCTTCCTGCTTTGTATAGTCTGCAAACTGCTGTAACCACTCCGCATGATTTCCTTTATTTATTAGAGCAGTAAGTAATGGTAAAGTTTCTTTACAATCTCCCCAAACAGGAACAGTTGTTTTTACATTTTTATCAATTTCCGAAGGGTCAATATCTAAGTGAACCACTTTTGCCTGCCTGGCATATTTATCTAAACGGCCCGTAACTCTGTCGTCGAAGCGCATACCAACTGCTATAAGCACATCACATTCATTTGTTAAAACATTGGGACCATAATTTCCATGCATACCCAGCATACCCACGCCTAGCTTATGGTTTGAGGGTATTGCACTCATTCCCATAATCGTCCATGCCGCAGGAAGATTTCCTTTTTCTATAAATGCTATAAATTCTTTTTCAGCATTACCAAGTATTACACCCTGCCCAAAAATTACAAAAGGTTTTTTTGCTTCGTTTATTAATTTAGCAGCAGCAACTATGTACTCATTTCTTACAATTGGTTTTGGCCTATAGCTGCGAATATGTGTACATTTTGTGTACCCTGCATAATCAAACATTTGCAACTGCGCATTCTTTGTAATGTCTATAAGCACAGGGCCGGGGCGGCCGCTACCCGCTATATAAAATGCTTTTGCCAGTACCGATGGTATTTCTGTAGCATCTGTAATTTGGTAATTCCATTTGGTAACAGGCGTCGTAATATTTATAACATCCGTTTCCTGAAAAGCATCTGTACCCAGTAAATGTGCAAACACCTGCCCTGTAATGCAAACGAGTGGGGTACTGTCTATCATTGCATCTGCAAGCCCCGTAACCAGGTTGGTAGCACCGGGGCCACTTGTGGCAAATACAATTCCTGTTTTACCACTTGCCCTTGCAAACCCTTGCGCAGCGTGTATTGCGCCTTGCTCGTGGCGTACCAATATATGATTTAATTTTTTTTCGTAATCATATAACGCATCGTATATGGGCATAATAGCACCACCAGGATAACCAAAAATAATATTTGCATCTTCTGCAATTAATGCTTCGAGTACTGCAACAGAACCGGAAGCAGACTTAACAGCCCCCCTCGCCCCCTCGAGGGGGGAATGAAATGCAGTTTGTTTTGAAACTTCCTTTTTTATTTTTTGCAGTATTTCCATAACAAATATTTTATAAACTTCAAATTATTTCAAACTTCCAAGTCCTCCCTCGGGTAATTTTGGGGGCTTTGCATTTAATAGGCTTCATCCGTTACACATCCCTCACTTGCATCTTTTACACACATTGCATATTTGTACAGCACTCCTTTGCTTACTTTCAATAAAGGCTGCTGCCATTTTTTTCTGCGTTCTGCTATTGTTTCTTCACTTACTTTTAATGTCATTGCTTTTGTGGGAACATCTATTTCTATAATATCATTATCTTCCACCAGCGCAATAAGCCCGCCGTTAAAGGCTTCCGGCGTTATATGTCCTACAACAAATCCATGACTGCCACCGCTAAATCTTCCATCAGTTATCAATGCCACATCTTTTCCCAACCCTGCGCCTGTAATGGCAGATGTTGGTTTTAGCATTTCTGGCATTCCCGGCGCACCTTTAGGTCCCTCGTATCTTATTACTACCACATCACCTTTTTGTACCCTGCCGCTTGCAATGCCTGCTACTAAATCTTTCTCTCCATTAAAAACTCTTGCTGGGCCTTCAAACCTTACGCCTTCTTTACCGCTTATTTTTGCCACGCTTCCTTTTTCTGCAAGGTTGCCATATAGTATTTGTAAATGTCCTGTTGCCTTCAGCGGTTTTTCTAACGGGTAAATAATTTTTTGCGTTTCAAAATTTATTGCTTCAGTATCTTTTAAATTTTCTGCAATCGTTTTTCCGGTTACTGTTATACAATCGCCGTGTAGCATTCCTTTGTCTAATAAATATTTCATTACCGCAGGTACACCACCAATAGCGGGTAAAGCTTGCCATAAATAATTTCCGCTGGGCTTAAAGTCAGCAAGCACGGGTGTTTTATCACTTATTCGTTGAAAATCTTCCTGCGTTAAATCTACATCTACACTCTTAGCCATCGCTATTAAATGCAGCACTGCATTGGTGCTTCCGCCAAAAACCATTACTGTTGTTATGGCATTTTCAAATGCTTTTTTCGTCATGATATCTTTTGGTTTGATATCTTTTTCCAACAGTATTTTTATGGCCTCCCCTGCCTCCAGGCATTCCTTTTTTTTATCATCACTCAGCGCAGCGTTGCTAGATGAATAAGGCAAACTCATTCCCAAAGCTTCTATTGCACTAGCCATTGTGTTTGCGGTGTACATACCGCCGCATGCGCCAGCACCCGGGCAACTGTGTTTTATTATTTCTTTAAAATCTTCTAGCGTAATTGTACCTGCAATTTTTTTACCCAACGCTTCAAAAGATGAAATGATATTGAGTTCTTCGCCTTTGTAATGCCCCGCTTCAATAGTACCTCCATAAACCATTATTGCCGGGCGATTTAATCTTCCCATTGCCATAATAGAACCCGGCATATTTTTATCACAACCCGGCAATGCAATTAATCCATCGTAATAAAAACCACCACAAACTGCTTCAATACTATCTGCAATCAAATCCCGGCTCACCAGGCTGTAACGCATGCCATCAGTGCCATTGCTAATACCATCGCTAATACCGATTGTATTAAAAATTAACCCAACCATATCTGCAACCCACACGCCTTGCTTCACCATTTTTGCAAGGTCATTTAAGTGCATATTGCAGGTATTGCCATCGTAGCCCATGCTTGCAATTCCTATTTGCGGTTTTTTTAAATCATCTTCTGTAAGTCCTATGCCATACAACATTGCCTGCGCCGCAGGTTGCGTTTCGTCTTGCGTAAGTGTTTTGCTGTATTTATTTAGTTCGTTCATTAATACTTTTTACCTCCGGTAAATTTATTTTTTGATTACGGGCATTTGTTGATGTGGCAACTTCAGTGGCGACGCTCCATTCAGCATTTGTTTTTCACTTTGGCTTTTATAAAAATATTTTTTGAACCATACAGGCACTGAGTTTCACAAAGAATTTTTTTATTAAACCTTTCTTTCAAATCTTCATGCTTCTTCCTGTCTTCGGGTCTTTGTGGTTCAATATTTTAAAATCTAAAAACTTCTTATTTCCATTATGCCTTATTGGATCAAACACCCACTAAACTTTTCTTATCCTCCACTTCCAATTCCAACACACGGTTTTTATATGCCAGTTGTATTTTTCTGCTTACGGAATTATTAAATGGAATTTTAAACCCTATGCCGTCTAAACTTTCCCAACCGATAATTTCTGCTGCTGTACCACAGTAGAAAACGGTATCTGCATCTTTTAGTTCTTCAACAGTAATTTGTTTTTCTGTTACTTCTATTCCCCATTCTTCACATATTTCTATTACGGTTGCTCTTGTAATGCCTGCAAGAATATTCCCGAGACATGGTGTAAATAACTTTCCCTCTTTTTCATAAAAAACATTTGCACCGGGCCCTTCGGCTACATAGCCATTCATATCTGTAAGCAATGCTTCATCAAAGCCATTATCTTTTGCTTCCTGGCATGCCATGATAGAGTTTACATAATGCCCCCCAATTTTTGCATGTATCTTAAAACCTTTTGGGTTTGGCCTTTGAAAACTAGATAACCCAACCCTTAATAATTTATCGCCGAGGTAAGCCCCCCATTCCCATGCAGCTAAAAGAATATTAGATGATACCGCTTTTTGTAAACTCATATTTGGCGGGCAAAAAACCAATGGGCGTATATAGGCATCTTCTAAATTATTTTTTTGTAATAGTTCATAAGAGGCTAGTATTAATTCTTCGTTTGTCCACGGGTACGGTATTCCTACTGCTTCGCAGGATATTCTTAATCGGTCATAATGCTCTTCCTGCTTAAAAATTTTTGTTCCATTGGCAGTTTTATAAGAACGAATTCCTTCAAATGCAGAGTAGCCGTAATGCAGGCTCTGGCTATAAAAATTCATTTTCGAATCTGCTGCTTTCACAAATTTACCGTCTAAATAGAGAATGGTTTCTTCGTTGTAATACATGTTTCTTTTCTTTTTGTAGTGTATATTTCTTTGTACTTTTTTTGTTTTAAATTATGGTAGATTTTCTTAACGAAATATTTTCTCCGTTCATCCCGTCATCAATATTTTTATTAATATAGTCCACAATAAATCCGCCAACGGTGGAGGTAAAATAAAAATCAATCGGCTCAATATCTTTTGTAACAATTTTATTATCCAGCGTCCACGCCACTGCAGTTCTTACCAATGCTGCTTCTTCAGTCATACCAAAATAATCTAGCAGCATAGCAGCAGATAAAACAGACCCAACAGGATTTGCAATATCTTTTCCTGCTGCCTGCGGGTAAGAGCCGTGAATAGGTTCAAACAAAGCAGTTTTTGTTCCTATAGATGAAGAAGGCAGCATGCCCAATGAACCGTTTATTACACTTGCTTCATCGCTAATAATATCGCCAAACATATTTTCTGTAAGTATCACATCAAATTGTTTGGGGTTAAGTATTATTTGCATGGCAGCATTATCTACAAACAAAAAATCTACGGCTACACCACTATATGCTGTTGCAATTTCCTGCACCACTTTTCTCCATAACCGGGATGTTTCCAAAACATTTGCTTTATCTACAAGCGTTAGTTTTTTTCTTCGTTGCTGTGCGGCTTTAAATGCAAGATGTGCAATACGTTCTATTTCTGCTTTTGTATACAGGCACTGGTCAGATGCCTGTGTGCCTTCTGCATTGGTTTCTTTTTTACCAAAATAAATACCGCCCGTTAGTTCCCGATAAATCACAAAATCTACCCCATCTATAATAGTTGTTTTTAATGGCGATAAGGTATGCAGGGATTTGTAAGCAACCACCGGGCGAATATTTGCAAACAATTGCAGCGCTTGTCTTAATGCAAGTAAACCCTGTTCCGGCCTAACTTTCGCCGTTGGATCATTATCATATTTCGGATGCCCGATAGCACCAAATAAAATAGCATCACTGTCTAAACAAATATTAATGGTTTCTTGTGGAAGCGGATTTCCGGTTTTATCAATGGCAACTGCACCAATAAGTGCTTCTGTAAAAATGAATTGGTGATTAAATTGTTCTCCAATAGCGCTCAGCACTTTTACAGATTGTGCTGTTACTTCGGGACCAATGCCATCACCGTTTAATATCGCAATTTTTTTTGTCATACTATTTTTAAGCAAATTGTTTTTCGAATTGCTCTATATCATTTTTTATACTCAATAAATAATCTATATCATCATACCCGTTAAGCAGGCATTCTTTTTTATAACTGCTTATTTCAAAAGTCTCCTCAAACTCTTCAGAAGAAGGAGCTTCCGCATCCTGAAATATTTTGATAGTCTGATTTTTTAAATCAACTATTAATTGTGTATCACTTTTTTGTTCAAATATTTTTTGCAAAAAGGTTTCACTTACAACTACAGGTAGCAATCCATTATTTAATGCATTGTTTTTAAAAATATCCGCAAAAAAACTGCTTACCACTATTGTAAAACCATAATCCACCAATGCCCACGCTGCATGCTCCCTGGATGAACCGCAACCAAAATTTTTTCCTGCTACCAATATCGAACCGCTATATTGTAGCTGGTTTAAAACGAAGCTGGGCTTTGGTTTTGTTTCATCATTATTATCGTAACGCCAGTCTCTAAACAAATTTTTTCCAAAGCCATCTCTTGTTGTTCCTTTTAAAAAACGTGCAGGTATTATTTGGTCTGTATCTACATTTTCCATGTTTAGTGGAACGAAAAAAGAAGCATAGCCCCCCCACGTTTGGAAGGGGGACTTTACGTTTATGATATCTGGTTGATTAATTATATTTTCCAAGTTTTTTATTTTAATTTTTATCTGGCTTTTTTTTATTTATGACCTGCTTAAGCCCTTCCTCAGGTGGCGTTTGGGGAGGCTACATATCCTTTTATAGCAGATGCCGCTGCAGTTAGCGGGCTTGCCAGCAATGTTCTTGCGCCCGCACCCTGCCTACCCTCAAAATTTCTATTGCTGGTACTAATACAATATTTACCTGCCGGAATTTTATCTTCATTCATTCCCAGGCAGGCGCTACAACCTGGCTGGCGAAGCTGAAAACCTGCTGCTTCAAATATTTTGTCAATGCCTTCTGCTATTGCCTGTTGTTCTACCTGCTTGCTGCCAGGTACAATCCACACTTCCACCTCTTTTGCTTTTTGTTTTCCTTTTACAAAATTTGCCACAAGCCTTAGGTCTTCAATGCGGCTATTAGTGCAGCTTCCAATAAAAACATAATCTATTTTTTGCCCCATAATTGCATTGCCTGCTTGTAAACCCATATATTTTAACGCTTTTACAAAAGCAGGTTTTTCATTTTCATTTAATACGTTTTCCAACGGAATACATTCATCTATACCCATTCCCATTCCCGGGTTTGTACCATAAGTAATCATGGGCATAATATCTGCAGCATTAATATTTATTTCTTCATCAAATACTGCATCATCATCACTAAACAATTGTTTCCAATCTTTCAATGCCTTTATCCAGGCTTCTCCTTTTGGTGCAAATTTTTTTCCCTTTACATAATTAAACGTTGTTTCATCCGGTGCTATCAATCCGCACCTTGCACCCATTTCTATACTCATGTTGCACACGGTCATTCTAGCTTCCATAGATAAATTACGGATGGTACTGCCTGCATATTCCACTGCAAAACCGGTAGCACCACTTGCGGATATCTTTGATAAAATGTATAGTACAATATCTTTTGACAAAACTCCTTTTTTTAATGCACCATTTACGTTTATGCGCATCTGTTTTGGTTTTGTCTGCAACAAACACTGTGTAGCAAAAACCATTTCTACTTCGCTGGTACCTATTCCAAAAGCAATTGCCCCAAATGCGCCATGGGTGCTGGTATGGCTGTCCCCGCACACTATCGTTATGCCTGGCTGTGTTATGCCCAGCTCCGGCCCTATTACATGCACAATACCCTGGTAAGGATGCCCCAAACCATACAATTCTATATCATTTTCCGCACAATTTTTTATGAGCGTATCTACCTGTATCTTACTCAGGTTTTCTTTAATGGGAAGATGCTGATTGATAGTAGGAACATTATGATCTGCGGTTGCAACAATTTGCTGCGGACGAAATATTTTTAACCCTCTTTTTTTAATACCTGCAAATGCCTGCGGGCTTGTAACCTCGTGTATTAAATGTTTGTCAATATATAAAACAGACGGACCATCGTCAATTGTTTTAACGATGTGTTTATTCCATATTTTTTCAAATAATGTTTGCTTCATTTTTTCTTTTATTTATACTCCTACTACGCTGTATTTTTTACCCATTTCATGTAAGTCTTCATCAGTTACTTCTTTTTTTCCATCAGCAATATGTAAGAAAACTTCATATAGTTTGTCTACATCATTTCTATCAAATTGAAACCCTAATTTTTGAAAACGAAAAGCCAGCGCACTTCTTCCGCTCCTTGCAGTAAGTACAATTTTAGAACTGTCTGCACCTACTTCTTCGGGGTTTATAATTTCGTAAGTAAGTGCATCTTTTAAAAATCCATCCTGATGAATGCCCGATGAATGGGAGAAAGCATTACTGCCTACTATAGCCTTATTGGGTTGCACAGGCATACGCATAACATTAGATACAGTGCGGCTTAGCGGGTTTAGCTGCCTGCTGTCAATACCTGTATAAAAGCCCATTGTTTTGTGTTGTTTTATAATCATGGCAACTTCTTCCAGGGATGTATTTCCCGCTCTTTCCCCCAGCCCGTTTATAGTACATTCAATTTGCCTTGCACCATTTATAATGCCTGCTATAGAATTTGCAGTAGCCAAACCAAGGTCGTTGTGGCAATGGCACGAAATAATTGCTTTGTCAATATTGTGTACGTTATTTACCAAGTAAGCTATTTTTTCGCCGTATTGGTGTGGCAGGCAGTAACCTGTTGTATCAGGAATATTTACAGTGGTTGCACCGGCTTTAATTACAGCCTCTATTACCCTTGCCAAATACTCATTATCTGTACGGCCTGCATCTTCTGCATAAAACTCCACATCATCTACAAAGTTTTTTGCCCATTTTACAGCTTGTATTGCTCTTGCCAGAATTTCATCCTGCGTAGCATTAAATTTTGCTTTTATGTGAAGGTTAGATGTGCCAATGCCTGTATGTATACGTGGGCGTTTGGCGTATTTGAGTGCTTCAGCCGCTACCTCAATATCTTTTTGCACTGCACGGGTAAGTCCGCAAACAGTAGCATCTTTTATAACTTTAGCTATTTCATTTACAGACGCAAAATCGCCGGGAGATGAAACCGGAAAACCTGCTTCTATAATATCTACACCCAATGCTTCCAGTTGCAAAGCAAGTTCTACCTTTTCTTTGCTGTTTAATTTACAGCCGGGCACCTGCTCACCGTCTCTTAATGTAGTATCAAAAATAAAAATTTTATTTTCTGCCATTTGTAAAATATTAAAATGTTTTTTACACCTGTGCTGCCGTAAATTTGGCATCACACTAAAGCTATTTTACTTATAATCATAAAAGAAATTAAAATAAGTAACTATTACGGTGTGAAAAAGGAATAGTAATGCCTGTAATACATGCTGATAAAGGGTTTTGTAAAAATATTTTACGATGTCAAACAATAATAATGAACCACTTTTTTTATTGATAAAATCTCTTACAGGAGCAGAAAAGCGTCATTTTAAATTATACATCCTTAGAAACCAAGCCAACGAAGAGCCCAAATTTGTACAATTATTTAATGTGCTGGATGCTGCCAAAGAATATAATGAAGCACATTTTTTAAAAAAATTACCTTCTATAAGCCGGCAGCAATTACCCAATTTAAAAGCACATTTATATGGCGAATTATTAACTGCGCTGCGCTTGCTGCACAGCGAAAAAAATATGGAAATACAAATAAGGGAGCAAATAGATTTTGCTAAAATTTTGTATAACCGGGGATTGATATTGCAGGCATTAAAAATACTGGACAAAGTAAAAGTTTCGGCAAAGGCAAACAGCCACTTTATTCTTACGCTGGATATTATGCAGTTTGAAAAAGATATAGAAGCAAGGCATATTACCCGAAGCCTTAAAGGCAGAGCAGGCTTGCTTATTAACGAAACAGATTTTGTTCTTAAACAAATAAATGAAGTTACGCACTTGTCTAATGTTGCACTAAGCATGTATGAATTATATTTGGAAAACGGGCATGTAAAAGATGAAAAACACAGCAGGGAAATTGAAAAAATATTCAAAAAAAATATAGGAGGTATAAATGAAAAGCAGATTAGTTTTTTTGGAAAAGCATATTTGCACCAGAGCTACTGCTGGTATTATGTAATACAACTGGATTTTACAAAATATTACCGCCATGCACAAAAATGGGTTCAGCTATTTACAGATTACCCCGAAGCAAAAAAGGAAGAACCCTATCTCTTTGTAAAAGCCATGCACAATTTATTAAATGCATTATTTATTACCGGTAATCATAAAAAGATGATTGAAGAGCTGCAACAGTTTGAAAACTTTTATGAAGGCGCTGCTGCTTTTAATCAAAATTTAGAAATACAAACTTTTGTTTACCTCTATACTGCAAAAATTAATAAATATTTTTTAGAAGGTAATTTTACCGAAGGGCTTTTATTGATAAAACCTATTGAAGAAAAATTAAAGGTTTATAGCCTTTATATAGATACACACCGGGCATTGGTATTTTACTATAAAATTGCAAGTCTATATTTTGGTTCGGGTAATAATGATGAAGCCATTGTGTATTTAAACAAAATTATAAATTTAAGAGTGGGCCAATTGCGTACAGATATTCAATGTTTCGCAAGATTGCTTCATCTTATAGCGCATTATGAACTAGGAAATATGGATCTGGTAGAATACCTCATAAAATCAGTGTATCGTTTTTTGGCTAAAATGGAAAATTTGGATGCAGTACTCACAGAAGTATTTTCTTTTTTGCAAAAATCACTATCGTCCAGGCCCGGGGATATTCAAAAATCTTTCTTAGCTTTTAGGAATAATCTGGAAAAAGTTTCTGCGGGCAAGTATAACCGGCGCTCTTATCAATACCTTGATATTGTGAGCTGGCTGGAAAGTAAAATAAATAATGTACCCGTGCAGGATATTGTAAGGGCAAAGTTTTTAAAAAATAATTTTATTTAATCTCTATTTAATTAAACAAATTAAAAAAGCAGTTTTTTACAACTGCTTTTAATAAATTTTATTTCTTCAATTGTTGAAGCAATACTTCTGCAGCTTCGGCAGATGATTGTGGATTTTGACCAGTTATCAAAAGTCCATCCTGTATTACATAAGATGTCCACGGTTCTTTGCTGGTATATATTCCACCATTTTTTTTCAATTCATCTTCCAGCAAAAAAGGAACTATATCTGTAAGTTCTACAGCTTCTTCTTCTGCATTGGAAAATCCGGTTACTTTTTTATCCTTTACAAATTCATCTCCATTAGCTTCTTTTACGTGTAGCAGCACTGCTGGCGCATGGCATACTGCTGCTACAGGTTTTTTTGCTTTCCAAAAATCTTCTATCAGTTTTATAGAATCTGCATCATTAGTAAGATCCCACAGAGGACCATGCCCGCCGGGATAAAAAATAGCATCGTAATCATCAGCAGTTATGTCTGCCAGTATTTTGGTATCTCCCAGCAGTTTTTGTAATTCATTGTCTTGGTCATATCTTTTTGTAGCGGCTGTCTGGTTTGCAGGTTCTGCACTTTTAGGGTCTATTGGCGGCTGCCCGCCTTTTGGCGATGCAATTGTTATTGCCGCACCCGCATCTATAAAAATATAATAAGGGGCTGCAAACTCTTCAATCCAAAATCCTGTCTTTTGATCTGTATTTCCTAATTCGCTGTGCGATGTTAATACCATTAATACTTTCATATTTTTTGTTTTAAAATGTTATGCATTATCAAAACAAAATACCTGCCTAAGTATTTTTATAGAAATTTTTTTAATAATAATTAAAATTAGGATAATATCAAACTGGCTACTTATGCCTGCTTTAGGGATTTGTACTCCATAATGACGCATCTTTTACAAATGAGCGGCGGTTAAGTTTTAACTGAGCAATAATAAGTTCTGCCATATCTTCAGGGTGTATCATTTTATCTTCATTGTTATTTATCAGGTTCGCACTTTTTGCCATTTCTGTTACCACAGTACTGGGCGTAAGTGCAGTTACCCGTATATTATGCTTTCGCACTTCCTGCATAAGAGAATCTGTGAGCCCAAGTAACCCGAATTTTGATGCACTATATGCACTTGTTGTGGCAGCACCTTTTAAACCTGCGGTAGAGGATATATTGATGATATCGCCCATCTTCCTTTCTATCATTTGTGGTAAAACTGCCCTGGTAACATAGTAAACACCAAAGAGGTTTACTTTTATCTGCTGCTCCCAAACCTCCGGTTCCAGTTCTAAAAACTTACCAAATGTAGCAGTGCCTGCATTATTTATTAAAATATCTATATTACCCAGGGCAGATATTATTTTGCTTACAGCACTGTTTACCATAATTATGTTACTGACATCTGCGCAGGCAATTGCAACTTTTATCCCCAAAATCTCTATTTGTTTTTGTAATTCTTTCAGATCATTTTCTGTTCTTGCAATGAGGCCTACATGCACACCTTCTGCTGCAAGTGCAAGCGCTATTGCTTTTCCTATTCCTTTTCCTGCCCCGGTTATAAGTGCTGTTTTATTTTGGAGATTTTCCATTTTGTATACTGTTTGTGTTAAAATAAAAATGATTGCTGTGATAATTATTATAAAGAAACAAATTTCATTCCTTTTGCAGTTCGCTGTTTATATATAATAAGAAAGGGAAGGAGGAAGTTTCCGTAATAAGTGAAAACAACATACCCTATAAAATATTTTTTATTAGTAATGAGGATATTATAAATATATCTTTCATAATTTTTTGAAAGATTTGTACGTTTTGAAAATTAATTTTCCTATATCTTTGTTAAAGTATTAAACTAAACTAATAGTGATTGCTAAACCAAAACCAGTAGTCACATTTCTTTCAAATTAAAAACAACATATTATGTTTCAAAACCTCTTGCAGGCACATGTAATTGACCCAAACAATTATGTAGCCTTTACATTCTTTGTGGGCACAATGGCTATGATGGCTGCTGCCGTATTTTTCTTTTTCGAAATGAATAATGTAGATAAAAAATGGCGAACATCCATTTTAGTATCTGGCCTTATTACCTTCATTGCTGCTGTGCATTATTATTATATGCGTGGTTACAATTTAGAAACTGGGGCATCTCCCATTTTCTTCCGTTATGTAGACTGGATCTTAACAGTGCCACTTATGTGCGTAGAGTTTTATCTCATCACCAAAAAAGCAGGTGCTAAAATTGGTTTGCTTTGGCAACTCATTTTCGCATCTTTAGTAATGCTGGTTACTGGTTATATTGGCGAAGCAATTTACGGTACACAAACGCAAAGCTGGATATGGGGCTTAATAAGCGGTATTGCTTATTTCTATATTGTGTATTTAGTGTGGTTTGGAGATGTAGCAAAACTGGCTGGCAATGCAGGACCTGCAGTTACAAAAGCAGTAAGAACATTGGGTTGGTTTGTACTTGTTGGTTGGGCTATTTACCCAATAGGCTATATAGCTGGTACAGCTGGTGGTTTATTTGGTTTTAGGGTTTTTGAAGGATTGTCTATGGATATTGTTTATAACATAGGTGATGCCATCAACAAAATTGGCTTTGGTTTAGTTATATATGCATTGGCACAGTCTGATAAAACTGTAGCTACTGCGTAGTTGATGAGAAGGGTGTGGTGCAAATTTTTGCATCACACTTTTTGTTTTATAAAATATCTTAGCTTACATATATACATATACAAATCCGGGTGCTAACTAATTTTTAAAAATTATACCTTTTTAAGTTATAAGCCTAATATCTTAGCAGGTAAAGTATCCGGGTTTTTTCAATTTTATATGATACAGATTATATTAATAATTGCAGGTTTAATTCTATTGCTAGTACAGCAGTATATACTACCATTTTCTGCAAATACACAATTTGCAGTTTTTCTAACAGGTATTGTTTTGCTGGGTGTGCCGCATGGTGCTGCAGATTTACTGGTGGCTACACAAAATGCTGGCGAAAAATCTTTTTCAAAATTAAAATTCTTTGCTGTTTATCTGGGGAGGTTATTTCTATTTGCCGGTATATTATGGTTTTTTCCACTGGCGGGTAACATATTGTTTATATTTTTTGCAGCTTATCATTTCGGCGAAACAGATCTTCATAAATTTAAAACAAATACACTTTCCGGTAAGTTATTTGTAACGTCTTACGGCCTTGTTATACTCTCTGTTATTTTGCTTAACCACTTTGAAGATGTGCGCCCGATATTTGCACTTTTTAAATCCGGTACTGAAAATATTTCTATAGTAAACTGGATAGATGAGCATCGTTACATACTAATATCTATTTGCGGAATATTATTCTTTACATCAACATTTATTTATTTTCTTAGAAACAACGATATAGAACAAAAAGATAAAGGTCAGTTCCTTATTCGCTTTGCCTGCATTCTTGTTATTCTATTTAATATACCGATGGTGCTTGGTTTTACTTTTTATTTTATAGTATGGCATTCTGTTTTATCACTCAAAAATATTGTGCAGTATTTGAGAACAGGCAATGCAAATCCTGTATCAGCTATTATAAAACAAATAACTCTTTACAGTTTTCTGGCTATGCTGGGTATAGGCCTTTTTGGGTTTGGTGCTTTTATGTACATGAAAAATAATAGTGCAATGGCGGGGTATATATTTTTAGGTTTGGCAGTGCTTACTGCACCGCACATGGAAGTAATGCACAACATGTATAACAGGATTAGGCAAATAAAACCTTTTTAAAATAGCCATGCTATTGCTTTGTATCTACCAAAATACTACGCCTTATGTAATATAAAACATGATCTTTGAAGGCATTAATTTTAATGATAAAATTTATTTATCATAACTTTTATCATCTTTGGAAGAGTAAAAAATATAGATTTTCAATGTGTTTTACTAATGTTTATTTGCAGGATGGTGTTTGTATTTTTGATAATTATCTTTTTTCTGCAACATCATTTTGCTAATTCAAATTTTGTACTAACATAGGAAATAAGTTGAGTTCTTTTTTTAAAAATGATAAGCTTTTACTCCCGAAACTATAGCCATCGTTATTCTAGAAACATTTGCAATTACTATAGTTTTTTTTAACATTTTTTATAAAAGAAAGCATATATCATATTAATTGCAATAACAATATTTTAAAATAAAAATTCCATTCAATGTTCAAAAAATTTAAGGCATCAGAAATATTAATTGTAATTATGGTAGTCCTGTTAATAGGCGTATCAGAATATTATTATGTGGTTTTAAAAGACTCAAACCGTGCTATTTTTATTGGTTTATGGCCACCAACTATTATGGGATTACTCATTTTTTTTAACCTGAAAAAAAACCAATAATACTATGGAAAATACAGATATTATTGTGCTTACCGCAGTTATTGTAGTACTCTTTTTGGTATTTATTATAGCCACAGTAAGAGAATTTGCAGAAGTAGGTAAGGCAGATTACAAAGTAGAAAAAGAAGGTGGACCACGTGCAGACCTTATGCGTTTTATAGGCAGTGTATTTAACGACGAAAGGATAGATGTAAAGAAAAAAATAAGAATTATAGATGCAGTAAAAAGTGCAATGGAAGATGATAATTCTGCAGAAGAACCTGAAGAGGACATCAATAAAAAAAAGGAGAACCAGTAATAACATAAAAGTTAAGGATACAAATTTTGCATTCTTAACTTTTTACCAATTTATTTAAACATTTTAATAAGTGCATCTGTAAAAAAATTGCCCTCTATACCCGTCATCATATCCAATACTTTTTCTGCACTTGCACCCATTTTTCTTATATCCTTTATTACTTCTGTAAATTGTTTTACATGCCTGTCCTTTTTATCGCCTTCCACATCTTCCAGCTGGGCAAGCATTTTAAGCATAGGGTCTAGTTCTCTTTTTTTACGTTCTTTTATAATTTGTGTAGATGCCTTCCATATATCTTTATCTGCTACAAAATGTTCCTTTCTTTCGCCGGATATGATGACTCTTTCCACAATACCCCAGCCGATAAGTTCCCTTATATTCATGTTTACATTACCGCGGCTAATGCTTAATTGCTCCATTACATCTTCCTGGGTGATAGGATCCGGGCTCACTAAAAGCAATGCATAAATCTGTGCCATTGTTCTGTTAATGCCCCACTGGGTGCCAAATGCGCCCCAGCTATTTATAAATTGCTGCTTGGCTTCTGTTAATTTCATTTTGTACATTATTCTATGAAATTATAATAAGTTTTGCACTTTCAATGAATATTGAAAAGAAATATACTTTGCCATACATTGAAATGTGTTTTAAAATGCAGTTCTTATAAAATGACCAACATAAGAAAGATTACAAAGAACAAGTATTGCAAATGTGGAGTATGATGATAAGATACATGATAAAACACACACTTTAATGACTTGTTTGAAATAATCGGAATTGTATTTTTAAAGCCGGGGTGTTTTTAAAACTGAATTATCGTTCTGTATTTTTTAAAAATTATTTAAAGGCTAATTTTTACACCAGCATCGTCACCGGATTTTCCATAAATTTTTTCAATGTTTGCAGGAAAGCTGCACCCACAGCACCATCCACGCTTCTATGATCGCAGCTAAGCGTAACTTTCATCATGTTGGTTACTTCAAAATTACCATTGCGGCTTATTACTACTTCTTTAATTTTACCTACAGCAAGTATGCAGCTATCCGGCGGGTTTATGATGGCAGTAAATTCTTCGATATCCATCATACCAAGGTTAGATATGGTAAACGTATTACCACTAAATTCCGCTGGCTGTAGTTTTTTATCTTTTGCTTTTGCATATAATTCTTTTGCCGTAGCAGCTATTTGCGACAACGATAACTGGTCTGCAAATTTTATAACTGGCACAATCAATCCTTCGGGCAATGCCAGTGCAGATCCTATGTGTATGTGTTTATTCTGCCTTATAAAATCTCCCATCCAGCTGCTGTTTACATCCGGGTGTAAGCGCAATGCAGCAGCACAGGCTTTTATGAGCATATCATTAAATGATACTTTTACAGGACTTATTTCATTTATTGCAACACGGGATGCTATAGCATTATCCATGTTTATTTCCATAGTAAGATAAAAATGCGGTGCTGTAAACATACTTTCGCCCAGCCTGCGTGCAATTGTTTTACGCATTTGGGTAAGTTGTACATCTGTATAGCCTTCCTGCCCTTGTATTGCGGGCATGGCTATATTTTGTTTGGCAGGTGCTGTTGCTGCAGCAGCTGCCGGCATGTTAGTTGCTGTTTCTTTAAAACCATCTACGTCTTTTTTCGTTATTCTTCCACCATCGCCGGTACCTTCTATTTTGCTTATATCAATTCCTTTTTCGGCAGCCAATGCTTTTGCAAGTGGCGATACTTTTATTCTTCCATCTGTATTTTTTTCTGCTGCCGGCCGTACAGTAGCAACACTTTCCTGTGCAGGTTTTGTTGCTGCCAGCACATTTTCTTTTGCAGGTGTAGCTACTGCTGCAACAGTAGTATTTTTTTCTGCAGCCACGTATGCACTCACGTCTGTACCTGGCTTACCCACAATAGCTATAATTTGGTTTATTTTTGCCGCTTCGCCTGCCGGTACGCCCACATAAAGCAAGGTGCCATCCTCATATCCTACCACTTCCATTGTAGCTTTATCTGTTTCTACTTCTGCAAGTACATCATCCGCTTTCACTATATCTCCAACTTTCTTATTCCATAAAACTATCTTGCCTTCTGTCATGGTATCGCTTAGCAAAGGCATACGTATTTCTTTTGCGCCAGCAGGCAATGATATTGCTGCTGATGAATTGGTAGTCGCATCTTTAGGGTTTGCAATATTTTGTTCTGCAGTTTTTTCTTTTACCTGTTCTGTTTTATTTTCTACCGGTACGGCGGCAGTATCTGCATCCAGCAATCCTTTAAAATCTTCGCCCGCTTTTCCTACTATTGCAATAATCTGATTTATTTTTGCGGCCTGCCCAGCAGGTATACCAACATACAGCAATGTTCCATCTACATATCCATTTACTTCCATAGTAGCCTTATCTGTTTCTACTTCTGCCAGTACATCATCAGCCTTTACTTTATCACCCACATTTTTAAGCCACGCCACTATCTTTCCTTCTGTCATCGTATCGCTCAAAAGCGGCATGCGTATTACTTCTGCCATAATATTTTCTTTTGTCTAAAATTTGGTTCGAAATTAATGCAAAAAAGGGAAATTAAAATACGCAGTTCCAGCATTATATTTCTGCAAACAGTTTTAATAATCTAGTTCCATCTTCAACCTGTCTTTTAATTCTTTAAGCAATGGATACTTTTCTATGAGTAACTGGTATTGCTGTTTTGCAGTAAGTGTTTTTTCCGTGTCGGTAATTACTGTTTCACTTTGTTGTACTGCTATGCTATATTTTAAAAATTTATTACGGAATTGTTTTTGCAAATAGTAGATAAGCCCAGATCGTTCGTTTTCTATGAACCGTTGTTGCAACGTACCTTCTGTAACAATAGTAAAATTATTATCATCTTCAATAATTAAAACAGCGACTTTAAACTGGGTAACCGCCGGGTGTTTTTTTTCTGCAGCAAGTGTGGCAGTATAAGCATCCCATGCAGCTTGTAATTTTTCTGCCGTAAGCGGTATGGCAATATTGTCTTTACTGGCTTCTTCCTGCACTTTTGCCCTTATTTTATCCAGCGTACCAAAGACTGATTTTACAGTAGGTTCTTTTACTTCATTGAGAACTATTTCTTTTTTTACTTCTACAGGTTCTATTTTCTTTACCGGCTTTTCAATATGCAGGGATGCCGCTGTAGTAGCTGTTATAGCAGCATCCATTTTTAATGGTACAAATTTGATGGCTTTAAATGCAACTGGTTTTGCAGTATCAATTATTTTTTTTTTTACGAGGTCGCTACCTTCATCTGTAATTTCTACAGCCTGCTGCAGATAACTTAATTTTATTATCGTCATTTCTACATGCAGCCTTTTATTGCGTGCCTGTTTGTATCCAATGCCCGCTTCGTTTAAGATATTAAGTGCCGCTATAATCCAGTTGGCAGCAAGTGCTTTTGCCTCCTGTAAATATTTTTCTCTAAAATCTTCTGCAACATCCAGCAGTATGGCTGCTTTTTCATCTTTGCTTACAAGTATATTTCTTAAAAATTCTGCAAAGCCTTCCAGCAGGGTATCTCCTTCAAAACCTTTTTGGTTTATGGTATCAAATAGCAACAATGCATCGCTTAGTTTTTGTTCCATCATATACCGAAGCAGTTTAAAATAATAGTCTTCATCCATTATATTTAAATGCTCCAGCGTATTGGCGTACGTAAGGTTACCACTGGTAAAACTTACAATTTTATCCAGTATACTTAACGAATCTCTCATGCAACCTTCACTTTTTTGTGCTATTACGTGCAGTGCTGTGTTCTCTGCCTTTATTTCTTCTTTGTTGCATATTTCTCTAAGGTGCTCCACGGTGTCATTTGTGGTTATTCTTTTAAAATCAAATATCTGGCAGCGGCTGAGTATGGTAGGTATTATTTTGTGTTTTTCTGTGGTTGCCAAAATAAAAATAGCATAAGGTGGTGGTTCTTCTAAGGTTTTTAAAAAAGCGTTGAATGCAGATGAAGTGAGCATGTGAACCTCATCTACAATATACACTTTGTACTCGCCCGCCTGTGGTGCAAAGCGCACTTGCTCTACCAAAGAGCGAATATCATCAACAGAGTTGTTGCTGGCAGCATCCAGTTCGTGTATGTTTAGCGAAGTACCATTATCAAAAGAAACACAGCTATTGCAGGTATTACATGCCTCTCCATCTGTGGTGCGGTTTTCGCAGTTAATGGTTTTTGCCAGTATGCGTGCACAAGTGGTTTTGCCCACACCCCGCGGGCCACAAAATAAAAATGCATGTGCAAGCTGATTATTATTAATGGCGTTTTTTAAGGTAGTGGTTATATGAGACTGACCCACTACTGTACCAAAATTTTGTGGCCTGTACTTTCTTGCTGAAACAACAAATTTTTCCATGATTTTTATATCCTGTGTGTTTAAGCAAAGCTAATTATTGGCGGTTGTAATCTCAAATAGTATTCTTCGGCGTTTTTTTGTAATTTAAATTTGTTTTTCGCCCTTACAAAAATAGCCCTCCGGGAAAAACCAGAGGGCTATTGTATTAACCGACACTTTATTTTTTTTTATTTTATTAAAACCAGCTTCCTGTAAATTTATCATCCAGGTTTTTATACTTTCTTTTTCTTCTGCTCACTTCTATCCTGTGTGCTATTGCTGCATAAATCATTAGAGGTATAAAGAGTAATATTAATGGTGGTATGCCTAAAAAGCTTACCCATTTTCCACCAAACATTCTGCGCATTGGACGCCGTAATCTTTCAGCAATTAAATACATGGCCGGTACAATAATGAGCGTCATAAAAAATGCAAATGCCAATCCGAATATAATGGTCCAGCTCAATGGTTTCCAAAAAGCAACGTTATCGCCACCAAAGAAAATATGCGGATTTAATTCTGAGAATAACGTTACAAAATTAATATTAAAACCCACTGCAATGGGTATGAATGCAAGTATAGCGGCAAGTGCAGTAAGCAATACAGGGATGATTCTTGTTTTACCTGCCTGTACCACTGCTTCTCTTGTTTTCATACCACGGCTGCGCAATTCTTCTGCAAACTCAATTACCAAAATACCGTTTTTAACCACAATACCTGCAAGCCCTACAATCCCTAAACCAGTCATTAAAACGGAAGCTTCCATACCAAAAATAGAGAAGCCAAGCAATACACCAATAACACTAAACACAATTTCGGTAAGTATAATAACAGACTTGCTTACTGAGTTAAATTGTAATACCAACGTAAGTAATATTAACCCGAGTGCAATAAATAATGCCTTACCTAGAAATGCGCCGGTTTCTGCCTGCTGCTCGCCTTCCCCGGTTTGTTTAATGGTAACACCCTCATCTTTTTTATTGAAAGATGCAAGATGCCCGGCAATAACCTGATTAACGGCGGTAGCATTGAAACCCTGTGTAGTAAGCACATTGGAGCGAAGCTGTATTAATCTTTTCTGGTTCTTACGTTTTACACTCCCAAATGTACTGGTAGGTTCTACTTTTACCAATGCACTTATGGGAACATTTTTATTTAAACCTGTAGCCATATCTCTAAAGGCAAGGCGCATGTTCAATAATTCCGATAAACTTTTTCTTTGCAGTTCATTGTTGCGCAATTGAATTTTATATTCATCTTTTCCTTCTTTTATTTTTGAAATTTCTTTACCAAATAATGCGGTACGAATTTGCAAACCAACTTGTGCGGATGAAACACCTTCTATTAATGCTCGCTGCCTGTCAACGGTTAGTGTTATTTCGGGGTTGTTTAGATCAACATCCATTTTTAATTCTTCTACACCGGGCACTTGAATACTGTCCAGATAATTTTTCAGGTTAACAGATGTTTTTACCAGGTTATCAAAATCTTCACTCGCTATTTCAATATTGATTGGTGGATCAGTTGGCGGGCCGCCGCTTTCCTGGTCCACACTTATTTCTGCACCCGGTATACCTGCAATAGCGCCACGTATTTGATCGAGGTATGGTCTTGAACTTGTACCATGCCTCTTTTCATATTCAACGAAGGATACCTGCACCCTGCCCAGCTCGCTGCGGGTACTTCTGTCGCCAGATGATGGATCGTTTGCGCCTATAGCTACATTACTGATAACACTTTCAACAATAGGATTTTTTTTGCCTTTGGCATTATCAATCTCTAATACTTTATTCACTTTAGTTTCCAGCGTTTTTACAATGGAGTCAGTATATTCTACGCTGGTACCAACAGGCAATTTTAAGTAAACATAAATTTGGTTAGGGTCTCCTTTAGGAAAAAATGCAATACCAATTCTACCAGATGAAACGGATATACCGAAAATAAATACTGAAGCGATAAGCAATCCTACCGTACCCAATAATAAATGAACCGGTCTCCACCCTTTTAACGACCAGCGAATTAAATTTTCGTAATGGCTCATTATCCACGGCAGTACGTTATTTTGAAATTTATGAATGGC
Organism: Ferruginibacter sp.; assembly: GCA_025350645.1. Taxonomy (GTDB): domain Bacteria; phylum Bacteroidota; class Bacteroidia; order Chitinophagales; family Chitinophagaceae; genus Ferruginibacter. The sequence continues at coordinate 47,288 of JANXXM010000073.1, forward strand.
ATCTTCAATTATATATTTGTGCAGTACTGTTAATATCATAAAAAATATTAGCAAGTTTCCTAAGAATGGGGCACCTATAAAATCAAGTAAAATGCCCAGCGCAATCACAATCCATAAATAAGGTTTTTTAAATATGGCTGATTTTTTTTCTGGTGCACCTTCGGGATGGTTCATAAAATCTACCGCAAAAATGGGGTTCATTATAAAAGCTACCACCAGCGATGCTGCTAATGTAAAAATGAGCATGGTAGGCAGATACACCATAAAACGCCCAATTATACCCGGCCAAAAAAGCAAAGGAAAAAACGGTGCAAGTGTGGTAAGCGTACCTGCTAATACAGGTATGAAAATTTCTCCCGCTGCCATTTTGGTGGCGGTGGTTATAGGTATTTTGCCTTTGCCCCCTACAAATATCCGGTGCGTATTTTCTATTACTACAATGGCATCATCCACAATAATACCCAGCCCAAACAGCAAGGCAAACAGCACCATAAAATTGAGCGTTACATGGGTGCCCACAATCAAATCTGCCCCAGGCAAAAATACAAATGCTACAAACATACTTAGCGGCACACTTAGCGCTACAAAGAATGCATTGGTAACACCCATAAAAAACATAAGTACAATAAGCACCAAAATAAAACCGATAACGATGGAGTTTACCAGCTCATTAAAAGATGCTTTTGTTTTTATACTTTGGTCTCCGGTTACAACGGCATTTAAGTTTTCCGGAAAAATAACCCCCTTGCTTTCCTTTACCATTTTTTGCACGGCATCGCTTGTTTCAATAAGGTTTTCACCACTACGTTTTACAATGTTTAAGGTAACTACGTTTTTACCATCGAGCCGTGCGAAACTTTCTACATTTTTAGTGGTATCTTTTATAGTGGCAATGTCTTTTAAATAAATTGGGTTGCCGCTAGTGTTTCTTACAATCACACCTTCAATATCGTACGCTGTATGAAACTGTCCTTTTAATTGCAGGTTTCTTTTCATATCTCCCACATCTAGCAAACCACCAGAAATATCTGCATTTTCTCTTGCTACAGCATTGCCAATATCATCGAATGTAATACCTGCAGCCTGCATTTTATAATTGTCAACATTTATTTGAAATTCTCTTTCCGGTGCACCCACAATATCTATCCTATTTATTTGTGGAATATCTTCCAGCTTATCCTTCATATCATCTGCAAACTTTTTAAGTTTTGCCATGTCGTAATCGCCGCTAAGGTTTACGTACATAATGGGCTGGTCACTCAGGTTTACTTCTAATGCAGTAGGTTGCTGGGTAAGGTCATTGGGTAAATCTTGCTTTGCTTTATCTAAAGCATCTTTTACCTTTTGCAGTGCCACATCTACTTTTACATCGGTATTAAATTCTACCTGTATGGCAGAATAATCTTGCAGCGATGTACTGGTAAACTTTGTAATTTTTGCGCCTGTAATTCCTTTTATTTGTTTTTCTATTGGGCGGGTTACGAGGTTTTCAATATCCTTCGGGGAATTGCCCACATAAATTGTTTGCACATAAATAGTAGGAATAACAATATCTGGAAACTGTTCTTTTGGAAGTGTAAGAAACTGGTATAATCCTATCAGCGTAACAATAAGCATGATAAGGTAAATAGATGTTTTGTTACTTATACTCCAGGATGTTGGCTTAAATTCTTTAAACTTTTTTTGTATATTTTCAACTATACTCATACAATTATTTTTCTTGTGAAATATTTTTGCATTAACCCTTTTTAGTTATTTGCTATCTGCTGTTTTTAGTTGTTGCCCTTCATACAATCCTGTATAACCTTCTACTATTAAATTTTCGCCAGCCTTTATGCCAGACTTTACTTCAATTAATGCATCGTTTATCATACCCACGGTTACCGTGCGTTTGCGGGCAAAAAGTTTTCCTTTTTCTGACGATGCTATCATTACATATTTTCCTTTTTCATCGTTTTGCAAAGTTTTTAAAGGAATGGCAATAGCATTTGCAGAGGCATAATCACGTATTTTTAGCAATGCCGTTTGGTTTGGATTTAAAGCGGGGTCTGATGGTAATTTTGCCTCTACCGTAAAGCCTCTGTTGTTAGGGTCGATAGATGCGCCAATAAAACTTAGGGTGCTATTAAATGTTCTTTTTGTATCGGGCATGGTTATCACTACTGCGGTTCCTCTTCCAACTGTACCTAAATAATTTTCAGGAATATTACCTATTACTTTTAAACTACTTCTATTTACAAATTTTATTTGTGGGCCTGTAGCACCTACGCCTGTAAACGTTTCTCCTACTCTTATGTTTACCACATCTGCCACGCCATTTACGTCACTGTAAACGTTAGCAGTATTCATTTGTTCCTGCGCAAGTTTTACCTGCTCTGCTACTTGCGATAAATTATTTTCTAAAGCGGTTACATTTGTTTTTGCTGTAAGCAATTGCACTTCGGTACCAATACCTTTTTCCCATAAATTTTTCTGGCGCTCGTACAAACTTTTTGCCAGAGCAAGCTGGGTTCTTATACCGGCATTTTGTTGCCTTGCTGCTTGCACTTGCTGGTTTTGAATAGCATTATCTAGCCTTAAAAGCAACTGCCCCTTTTTTACAAATTGTCCTTGCTTTACCAGCACTGCTTTTACCTGCCCGCCCATACCACGTGGCGAAATGTAAGAACTATTTTCTGCATCTATTCTCCCCTGAATTTCAATATAGTGGTCAAAGTTTTCAGCAGCAAGGGGCACAAAAGCAACTAGTTTTATTTTAGATGGATTGGCGCTTGTGGTATCAAGCTTAGATAATTCATCCTGCAGTTTTAAAATCTCTGCATCCTTCTTATCTTTCTCAGTTTTCAGTTTTTGAAGCTGGGTGCGCTTGTCATTTAAATCACCATCTTTTTCTTTTTTACCATCTCCGCACGCTGCTACAGACAGTGCCAATGATGCAACAATAAATATTTGTGTTATCTTTTTCATTCGTATTGTGTTGGTTCGTTTTTAATTATAATTTTCCGATAGCTTTTAAGAAATCGATTTTTGCTATTATCGCATCATACAAAGCGCTGTAATAATTATTTTGTGCCACTTTTAATTCTGCTTGTGCAGTGTATATTTCCTGGTTATTTCCCAGCCCCTGTTCGTACTTTAATTTTGTGCTGTTATACACTTTTTCTGCAAGGTCAGTATTTTGCTTTTGGTTATCTACAGTAATTAATGCAGCAGTTATTTTCAATTTAGCCTGCGTTACATCATTGTCTATAGATTCTTTTAACTGGTCAATATTATTATTTGTTTTTTGCAACTGCAGGCGGGCATTTTGTACTCTGGCACTTTTTGCAAAGCCATCAAAAATGGGTATGGTAAGTTTTAATCCCACCAGAGATGTACTAAACCATGCACCACCACCAAAAAAATCAAATTTTTGTCTTTGAGCATTTTTATTATAGCTTCCAAATGCAGCAAGGGTAGGCAGATAGCTCAATTTATATCTGCGCACATTATATTCATTTAATTTTTTTGCAAAGGTTAATAACTGGTATTCTTTTCTATCCTCATATTTATAGTCTGCTACTAAAATATTTTCTTTTATAAGATCAATTGTTATTGAATCTATAAGTAACAACGAATCTTTTTGCGGCATATTCATTAAAAACTTTAGCCCCGCATTGCCTGCATCCAGCTGGCTCTGTACTTTTATTTTTTCTGTTTTCAGGTTGCTTAACTGCACGTTTACTTTATCAATATCCAGCCTTTCTGCAAAACCTTGTTTGTAAATTTCTTTGGTATCGTTCAATAGCTTTTCAAACCGTGTAATATTTGCATCAATTGAAGTCATTTGCTGTTTACCCACCAGCAGTTGATAATAAATTTTCTGAACGTTTATGTTTATCATTTCTTCTGTAATATCTACCTGTTTCAAACTAAAATCCAAAGCAGTTTTACGTGCCTGAAGGCCTACAAAAACCTGCCCGTCAAATAGCAACTGAGAGGCATCAAAGCCACCGGTAACGCTGTATTTTGTACCAAATTTTACAGGTGTAAATGTTCCTGGTTGCCCGCCGGTAATTTCTGCAGGTAGTAATGTTGTGGGTATCTGCAGAAAATCCTGCAACGTGCCCGATGCATTTAACTGAGGGTATGCAGATGCGGTAATCTCTCTGTTTACTTGTTGTTGAATTTTATAATCCAGCAGCGCATTTTTTACCTGCACGCTGTTTTTCTTTGCATAGTCCACAGCCTGCTGGGCAGTAAATTTATTTACAACCTGCGCCTGTACTGCATTTACAAAGCCCGCTGCCAAAAAAATAAATACCATTAATTTTTTCATGCTCTTATTTTTCATCTTCAATTTTTATCATTTTAGATCTTCCTTGCTGGTATTTTACCGCAAGTTTATAGCCCCTAGGAGATACAAGGCCAAAAAGAAAAAACAGCATTAACTCTTCTTCAATATATGCAAGGTTCTGTTTTACTTTTGTATGAAACTCCGGGTTAAAGGGCAGCATCATACTTTCCACCCTAAATCTTGCTATTACATCTATTTTCAATTCAGGTCTGTATAATTCTTCTTTTATACCACGCTGTATATTTTTACGTATTATACCGTACAGGTATTTATTTTTATGTTCAGAAAATTTTTGAAATGCTGCAGGATAATATTTTTGCATATCAAATACGAGCGATGGATTCATTGATCTGAAAACTTCCATCATATAATCCATTGCCAGAAAAATTTCATGTACTGCATTTTCAGAAGTAAGGCTGTCCTGTTCGCAGCATTCCTGGTTGTGTCCTATCACTGTTTCTATAACATCTTCTACCAGCGCATCTTTATCTGCATAAAACTGATAAATGGTTTTTTTACTTATGCCCAGGCCATTTGCAATATCATCCATACTTACACTACGAAGGCCGTATTGCATAAACAGGTCGTGCGCTTTCTGTTTTATTCTTTCTGCGATTGCTGTAATTTCTGTCATAATTAAAACGCAAAACTATGGAAACTTTTAACGTAACCAAAGTTTCCATCAAATTATTTTACCATCGGTAACAATTTTTTAATGTAGTTGCCTGTATAAAGGAAATTTTAATCTTCAAGAAAAATACGCTGCTCTGCAAAAAAAGTTTTTAATAAATCGTTTTATACTTTTCATTTTGAAGATAACCTTCCTATTACAATCTGATTACCTTTGTTTAATAACTATTTTATGGAAAAGAAATTTGATTACCGCAAAATGCTGCAATATTTTTTGCAGGGACTGCTGATACTTGCACCGATTGCCATTACGATTTATGCCATTTTTTTTGTTGTATCTACCATCGATAGTTGGATACCAATATTTAGCGTTACAGATGCAAATGGCGTTCAACATGTACGCAATTACGGGCTTGGGTTTATTTTAATTATTATAGCTATTATTACACTGGGCTATTTTAGTTCTTTTTTTATAACCGCCCGTATCGTAAGTTTTTTAGACAAGCTTATGCAAAAGACCCCAGGCATAAAGCACATTTACGGACCTACCAGAGATTTTTTTGAAGCCTTTGCAGGAGATAAAAAAAAGTTTACTCAAAATGTGCTGGCAAATGTTGATGATAATGATGTGTGGCGAATGGGGTTTATTACGCAAAACGATATGAGCGATTTTGGACTAATAAATTATATAGCAGTATATGTACCTATGGCTTATTCAGTTGCAGGCAATGTGTACATCATACCTAAAAGCAGAATAAAACCCATTACCAATATTACGAGCGCACAAACTATGAAATTTGCTGTGAGTGGCGGGGTCACAGATATTAGTGAGGATGCGGGATAATATATTGTTTTAAAAAACCAAGAATTTTTTTATGAAAAAAAATGGACGTGCGCTTTTTATATTTATTATCTTATTGTGTTTTTATTTGCCGAGTTACTGCTGGGGGTTTTATGCCCACCAAAAAATAAATTATTTTGCTGTGTTTTTACTGCCGCCAGAAATGATGGTGCTGTATAAATCAAATATCAATTTTCTTTCAGAACATGCAGTAGATCCGGATAAGCGGCGTTATGCTATAAAAGAAGAAGGGCCACGACATTTTATAGATATAGATCATTATGGGCAATACCCTTACGATTCATTGCCTAAAAAATGGAATGCTGCTGTTGAAAAATTTTCTATAGATTCTTTAAATACTTATGGGATTGTGCCCTGGCATATTGAAATAATGCTGGGGAGACTTACCGCAGCTTTTAAAGAAAAAAATTTTAGTAAAATAATGAAAACAAGTGCAGAGCTTGGCCATTATATAGCAGACTCGCATGTGCCACTGCATACAAACAGTAATCATAACGGGCAGTATACAAACCAAAAAGGTATTCATGGTTTTTGGGAAAGCCGGGTGCCGGAGTTGCTGGCAGAAAAGCAATGGGATTTTATGATTGGTAAAGCCACTTACATTAAAAATCCTGGTGCTTATGCCTGGGACAGGGTGCTGGAAAGTGCCAGAGCCAGTGATAGTGTTTTAAATTTTGAAAAAGAACTTACAAAGCAATTTAGCGCAGATCAAAAATATTCTTTTGAGGAACGAAACGGGAAAGTTATCCGCCAGTATTCTTCTGCATTTACTATTGCTTATAATAATAAACTGGATGGTATGATAGAGCGCCGCATGAGGCTATCTATTCAATCTGTAGCTTCTTTTTGGTATACAGCATGGGTAAATGCGGGCCAGCCAGATCTTAAAGAACTATCCAAACAAAAATTTAATGAGGCCGATGCAAAAGAATTTGAAAAATTAAACATAGAATGGAATACTGGCGCTGGAAAAATGATGGGTAAAGAAGAATAAGTTTTATTTCTGTATTTCTACTTTATGAATTTTACAGTTTTCTGCATCTTAATACTTACTATTTATTACACAAAACTTGTTCATGGAGATAGATAAAACCACACTTACAGACCTCTTAATATTTGACAGAGAAGATGAATTTTCTATTTTTAATAAAATAAATTTTACCGCTACCAGTAGGGGTAAGGAACAACTTCGTAAAAATTTACTAACGCCCCTCAAAAGTGTAGCCGCTATTAAAGATGTGCAGCAGATATTGCTCTGTATATTATCTCAAAAAGAAAACTGGCCGGTAATAATAACTAATGGAACGGTAATGGTAGTAGAAAGATTTTATGAATCTCAGATAGATCCTATACCTGCAGCGCCAAACAATATCACCACTTTTAGTTATAAATTATTGCATGGCCATGATTTTTCCCTGGTAAAATTTTCTGTACGCCATTGTTTTGATTTTATAAAAGGTATGAAGCAAATACTATCTTTTTTTTTGAAGGATGAAACGGCATTGCTGCTAAAAAAAGAAATACAGGAAGTACAAAGAATTTTAGATAAAGAAGAATTGAACATTATCACCCAAAATAATTTTGCCGCAGATCTTACCGCACCTCAAATGCTGAGGCTGGCATATTTCATAAAATATAAATTTAAAAATAATATGCTGGATCTGCTGAGCATATTTGCCCGCTTGGATGCCTGGTACGGTATGGCAATAGCCATAGATAAATATAACCTTGCTATGCCTGTTTTCTGCAATACAGCACAAGCTTTTATAAAAGCTACAGCCCTTTACCATCTTATGTTACAGGAGCCTGTACCCTACAGCGTAATTATGAATAATGAGACCAATTTCATTTTTCTTACCGGTGCAAATATGGCGGGTAAAAGCACTTTTATAAAGGCTTGCGGCACCGCCGTTTATCTTGCTCACACTGGCATGGGCGTACCCGCAAAAAATATGGAACTTACCTATTTTGACGGCATCCTGAGCAATATAAATGTGATTGATAATATTGCAAAAGGTG
>JANXXM010000075.1 GCA_025350645.1 Ferruginibacter sp.
TTAAGGCTCTAATTTCCGTTATCGATTCTTTTACTAGAATATTTAAAACTTTTGACATAAATGAATAATATTATAGACCAAAAGTAAATAAAAAAACCCAATTAAAAAAATTGGTCTTGTATATTATTCATTTTCGTATAACATCATCTTATAATAATTTGCTCATTTATTTTTTTTAAGGCGTTCATCATCCTGTTATAAATTTACTACATGTGCATAGCAGAAAAATAATTATTTATACCGGCATATAGAAAGCAGCTATGTTAATATAACTTAATTTTATAAAAATGTAAAACATGAGTAAAAAGAAAATATTTATTGTGATGCTTGCATACTTTTTTTGCAAGAATATTTTTGGACAGTCCTTTTTTAAAACCAGCGGAAAAAATATACTTGGCCCGGATGGAAAACCTTTTGTAATGAAAGGCACTAACCTGGGTAACTGGCTGGTACCGGAAGGTTACATGTTTGGCTTTAAAGAGGTGAGTTCACCAAGGCTCATTAATCAAATGCTTACAGAACTTGCAGGGCCGGATGTTATAAACAGTTTCTGGAAAAAATTTATGGAAGTATATATTACGGCTGATGATATTCACTACCTCAAATCTGCAGGTATGAATTCTATACGTATACCTTTTAACTACAGGCTTTTTACCAGCGAAAATTATATGGGATCCAACGATTCCACCAGAGGTTTCTTTTACCTGGACAAGCTGATAAACTGGTGCAAAAAAGAAAAATTATATGTAGTATTGGATATGCACTGTGCACCAGGGGGGCAAACGGGGGATAATATTGACGATGGTGCCGGTTATCCTTTTTTATTTGAAAACGAGCCAAGTAAAAATTGGTGTGCAGCTATATGGAAGAGCATTGCAGTACATTACAGCAATGAAAAAATAATTATAGGCTACGATTTATTAAACGAACCTATTGCTCATTATTTTGATAAAGAAAAACTTAATCCGTTATTGGAGCCTATGTATAAACAAATAGCAAAAGCCATAAGGGAAGCAGATAAAAATCATATCCTCATTTTGGGCGGCGCCCAGTGGGATAGCAACTTTCAGCCTTTTGGGGCACCGTTTGATAATAATGTAGTATACACTTTTCATAAATACTGGACCCCACCTACACGCCAGGTAATACAGGATTATATAGACTTTGGCATCAAATATAATGTGCCCATATACTGTGGCGAAACCGGCGAAAACGATAATGCATGGGTAGAAACATTTAGAAAAATGCTGGACTCCAGCAGCATTGGCTGGCACTACTGGCCCTATAAAAAATTAGACAATACCCGTGGTATTATGAGTTTTGGCAAACCTGCAAATTATGATACTGTAATAACGTATGCTAATACTCCTAAAAATAATTTTGAAGATATTAGAAAACACCGCCCTGCAAATATTGAAACTATAAAAAAAGCACTGGATGGATTTTTAGAAAATTGTAAGTTTAAAAACTGTACACAAAATAAGGGATATATTGAAGCGCTGGGTTTTGTGCTACAATGAGGTAAAATTATGCAGCCCGGTAATTTTTAGTTTTTACATAAAGTTTTTTGAAGGTAGTACTAATAAAATTTCAGCAAAATATTTACTGCAATTTTAAACAGCTAAACCATCTCTTTAAAATGAAACCATAAAAGTACTGGTAACGAAAATGCCAGCAGCCATACTAAAATGAAAATAACTTTTGTATACAAAGTAAGCGCATCATCATATACGGGCAGTAAAATATTTTTTACATGGGGTATAAGCTGATGCTCGTTTTCATCTGCTGCACCACTAATAAATTTCTTAGATAATGCTGCATTTGTTTCCACCACTGCATCCCTAATCTGCCAGTATTCGTCAGCCGTTAAATCCTCAAAACTTTTGTGGTAGTCAATATTGTTTTCATCCAATTGCCTGCGTGCTTTGCTCACCGTATTTATAGCCCTAATGCGCACAAATAATAAAAGGGCAATAAAAAGAAAGGAATATGCTTTTAAATTATACGCTTCATAAAATACCACTGCTAAAGAAATTTACAAAAATATAAGTTGAATAATTTTGTTATCGCTAAAGAATAAAGTTTCAAAAATCTGGCCACCATCCAGCGGGCTCAGGGGCAATAAATTAAAAACGTTTAAAAATAAAAAAGTAATCGCAGCCCGCAAATACAGCGGGTCATGGTTACCCTGGTATACATAAAACAAAACGATGCCTATTATAATTCCGGGTATTGGCCCGCCAAATAAAAAAATAATTTTATTTCTTCTGCAAAAATTAATTGCTTCGCCAGATACGTAAGCTCCTACAAACGGTACAAAAGTCATGTTGATACTTTTGTAACCAAATATTTTCATGGCAATAAAATGTCCTGCTTCATGTATAAAAATAACCGTTACCAAAAGAAAAACTAATACCCAGCTTTTAAATATCCAATAATCCAGCGCAATGTATAATGCAAGGCTTATCACTGTTCTCATCAGCGAACTTTTTATGGAGATGGCTTCAGGTTTTTGAAGCACAGCAGTAAGTTCATTTTCCATAAGAGCAAGTTATACAAATAAGCAATGTGTTTTTAATAGATTGGTATGGCGTAAATTAATTTATACCTTTTTAAATTTTATTTTTATACCTAAAGCATTCTTTCTCTTTATGTACAGCTGTTTTTTTTGCACGGCTGTCTTTGTAAAATTTTATAACAATTCTTTAGGCATTGATTTTGTAATGTTTTTTGTAAATCAATTACAATGAAAAATTTTTATCCTAAAGCCAGTTGCAGCTTGCTATTCATCTGTATATTTTTTATTCAATCACTATTTGCACAACCGGTTTTAAGTTATGGAACCCCCGTGGTTACTGGGCTTAACAACCCTGTAGATATTGTAAATGCAGGAGATGCCAGGCTTTTTATTGTACAGCAAAATGGTACTATTAAAGTGTGGGATGGTACAACACTTTCTACGTTTATGGATTTATCTGCAGTAGCAGGTTTGTTTCCTGCATCACCTGGCGGCGAGCAGGGTTTACTAAGCCTTGCTTTTCATCCACAGTTTGCTGCTAACCGATATTTTTTTATTTGGTACACTGCAGCTAATGGAAATGTAACACTAGCAAGGTACAGCGCCAATGCGGGCAACCTTACCGGCGATCCCAACAGCGGCGTAGTACTACTTTCTTTACCCAAACCTAACCAGCCAAGTTATTACACCAACCATAATGGAGGCAAATTAAATTTTGGGCCAGATGGCATGTTATACATTGGCACAGGCGATGGTGGCAGCGGTGGAGATCCTTTTGCAAATGCACAAAACGGTGCATCGCTGTTGGGTAAAATGCTTCGGCTTGATGTAAATAGTTTTGCAACTGCCGCACCATTTTATAATATACCGCCAGATAATCCTTTTCTTGTACCCGGCGATGGTATTGCAGATGAAATTTATAACATAGGCCTGCGCAACCCATGGCGCTGGAGTTTTGACAGAGCCAATGGAAATATGTGGATTGCAGATGTGGGACAGGATTTATATGAGGAAGTAAATTACAGACCCGCAGGCAGCACAGCTGGCGTAAATTATGGCTGGCGATGCAGGGAAGCGAAGCATTCTTTTAATACCGCAAATTGTATAAGTACGTACACAGATCCTATTTTTGAATACGGGCATAATGGAACAACTGGGGGCTTTTCTATAACTGGCGGCTATGTGTATCGTGGTCCTGATGCCGCAAACGCAGCACTGCTGGGCACTTACGTAACTGCAGATTATGTAACCGGTAATGTATGGCTGGTGAAGCCCAATGGAAGTTTTACCATTCAAACGGGGCTGCCCGGCAGTGTATCATCTTTTGGCGAAGCTGCAGATGGTACGTTGTACGTGCTGCGCAGGCTGGGTTCGCCCAATGGTGCCATATACAAAGTTACCGTTACAAGTGTATTGGCGGTAGCGCTTAAAACTTTTACTGGTGCAGCTTTTAGCGGTTACAATACTTTATTGTGGCAAACAGTAAGCGAAATAAATACCAGCAAATTTTTGTTGCAGTACAGTACAGATAATAATAGTTTTGAAACAGTAGGGGATGTACCTGCAACAAACAATGCAACCGGCAGCCAGTATTCTTTTAAGCATATAACTGCAACAGGTAATATTGCTTTTTACAGGCTGGCAATAGTAGATGTAGATGGCAGTAAAAAATATTCCGATATCATAAAAATAGGGGCAAAGAATGAAAATAAAATACGCATTTACCCTACAGCAGTTAATAATAATATAATAACAGTAGCACTTACCGTACCCGCTGCCAGCCTTCAATTAATAAATATAGATGGAAGAATTTTGTATGAAAAAAGCCTGCAGGGTATGCTGGGAAACAATAATATCACATTACCCTCCTTTGCAAAAGGTACATACATTATAAAAGTAAATGCCGGTGAATATAGTAGTAAAGAAAAAATAATTATTTACTAAAATTAATAAACGGGGTGTAATTTTTGCTATATGATTAAGGATATAATCATTTTTCTCATCTTCTAAATATTACTTGTTATGCAACAAACACAACCATACCAAAATGTATATTCTGTGTACCCTGGGGAATTTGTACCCATGATGAATGAAGAAGAAGCCATGCAAAAATTAAGAGAATCCGACGGGCAGCACATAACTCACCCTGATGTGCACCTTACGGAACTTTTTGATGCATACAAAATTCAAATAGCAATGCCCGGTGTAAAGCGTGGCGAAATTATGATTAGTACAAATGAAAATATTTTATCTGTATGTGCTGTACACGGAGAAAAAACAACTATAACATCGAATAGTTTTCAAATGAGCAAACTGGATTATGAATGCTTTGAGCGCAAAGTAAAACTGGAAAAAAATATTGATACAAATTTTATAAGTGCAGTGTATAAAGCCGGCATATTGCATTTGTACATACCAAAATCAACTGAGCGGGTAAAAAATATACACTCCCGTATTGTGGTATATTAATTATGCGTATAAATTCAAATATTATAAGATTGTGGCGACTTTGTCGCCACTTTTTTTGCAGTTTTTGAAGGGATTTAATAAGTCTTTTTATTTGGTTTAATCTCGTATTTGCTTCCTCCAACTGCGTTGTCTTACGAACGAGGAAGAGCAGTTTGCAGAATGTTTTTATGCTCACAAACCTTTGCTACTACCGTTAAAAAAAATCTGTTGCTACCAACCACTGTAGCACAACAACTCTATAACAAAAAATAAACTGGTCTCAAAGATGCCGGGTGTGTTCAATCCTATCTTTCAGGCTTTGTCCAAAATATATTTCGCTTTATAGTTATTAATTTAAACTAACCAATGTGAAAATATTAAAATCAGGATTTTCTTTATCTGCTTCTATGGATTTAATAAAGTTAAGTTTCATTAATACATTAGTTGAACGTTTATTTCCGTTGTGGGTAAACGCTACAATTTTTTGAAACTGTAATGTCTGAAAAGCATAATTAATAACTTCTGCTATTGCTTCTTTCATTATTCCTTGTCCTTCAAATTTCGTCATAAGTTCATAACCAATTTCACAACTATTTTTTTCACTTAAAAAGTCAAACAGACAAATTGTTCCAACAAATTGTTTTGTGTTTGTCAATGTGATTACCCAATATATGGAGTTGTTTTTTTTAATATTGTCATTTATTTTGTTGATAAAATTTATTGCATCTTCCATTGTTTTACTTGGTTCTCTTCCAAGATATTTGTTTATTTCCGGGTCGGAACGTAAAGCAAAAACACTTTGCTGGTCATCTATTGATAATTGCCTAAGCGTTAATCTTTCAGTTGTCAAGATTGGAAAAGCTATAAAATCTTTGTTTAGCATGCTGTCATATTTATTTTGTACGTGTTGTGGTTATAATTAGAATCAATGGCTTCGCATTTACACTAGTATATCAAATTTAATTAAAATCTCAAACCATTTCATTGCTTTATTGTAGTATTGCTTTTGGTGTGCAGCGCTAGCAAGTTACCAGCGCACCAACTATACTTATTTAGCTTAGCATAAAATAAAACTCTTTACAAATGTTGGTACACCTACCGCATTTTGTTCACCATTTGATACCAACAACGGCTACTTCTACGCCTAGATTCATATCGCCACCAACCATTTGCTTCAATGACCATCGAATAAATTAAAAATATTTTTTAAAAAGCCAAATTCGGCAATACCTGTTTCATAAAATCTTGCCTATGAAAAATGATAATCTAAATCATCTTTTGCTAATTGCCATTTGCCACTTATAGGATTGAAATGTATGTAATCTATTTTTTGCTTTGCTACTTCACGAGTGTAAATCTCAATGCCTAACAAATCTCTGTGCCAAATCTCATATTTTTTATTTGCTTCATTTACTTCGTAAAATTTTGAAGTACTGTTTGCTTCTAATTGCTTTAAAAACAAATGGGCTCAATGTTTTAATAAACTTCCCTTGGGTGTTTCTTTACCATTCAAACCATTTTACCGCCAAATTAAGAGAGTATGATTTGGCATTATTACAAAAGCATAAAGAGTAATTAATGCTTTGTCTGATAAATATTTTAATGAATCAACAATGATTTGTTTATTTACATCACTTTATAAAAGTGGTATCCATTTTTGAATATTAGCTGTCCAAAAATAAATTTTATTTATGTTTGTGTGCGATTTTCGTGGTTCGGTAGGCATGATTGAAATTGCAACTTATTAGCTTGAATTTAGCAAACGGTTCATTGAGATACGAACCAAGGCGGGGATTATGTTTTTGATACAAAACTGCCGGGCATTTTCTCCCGGCAGTTTTGTATATGCTATTAATTATAGATGGTAATGCTATTAGTCAATAATGACCTTTGTAACTGTTGCGGTATTATCCCTGTCAACCTGTAAAACATATATACCTTTTCTGAGACCTGCTATTTTTAAAGGATAGTTATTACTATTCACCTCATTATGCTTCCATTGCTTTACAATTGAGTTTGTATTCAATTCAAATAAAGTGATAATGGTTTTGCCTTTTGATTCAAAAGTTTTAATAGTAGTAGTATTTTTTTCAGTAACGAATGAATTGCTTTTTGCATCATTAATAAAATCAACCGAAAGAATATCTGTTGCCGGATTTGGAGAAACAGCAATTCTAAAGCTGTTTAAATAATTAAAGTGGGTTAAAGGAAAATAGGAAGTTGTGCCACAAGCACTCCCAACACTTAAGCCAATATCACCGCCGGTTTGGTATGGACTGTAAACAGGCACACGTAAGGTTAATACTCTTGTTCCCTGACCTGAAATATAAGTCCAACCACCGGATGGGTATATCCAACTATAACTTATTGCATCTGTTACTTGACCTGATAGTGGTCCAAATTGTACGGTTTGTCCATAAACAATACTGTTTGGGTAACTATAAATTTTATATTCTGATTGAGAGAAACCGCCAAGTCTTACAGACCTTGTAAGTATTGTGGTACCACATGCCCCAGTTATATTTACTGTAATTGTAACTTGCTTATTTCCATTTCTTGTGATCTGCCTTGTATTACCTGTACCAGCAAAAGTAACAGCAGTTGGGTCGCTGCAAGTCCAGCTATAAGTTACGCCATTGCCAAATGGAGCAGTAAATGTTTCTGTATTGCAAATAATAGAAGGACCAATAATATCCCCATTAGCACAAAATGCCTCACAATTTGTACGAACATTATTTATGCCATTCATTTCGTCAGCAAGAAAATTTGCATTGCGTAAATATAATCCTTCATGTGGCTCATTATTCAGCCTTCTAAAATTATTATTATCAAAAATCCATTGGCTTCCATCTTGATTAAAGGCCGTAGCAAAATTTGCAAAAGGAGTATTGAACGGTGCAACAGGCGGTGCAGCCCCAACATACCTTGCTACATAATTAGCATTTGTTAAAGCTGTATTGCCTTGCCCAATATCTAAAGATGATGTTGTTGGAATAAAAGAAAATCGCCGTTGGATAAAGAAACTATTGTTATAACTAAACATCCAGTCTTGCGAAACAGAGCCAGACTGATTGGCTAATGTTAAGGTATAGAAGCCACCGGGATAAGTATCGAAAGGCAAAATGCCTGATGGAGCATTATAGGTTTTATTGGCAATATTTATACTTACCGGTAATAACCAAAGAATTTTTTTGGTTAGTTTAATGTTACCATAATAAACTGCATTACCGCCGCCATTGGCTATTGATTTAATGTCTATCGTTAATTCAAATTTATTACTTCCAGGTAGTATTAACGGTATTGTAATAAGTGGTGAAACATTTAATGCCTGCAAACCAACACCAGCTACCATAAAAATAAGGTCTCCAATAAAACGGGTTTTGGTGCTCCGGTAATGATACAACAAACTTGAGCCTGCTGCAAACTCCTGGTCAATGGCACATTCGCTGCCGTTACTTATGGCAATATTCCTGATGTTTACAGGATAAGCCCATTGTGTTCGCAGCTCTTGTAAAAATTGTTGGTTGGGGGCATTGGTTTGATTGTAATTTATATCAATTCGGTTAGTTAGCATTTGCCTTGATGCTGGCTGGTCGGCAAGTAATAAATTTAGTAAAGGGCTTGGGCCATTGCGAAGCAACTGAATTATTTCTACTGCTACTGCAAGCCCACCTGTGCTTACATACATACGGGTGGCATGTCGTGCTGCAGCCTGATAGCCCAAAGGTACGTTTGCTCCCTGATGTGGTGCATCTAAACTTACATACAAATTTGTTTGGTGTGCTGCAAAACCACCTGCACCATTTTGTCCACCGCCCCTGTCCATACGCCCTAATGCCATTCTTGCAATTACACCTCCCATACTACTGCCCAACACTACATTGGGTTGCATTACACCAGCTAATGGCTGCTTGTTTGCATTTACCCATCTTATTACTGCTTCCAATGCCAATTCATTTCTTTGTAGCCAGTCTGTACCGTTTCGCCAGTTTACATATACTAAATCGTATTGGCTGGGATTATCTGATACTAAACTTTGTAGAGCAAAACTTCTGCTATTTATTACTGATGCTACAAATCCTGCGAACGAATTTTCTCCTTCTGGTTCCTCTGGGCTTGTAATCCAACCGGGGTCAAAACCCTCTGCAACAATTAATGGTCTTCTCAATACCTGGTCGTTTATGTTGCGGTAACTTATTACAATATCTGCTACACCAAATGCGCCATTAAATTGTTCCGTTGCTGTAATGGTTGCCCTTCTGTCTGCAACACCTCTTGCTGCTGCACCGCCACTTCCTGCGGCATTACTTGTGTTATTAAAATGAACCTTGGTATGAGAAAATAATTGTTGCCCACTGATAAGCGTAATTTTAAATATCCAGCGTTTCCAGCCTGTATCAGCATAATTTAAACTAACCGGTGTGTTATATTGAATGGTTCTATAACCAAGCCCATCTGCCGCATTAAATTGTATGCTGCTTATTTCACTGCTTCTGTTGGTTAAAAATAGATTTGATGGAAGCACCACACTGCAATAAGTAAGGTTGTAATTAATTGTACTTGGGCTAATGGCCATGGTATTAAATTCCTGATAAGGGTTTTGCCACACACTTCCCACATATTTATCTTTCAATTGCCCATTTACCGTTTGCATTTTTCCATTTGCTTGTGCATTGGGGTCAATAGCGTTGTACTTGAATAACAAACCACTTAGTGTGATTACTTCTTTTTGTCTTGCAATGTAACACAGGCTGTCATATACAGATGGATGCACTAAAGTTCCTGCATTACTATTAAACTTGCTGGTAAAAATGGTTTTGTACAATTCGGAATAAACTCCCTGTTCCATTAATGTACTATCTACCAATACTGAACCATTATAAATTTTAGGGTCGGTAAAATCAAAGCCGTAATCTGCCAATAATCCTGTTGTAACTCTGTTACTTTCTAATGCTCCAAATACCTGATTGACATAAGTACGGTAATTATTATCAACATCTGCAAATGATGGTGGTCTAAATGTTTGTGCTTTTGCTGTGCTAATTACACATACAAGCAGTAAGAGTTGAAATATTTTTTTCATAATGGTAATTTAATTTTTGTGATTAATATCGAATATCAAAACGGCCTTCAGTAATATTAACTGTTTGCCCATTTGAATTATCTGTACCCGTAAAAAAGAAAGTACCAGAAAGAATTCGATTTATTTTGTCAAATTTTGTGATTTTTAATTCGCCTGAATTATTATCTGATGTTTCATATTGTGGCCCATTATAGTAGTTGGCATTGGGATACCCTTTTTTACGATATTTGAATGGATAAATACTTCCTTCAACAACTAACAAGCTATCAGTGCCAATACCTACACCCTCCGGTGTACTCGGAACCCAATTGGTAGCAGGAATATTTAAAAACCAACCGCCGCCAACACCTGGGCCAAGGTTTACATATTGCACATAAAGCCCCGGTCGTCCTCTACCATCTTTTGGTACAAATACTTTACCGTTTACTTTACAGCCAAATGTCATTGCCCCAATAGTAGTTTCGGGGGGTAGCTGGGGTTCTTCTGTCTTATTTTTTTTACATTGGCTAAATGTAAAAAGGGTAAGTGCCAGGCAACTTGTAATTAAAAGTTTGAAGTGTTTCATAATTGGGTTATTTGTTTTAACAAGTTAATAAATTTTATACATATATTATTATTTTGTTAATTATTTCCGCCCGGGTTCGTGTCGTCACGAACCCTTCGCTAATTTTTTTATAAGCATTTTTAAAAGTTTGAATTTGATAACTAAGAAAAAAAAGTTTATTACATGTTAGGGTTTAGGAGCGGTTTTCTTTTAATTTATAGTTTATCTCGAAGAAAACCTCGCCGGGACGGAAATAGAAATCCGAAACTAGGTTGAGGCGTATAATCTGGGGCGGCTGGTCAAAGACCGAGCCTTTAGATTTGCATTAAAGATTTACAAATAAATCTTATTACTAAAGAATTGTAAGCGGCAAAAAAGTAAGTAAAGAACTTTGCAGTGCACCAACCGAGGCTAAGAAATACCCACTTGTGGGTATATAAAGGTTGTGTGCATAAAGCTAATTTTCCAACCAAAACTAAAAGTTTATTGTAATCCTTTTGTTGTATCAAACAGCATTATATTTTACAGGTCCACCATGGTAAACCTTTAAACTTTTAAAATAAAAACATACGTTATAAAAATATAATCAAAATTCTTTTGAAAATATATGAAATACATTATTATATTTTTTTTGTGTACATACAATAGTTTAAATGCACAAATCTTAGTGCCATACCAAATACAAGATTTGAAGAATTGGGATAGCCTAGCACCTTGGGGTTATAAAAATTTAGATTTTAAAATAATTATAGAACCTAAAAATGATGTACCTAACTTATTTGTAAATGGCTACGCTACATTTCAAAAGAATAAAAAACTTGGTCTGTTAGATACTTTGGGCAACATAGTGATTGAGCCTATTTATGAATACGTAAGCGATGTTGTTGGCGAATATGTGTACGTAGAAGCGTTTAACCAGTTTGAGAGTTACATACTTAATGTAAAGACTAACAAAAAATTTAATTATAAAAAAACCAATACTAATCAAAGGATTGAGCTTTCGTATGTGCCAGGAGTTTTTTTATTGTATTCTGATAATGCAACCTACAAAGATGCCTACGGATTAATGAGTAGCGAAGGCAATGTTATTTTAAAACCAATAGCGTCCTAAACGATTTTTAAAATTGAAAGTTTTGAATGTAACTCAAAGTTAGCTTTGAGGTTGCACAACAACCAAAACTTTCAATATGTCAAATTTAACTTTGTTTGCCCAAATAGTGGGCAAATTAGATAGCTTAAAATTCAAAAAAATTGTAACCAAGCATAATAGCGATAAACATCAAAAGGGCTATAACAGTTGGACACATTTGGTATCTATGCTTTTTTGTCAATTTGCCAAAAGCCAATCGGTAAGAGATATTAGCAATGGGTTACGCTCTGCTACAGGCAACCTCAATCATCTTGGTGTAAACAAGGCACCGTCCAAATCCACCATAAGCTATCAAAATAAGCATCGCAGCTTTGAAATCTTTAAAGAATATTATTTTGAGTTACTTCAAAGTTTAGGACAGCAACCAAACTTTAAGCAAGTAAAGTTCAACATCAAGTCTAAAATATTTTTGTTAGACAGTACCACCATTAGTTTATGTTTATCCTTGTTTGATTGGGCAAAATACAAAACAGCCAAAGGGGCGGTAAAAATGCATACCCTGCTTGATTTTGATGGGAATTTACCGGCTTATGTAAACATCACCAATGGCAAAACTGCCGATAATAAAGGAGCTTACGACATCCCCTTACACAAAGGCAGTGTAATTGTAGCCGACCGCTTTTACAACGACTTTCACCTACTCAACGTTTGGGACAGCAAGCAAGTTTTTTTTGTAGTAAGGCATAAAGACAACATACAATACACCGTAATTAAAGATAATGAGCTGCCCCAAAACAAGCATCCCCATCTTTTAAAAGATGAAATTATTGAACTCAAAAACGAAGGCTCAAAACAAAAGTATCCTAAACAATTGCGTAGAATAGCTATTTGGGATGATGAAAACAAGCAAACCATTGAACTCATTACCAATCAATTTACATGGGTAGCCAACACCATTGGAGAACTATATAAAAGCAGGTGGAATATTGAAATATTTTTTAGAGAAATAAAACAACTGCTACACATTAAAAGCTTTATAGGCACAAGTAAAAATGCGGTAATGATACAAATATGGACGGCGTTAATAACTATCCTCATCCTAAAAGCACTGAAAGCAATCGCAAAATTTAGTTGGCACTTATCAAACCTAGTGGCATTTATCAGACTTAATTTATTTGTAAAAATTGCTTTGCAAGCTTGGTTAGACAAACCCTACGAAGAGCATATTGATGACCCTCCAATATCAGCACAGGGGGTTCTGTTTTAAAAAATATACGATAGCTCATCGAAAAGCAGTAAAATCAATAACTTTATTAACTAAATAAAACGTTTAGGACACTATTA
>JANXXM010000087.1 GCA_025350645.1 Ferruginibacter sp.
GAAAATTTTGCACAGCTTTTGCTGGATTCCTCTGTAGATATAATAGCCTCTTTTGATACTAATCTTAATTACCAGACGGTAAATAAAAGATCAACAGAAATTATAGAAAAAGATCCCAACGAACTGGTTGGAAAAAATGTGCTGGACGTATATCCGAATCTTGCAGGTACAAAAACTTACCAGGCAATGCGGGAAGCGCTAAAAGGGAAAGTAGTACACCTGGATCTTATGAGAGGAGTGAACCACACCGAAAAATATTTTGATGTTTTTTTTATACCTCTTTTTATTAACGGGCAAATAACTGGTTTACTTTCTATAACCAGAGATATTACAGCATTGGTAAATGCGAATGAAAATTTAAAAAGTATAAATGCCGAATTGGAAAGATCAAATAACGAACTGGCATCGTTTAATTATATTGCCAGCCACGACCTGCAGGAACCTTTAAGAAAAATACAAATATTTACAGACAGGATAATTGACGAATACAAAGCTGAAATACCGGAAAAAATAAAAATTAATTTTGACCGGATAATCAACGCAGCATCCCGTATGCGGAAATTAATAGATGCATTGCTCAGTTATTCTCTTGCTAATAAGGGTGAGATAAAATTTGTACCAACAGATCTTAATTTATTGCTGCAGGAAGTAAAAGAACAAATTGCAGATGCAGATGCGGATGATAAGATGGTGATAGAAACTTTAAAATTGCCAATTGTAAACGTAGTGCCGGTGCAGTTTCAACAATTGCTGTTAAACCTGCTGGGAAACGCTGTAAAATACAGCAAGCCTAATGAAATTGTGCATATAAAAATAAATGCAAAATATATAGATGCAACAGAAATGACAGATGAAAATGCCCTGCCTCAAAAAAATTATTTGCGCATACAACTTAGCGATAATGGAATTGGATTTGAGCAGGATTATTCCAATAAAATATTTGGCCTATTTCAGCGGCTGCATACAAAAAATGAATATAGTGGTACTGGTATTGGACTTGCCATTTGCAAAAAAATAATGGATAACCACAATGGTTTTATAACCGCAAGCGGTACTCCCGGCGTGGGTGCTACCTTTAATTTGTACCTGCCTGTATAGAGTTTATGAAAAAATTGATTAGAACCTAATTTAATTTTTTATAGAAACACAAGCCCCTCTCATTGCTGAAAGGGGCTTTAAACATAACACAACACAACACGTATGAAGGCCCATGCCTTCAGAGGTAGCGAATTTTAGTCCGGCTTTTTACCGTCCAAAAAACTATTTATAGTATTTATTTCTGCTTGATTATTATCGTCAGATTTGACGGTGTAAGCACTGTAGAAATTTTCTACATCTGCTATCTGGTTATGTATTTCCATATTGCGACGGAGGTAAGCAGGTACTGTTTCAAACTCATTATTAGGATCGGTAGCATTAATGTTGAAAGAAAGATTCCTCAACTTATTTAACCTGTCCATAGCCCGGCGCCTGAGTTCCTCGGTTTCGTCCTGCATCGCAGGTTCCTCAACCGTTGTGCTCTTTATAGGCTGAGATTGTTTTTTTGTGGCCATTTGTTCCTCCGTCGCTTCTAAGGTTTCTTTAACTACCAATTGCATTTTCACTACAGGTTCGTCTGCCTGCACTGTACTTTGCGCTGGTAGTGGTTCTTCCTTTTTCGATTTAGATATTAAGATCTCCGGAACCTCCTCTGCATAAATTTGAGATGGTTTTACCGGAAAGCCGCCCGACGAAAGGTTGCTTATATTGCTAGCTTCTTCTTTAACAATAGATGATGTTGGGATTATATTTTCTGTTACTGCTGGTTTTGACCCAGCAAAAAAATCTGTGTCAAACTGTATAACGGGTACTTGATCGGATGACGAAGATATTTCAAAAAACACAGGTTTCTCCTCAGAATTGTCCACAGTATTTTTACGTGGTAATTTTACGTTTTCCGCAAATGAAAGGGTGGGCATAAAATCATCCTTTACTATTTCCTCATTGGGTACTGCCAGTTTTTCCTCTATCGTTTTATCATCAAACTGCAGTGTAGGTTGTTGCAGGGCAGGCTTTTGTACAACAGATACTGATGCCGCAGGCATTTCCAGTTCCATTACCACTTTATCGTCTTTTTCCTTAGGGGTTTCCGCTACAATAGTTTTTTTAGGAAAAGGATCTTTATGTTCAAAACCTGTGGCTATAAGTGTTATTCCTATTTGAGCACCCAAAGTATTATCATAACCCAGCCCAAGAATTACATCGGTATCTTCCCCTGCCTGGCTCAATAAATAATTTTGAATAATTTCTACCTCATCCATAGTAAATTCATTTTCCCCTTCGGCAGAATTTATATTTATTAAAATCCATTTTGCACCACGTATATCATTGTCGTTAAGCAACGGAGAGGTAAGTGCATTTTCAATAGCAGCATGAGCCCTGTCTTCTCCTTCGGCAACTGCACTTCCCAATATAGCCACACCGCCATTGCTCATTACAGTACATACATCTGCAAAATCCACGTTTATCTGGCCAGTACTGTTTATTACATCTGTTATACATTTGGCAGCAGTTGCCAAAATATCGTCTGCCTTATTAAAAGCTTCTTTCATTTTAAGATTACCAAACTGGTGACGCAATTTATCGTTGCTTATTACCAGCAAAGTATCTACATGATTTTTCAAGAGCATGATGCCTTCTTCTGCCTGCGCTACTCTTTTTTTACCTTCATAAGAAAAAGGTGTGGTTACAATACCTACTGTAAGTATACCCAAATCTTTACAAATTTTTGCAAGGATAGGTGCGCCACCTGTACCCGTACCACCGCCCATACCTGCAGTTATAAATGCCATCTTTGTATTTACCTCGAGTATGCGTTTTATTTCTTCCAGGCTTTCTTCTGTAGCCTGCCTGCCTATTGCCGGGTTTGCACCTGCACCTAAGCCTTGCGTAAGTGTAGGACCGAGCTGTATTTTATTAGGCACTTTACTTTGCGCAATGGCCTGCGCATCTGTATTGCATATAATAAAGTTTACACCTTCTATATTTTGGGCAAACATGTGGTTTACTGCATTGCTTCCGCCGCCGCCTACACCTATCACTTTTATGATGGAGGACTGATCTTTCGGCAAATCAAATTGTATCATGTTGTTTGTTTTTAAAGCCCCCTTTATGTCCCTCTGAAAGGAAATAAAAGAGCGGTGTTTATAATATTATTTAATCATTCAAATATTCGAGATTGTAATCCCCCTCCTTCAGAAGGTTTGGGGAGCCCTCTTTACAACTGCCCGTCTTCTTCTTCTTTAAACATTTCTATAAGATTTGTTTTAAAGCTATCCATAAAACCTTTGATAGTTTTTTTGCGTTTTACAATTGCCGGTTCGCTTTCTTCTTCCGGCTTTTGCACTTCATTTACCGGTGCTTCCTGCATAATACCTGTACCTGCTACTTTGATAAAATTGCTATCCAGTATTTTATTTTTATTGTCGTAATCGTTGTAGCCTTTTAAAATTAAACCAATACAGGTACTATACATTGGCTTAGATAATTCATCTATATGCCCGCCACTTAAATGCTCATTAGGAAAACCAATGCGTGCATTTAACCCGGTAAGATATTCAGTAAGCTGCAGCAAATGCTTTAGCTGAGACCCTCCACCAGTAAGTATTACACCGCCATTTAGCATTCTGTTATCCAACCCTACCTGCTTTAAATGATAGGTTACAAAATCCATTATCTCGCTCATGCGGGCCTGTATGATATTGGCAAGATTTTTTACAGAAATTTCTTTTGCTGGCATACCACGTAAGCCTGGGATAGTGATAAAAGCATTTCCTTTTGTTTCATCGCTTAATGCGCTCCCAAACTGTATTTTCATTTGCTCTGCCTGTGTTTTTAAAACACCAAGACCTGTTTTAATATCATTTGTAATATTTTCGCCACCAAAAGGAATTACTGCAGTATGCTTTAAAATACCTTCGTAAAAAACAGCCAGATCTGTAGTGCCGCCGCCAATATCTACAATGGCTACGCCTGCTTCCAAATCCTGATCGCACATAACTGCTGCTGCAGATGCAAGTGGTTGCAGCACGAGATCTTTGGTTTTTAAACCAGCTTTTTCTACGCTCCGGTTTATATTTCTAATAGCATTTTTATCCCCCGTAATAATATGAAAATTTGCACCCACTTTTACACCGCTATAGCCAATAGGGTTTGGTATATTTTGAAAATTATCTACTGTAAACTCCTGCGGAATTACATCTATAATCTGATCTCCTGCGGGAATATAAGTACGATACTGATCTGCTATTAGTTTATCAATTTCCTCCTGCCGTATTTCATCTTCGTTTTGCTGACGCACAATATCACCACGGGTTTGAAGGCTTTTGATGTGATGGCCTGCAATGCCTACATATACTTCGCTAATAACAAGATTGGGGTTGGATGCATAGCAGTTTTCCAAAGCTGTTTGTATAGCTTTTATAGTTTGGTCTATATTAAGCACCATACCATGCTGCACACCATTACTGTTTGCCCTGCCAAAACCGAGTATTTCTAGTTTTCCAAACTCGTTTTTGCGGCCGGCAATTGCTGCAATTTTTGTGGTGCCAATGTCTAATCCTACGATAACGGGCTGTTCCTGGTTCATAGTTGTGTTATTTTTTTGTGTGTGTTTGTGTTGTTTGTTTATGTTATTGTTGGTGTGTTTTAATAATCATTTGTCTTTTTGGGCATTATAATTTTTGGTTTTTGCTCTACAACAGGGTTTTTAATTACCAGCTTTTTTGCAATAGTTATTTTTGGTTTTGGTTGCTGCGCTGCAGGTTTCTTTGCTGTAGAAACCACAGTTGGCAATGGTTTAGAATATACCGGCTTTATAAATACAGGTTTTGAAACCGGTGTTTTTACCACTGCTAGCTTTATAGGTTTAGATGTTACAGGTTTTACAGTTACTGGTTTTATTACAACTGGTTTTGCAGGAACTGCTACAGCTGGTACTGTTATTATTGCTGGTGATACAAAAGGAGCCAACACTTTTTCAGTGGTAGAAATTGCCTGCCCTTCACTTTCATCCCGCTGTGCAGAGGTTTGTATAGAATTACTATCAGCCGTATTATTTTGTGCATCCTGCAAAAAAGTTTGCAATGAGTCTGCTGAATGCTTCGCTGCGTTATCCGCAATAAACTTCATGAGCTTCAGCGTTTGTAAAGAGTCTGCAGCAATATCTTCCTTCCCTTTTATTTTTGCCAGCACCTGGTCTTTGTATTGAAGATCTATGGTGCTATACCGGTTCCAACCTGCTTTTGTAATTACCTCTTTATAAAATAATTTTAGCTTTGCAAATTTTGCTTTTACATCTGCACCATCACCAAAAAAAATATTTTGTCTGCCCATTTTTGGCGTTATCTCAAAATTGCGTTGTGCAGTAATATCCAACTGATCTATCATAGCCATTAAAAAACTATCTGCCTGTATTGTTATGCTGATGTTTTTTATATCGGATAACAAATTACTATCTGCTGCTGATAATATTTTAGCATCTGATGAAAAGCCTGTAAACACCGGTAGTCTTGCAGAAAATTTATCACTCAATGGTAACATCATACAACTGCTATCTATATAAAATGTATTGCCTGATGTGGTAAATATTCTTGCAACCGGTTCTCTTTCTTCTACGGAAACTTTTAAAATATTATTATTATCAAAATAGAGTTCTGCATTTTTTATCCATTCATCTTTTTCCAGGGCAGCTTCTATGCTTTTAAGATTGATATAAGCAAGTGGCTTTTTTAAAGTACTGTCTCCGCCATAATTTTTTATAATTGCGTAAACATCATTTCTATCTATAAAAAAATTATTGCTTACACCAGATATGTTTATAGAAACACCCTTGCATCGCTTGGCTTCCTTGTTGTGCACTGCAGATACCATTAGGAGTAAGCATGCTGCACTGGTAAGCAACCAAAGCAAACTGATGAATATTTTTTTTATGTTGATATTAATTTTCACTATTTATTTTCTAAAATATTTTTTATTGGCTGCACAAGCATATCAATATCCCCGGCACCTGCTGTGATAAGTAATTCGGCACTATTTGTTTTTATCCAATTCAGCAATTCGTCTTTTTCTTTTATAGTTTTATTTATATTAGTCATTTTATTTAAAATAATTTCACTCGTTACTCCGGCAACGGGCAATTCTCTTGCAGGATAAATGGGCAACAAAATTGTTTCATCTGCAATGCTTAACACTTCTGCAAATCCTTCAGCCAGATCTTTTGTTCTGCTAAATAAATGCGGCTGAAAAATTACCGTGCATTTTTTGCCCGGAAACAATTCTTTTGCACCGGTTATTAATGCCCGTAATTCTTCGGGATGATGCGCATAATCATCTATAAAAACGAGCCCCTCCCCAACCCTCTCCTGAGATGAGGAAAGAGGCCGCAGCACATATTCAAACCTTCGTTTTACTCCTTTGAATGATGCAACCGCTGCTTTTATTTTATCATCTTCTATCTTTAAATATTTGGCTACAGCTACTGCTGCTATTGCGTTTTCAATATTGTGCATGCCGCCCATGTTCAACACTACATTTTTAAGAGTCCAAAAATTATTTATTACATTAAAACGATAAGCACCATTTTCAATCTGTAAATCATCAATGTGAATATTTGCACTTTTATCTTTAACACTGTAAGTACATTTATCTTTTATTGTAAAGTCATCGTTACGCTCCAGGCCATACTTTAAAATAATGCAGCCGCCTTCTTTTATTTTTTCGGAAAATGCTATAAATGCATCCTGCATATTTTTTTCTGTACCATAAATATCAAGATGGTCAGCATCCATTGCTGTGATGATAGCAATATCCGGTGATAATTTTAAAAAACTGCGGTCATATTCATCTGCTTCGGCAACAGAAACTTTTTTATCGCTGCCCCAAAAATTGGTATCATAATTTGCTGCAATACCACCCAAAAAAGCATTACAGCCATACCCACTGTCTTTTAAAATATGCGCAATCATTGCACTAGTAGTTGTTTTACCATGTGTGCCGGCTACGCAAATATTAAAAGTATCTTTTGTAAGCAAACCCAATACATCACTGCGTTTAAGAAGGGTATAATTATTTTCTTTATAAAAATTAAGCTCGGTATGCGATGCCGGTATTGCTGGTGTATAAACCACTATATCTGCATTTTTATCCAGCAATGAAACATCATCTGTAAAATGAATTTTTATTCCTTCCTGCAATAATTTATCTGTAAGCGGCGTTGCAGTTTTATCATAACCGCTCACACTTACCCCACGCTCATTAAAATAACGGGCGAGCGCACTCATACCGATACCGCCAATACCGGTAAAATAAATGGATGATATTTTATTGATGTCGTTCATAAATTAGCTCAACCATTTTCCAAAGAAAAGGGAGTTGTTGTTTATACTTTTTATTTTAATGTTTCTACAATCTGTGAAGCAATTACCTCATCCGCATTTCTTACTGCAAGTTTGGAAATATTATTTTTCATTTCGTTTTGTGCTGCATCATCTTTTGTTAAATTTATCAATGCCGGAATTAATTGCTTTTCTGCATCATTGTCTTTTATCATCATTGCAGCATTTTTATTTACGAGTGCCTGTGCATTTGCCGTTTGATGATCTTCTGCAGCAAAAGGATAAGGCACAAAAATTACCGGTTTACCTACAATACAAAGTTCTGCCACAGCCATTGCACCACTGCGGCTTATAACGATATCTGCAGCGCTGTATGCATATTCCATCTGTGTTATAAAATCATTCATATAAATACCTTCCTTGTCATTTATTGCTTTTGTTGCTGTTTCAAAATAGGGCTTGCCTGTTTGCCATATCAATTGCAAATTATTTTGTGCAAAGCCGTTTATATTTTTATGTATTGCTTCGTTTATTGTTTTTGCACCTAAACTTCCTCCTATAGCCAGCACTACTTTTTTTTGTGCGCTTAGTTTAAAGTAACGCAGTGCTTCTTCTTTGCTAACAACGCTGTTGCTTATTACCTGCCTTACAGGATTACCGGTTAATATTGTTTTTGCCACAGGAAAAAACTGCTGCATACTATCTGATGCTGTAAATATTTTAGTGGCTTTTTTGCCCAGCATAATATTACTTTTTCCTGCAAAGGAATTACTCTCGTGTATAAAAGTGGGTATGCCTTTGCTCTGCGCATACCGCAGTACCGGGAAACTCGAGTAACCGCCAACACCAATAACAGCCGATGGTTTGAAGCTTTTAAATATTTTTGCAACCTGAAAAAAACTGTTGAGCAGTTTAAACGGTAAGCCAATATTTTTTATCAAAGAACTTCTGTTGAAACCTGCTATATCCAATCCTTTTATTTCGTAACCTGCCTGCGGTACTTTTTCCATTTCCATTTTTCCTTTTGCCCCCACAAATAAAAATGCAGATTGTGGGGCTATTTTTTTTATAGCGTTAGCAATGGCAATAGCAGGAAAAATATGCCCGCCTGTGCCACCACCTGCAATGATGAAGCGCAACCCTCCACCAATGGGAGAAACAGGCATTTCATTTATATGTTGACCTTCGCTCATTTATTTTTACGATAACTTATCTGTAATTTGAACATCTATTTATTCTTACTTCCTAATTTCCGACTACAGAAACATCTGCCACCTTACTATTTACTGCCGCCAGTTTTCCTTCCTGCTGCTCTACATTTCTTGCTACACTTAAAATAATTCCTATAGATAAACAAGTGAATAAAAAACTGCTTCCACCCATACTTACCAGCGGCAGCGTAACACCTGTATTCGGAAAAAGATTTACATTAACACCCATATTTGCAATAGCCTGTATTACCAGCGTAAAACTGAGTGCCAGCGCAAGAAAAGCACCAAATGCATACGGACATTTTCTGTAAATTCTAATACAACGGAACAAGAACAACAAATAAATTCCACACATAATTGTTGCGCCAAAAATGCCATACTCTTCAATAATAATTGCATAAATAAAATCGCTGTAGCTATGCGGTAAAAAATTTCTTTGCTCACTATTACCCGGCCCACGCCCCAGCCATCCACCTTTTGCAATTGCAATCTTTGCCTGGTTTATCTGGTATAACTTTTCGTTTTCATCTTCTTTTTTACTGTATACAAATGTTTGTATTCTTCCTATCCAAGTAGGTATTCTTCCTGCATTTAAAATAGCAGGTAGTTTTTTAGACTCACCCGATTTTTTATCGTAGGTAGAAACAGCTATTGATATTAAAAAAAGTACCGGAATCATTGCTACGCCCAGCGTGAGCAAAATATGTTTTGTGCTTACACGCCCAATAAACATGAGCATAAAACTTGTACCTGCTATTAATATTGCTGTTGATAAATTCGCAGGAGCTATTAAAATACAGATGATAGCTACGGGTGTTACAATAGGAAGAAAACCTTTTTTAAAATCTTTTATCACCAATTGTTTTCTACTTAGCTGCCTGCTCATGTACATAAAGAGTGCAAGTTTTGCAAGATCCGATGTTTGAAAAGTCATGTTTATTACCGGCAATTTTATCCACCTGCTCCCTGCATTTAATTGCACACCAAAAAATAAGGTATACAGTAAAAGCGGAACTGATATCAAAAAAAGGATGAGTGCGATGCGGGAATACAAAGTATAATTTATTCTGTGTGCAAAATAAATAACCATTAGCCCTAGCATAATAAATGCAAATTGTTTAAACAAATAACTCTCCGTGCTTTTACTCATACGATACGCCAGCGAGCCAGTACTGCTGTATACAAGCAGCAAACTTGCCAGTGTAAGTATTACCACTATTGCCCAAATTACACGATCACCCTTTGTACGTTTTACCAGGTTGCCGCCCATATTTGCAAAATCAGGCTTAAAAAAATCTCGTATGTTATTGTTGTCGGGCATTCAATATTAAGTTGCTTTATTTATTTTATCGTTCTTAAAAATTACGGTCTCAAAGTACCTCCACGGAGAGATTTTGTGAGACCGTTACAGATCCTTAACCGCTTGTTTAAATTGTATTCCTCTGTCTTCATAATTCTTAAACAAATCAAAGCTTGCACATGCCGGGCTTAGCAAAACCACATCGCCTTTTGTTGCAAAATGAAAAGCAGACTGTACCGCATCTTTTGCATTTTCTGTATTTACAATAAGTGAAACAATATCACCAAACGCTTCGTGAATTTTTAAATTTTCGGTACCCATACATACAATAGCTTTCACTTTTTCTTTTACCAGTTCTTTCATAGAATCATAATCGTTTCCTTTATCTACACCACCAAGAATTAATATAACCGGTTTGGTCATACACTCCAGCGCATACCAGGTACTGTTTACATTAGTAGCCTTGCTGTCGTTAATAAATTCCACGCCACGAATGGTAGCTACCGGCTCCATACGGTGTTCCAGGCTTTCAAAAGTTTGCAGCGACTCCCGTATTTTTTCTTTTCTTATACCCACCGCCGTGCTTGCCATACTTGCTGCCATACTGTTGTATTGATTGTGTTTTCCTTTAAGTGTAAAATCATCTACACTCATCTGCATATCTTCTCCTTTCCATTTCAAATGCAATGCTGCGTTTGATAAATATGCGCCTTCCGGTAATTCTTTGCTCATGGTTATTGGTGCAGTTTTAGGTTTTACTAAATGTTGTTGTAAATAATCTGTTGTTGTTTTATCATCCATGTTATACACAAACACATCATCTGCTGTTTGGTTTTCTATTATTCTGAATTTGCTCTTTATATAATTATTTATATTGTACTCATACCTGTCTAAATGATCTTCAGTTATATTTGTTATTACCGCTACATCCGGCCGAAAAGTTTTTATATCATCCAGCTGAAAAGAACTTACTTCTACTATATATAATTTTTTTGGATCTTCTGCAACCTGCCTTGCAAATGAAAATCCTATATTACCCACCATTGCACAATCCTCGCCCGCAAGTTTGCATATATGATACGTGAGTGAGGTAGTGGTTGTTTTACCATTACTGCCTGTTATTGCAATAATTTTACTGTTTCCTTTATGCTGATAAGCAAATTCTATTTCGCTTATTATCTCTATTTTTTTTGATCGTATTTTTTTTACCAGTTCATTTTTTTCCGGTATTCCCGGGCTCTTCATCACCACATCTGCATTCCATATTTTTTCTTCTGTATGAAAACCTTCCTCAAAATCTATTTCATTATGTAAAAGATCTGCTTTGTAATTGTCTTTTATTTTTGCGCCATCACTTACAAAAACATCATAGCCATTTTTTTTTGCCAGCATTGCTGTGCCTATTCCACTTTCCCCTGCGCCTAGTATAACAATTCGTTTTTTCATTTTGCCTATCTCAGCTTTAATGTTACAATTGCCACTGCCACACAAAGAATGGTAAGTATCCAAAAACGAACGGCTATCTTACTTTCATGATATCCTTTTTTTTGATAATGATGGTGTAGCGGGCTCATTAGAAAAACCCTTCGGCCTTCGCCATACTTTTTCTTTGTGTATTTAAAATAACTTACCTGTATCATTACGCTGCATAACTCTACAAAAAATGCAAGGCAAAAAATAGGAATTAACAATTCTTTTCTTACAATGATGGCAAGTGCCGCAATAATACCGCCGAGTGCAAGGCTACCCGTATCGCCCATAAAAACCTGCGCAGGGTAAGCATTGTACCATAAAAACCCTACACATGCACCTACAAAAGCTGCAATAAAAATAGAAAGCTCACCAAGGTTTGGTATGTACATAATGTTTAAGTACTCTGCAAATTTTATGTTGCCGCTCACATAAGCAAATATGCCGAGGCAAATACCAATAATGGCCGAAATACCCGTTGCCAAACCATCTAACCCATCAGTAATATTTGCTGCATTAGAAACCGCTGTTACAATAAATATTACAATGAGTATATAAACGATGTAGGTATAATCTTCTAAACTTTTGGGTAATAATTTTGCGTAATTAAATTCATGGTTTTTTACAAAAGGAATAGTGGTGATCGGTGTTTTTACAGTAACAAAACGATGCTGCTTTCCATCAATCATTATCGAATCTTCATTCAGTTGTTTTTCGCCCCGCTGCAATACTGATGTATTTTGTGTACTCACAACTTCTCTTTTTACTGTAACGCTTGGGCTAAAATATAGTGTAGCACCAATGATGATACCTATGCCTACCTGTCCAAATATTTTAAATCTTCCTGCAAGTCCGTCACTGTCACTTTTTTTGTACTCTGCACCTTTCGCTTTAGCCTGTCGCTTACTTTTTATTTTAAGATAGTCATCTATAAACCCAATAGCACCAAGCCATACGGTGCACAACATCATAAGGCGTATATATACTTTATCCAGGTTTGCCAGAAAAAAAGTAGGCAACAGAATGGCTAAAATTATAATGAGCCCGCCCATTGTTGGTGTACCTTTTTTTTGTTGTTCCCCGGCAAGGCCAAGGTCTCTCACCGTTTCGCCCACCTGTTTTTTTAATAAATACTGAATTAATTTTTTACCGTACACTGTTGTAATAACCAGAGAAAAAATCAATGCAAGAAATACCCTGAAGCTGATGAATTGAAACAATCCGCTTCCCGGGAATTTTGAATTTGTCCAGTGATTTGTAATCCAGTCAAAAAGATGATACAGCATAAATACTTAAAATGTGCAGATGTGCAAATCGGAAAATTTGCAGATGCGATTAACTTAAATCTTTTTTACAGTTAAAAATTTTTTTCTTAAAATAAAATCTGCTAACATGCTATCCATTTAGCTTAATTTATCCTTCGCTTTTTTTTGATCGTTTCGCATTTGCATATCTGCACATTTACCCATTTGCTTTTCATTTACCCAGCAATTCAAACATTTCTCTCAACACTTTCTTATCATCAAAATCATATTTTACTCCTGCTATTTCCTGGTATTTTTCGTGCCCTTTTCCTGCTACCAATACAATGTCTTCTTTGGCACTCAGGCTTACTGCCGTTTTTATGGCCTCTCTCCTGTCCGCTATCGTAATACATTTTTTTCTTGCAACCACGTTTACTCCAGCTTCCATATCTTTTAAAATATCTTCTGGTTTTTCATTTCGGGGGTTGTCAGATGTAAGAATTACTTTATCACTGTATTCACAGGCCACCTCAGCCATTACAGGCCTTTTGGTTTTATCTCTGTTACCGCCGCAGCCAATAACAGTAATTATTTTTTCGTGCCCTTTGCGTAAATTTTTTATGGTAGCAAGCACATTCAATAATGCATCGGGCGTGTGTGCATAGTCTATAATACCCACCACTTTTTCTGTAATGCTTACTTCGTAATCAAATCTTCCTTCTGCACCGGTAATATTGCTTAATGCAAGTAGTACCTCTTCTTTATTTTGTTTAAGACAAACAGCCGCAGCATATACCGCTAATAAATTGTATGCATTAAATTCTCCAATCAGTTTAAAATAAACTTCCACATCATTTACCAGCATGTGCAGGCCAGATAAACTATTATCCAGAATTTTTCCTTTAAAATCTGCTACTGTTCTAAGACTATAAAAATATTTTTTTGCTGCTGTGTTCTGCATCATTACCGCACCACGTTTATCATCTGCATTGCTTATTGCAAATGCGGTTGAGGGTAGGCTATCGAACCATGATTTTTTTACCCTTATGTATTCATCAAAGGTTTTATGATAATCTAAATGATCATGTGTGATGTTACTGAATATTGCCCCTTTAAAAATTAAACCTGCAATTCGTTGTTGATCTATAGCATGACTGCTACATTCCATAAAAACATATTCGCAGTTTGCATCGCTCATTTTTTTAAGCAAAGCATTTAAATGTATGGCATCAGGCGTGGTATGTGTAGCCGGTATAATTGCTGTTTCAATTTGGTTTTGTACTGTACTTATCAAGCCGCATTTGTACCCCAGTTTTGTAAAAAGATTAAACAAAATAGTAGCAATAGTTGTTTTTCCGTTTGTGCCCGTTACACCAATTAAATTAAATTTTGCAGAAGGCTCCCCATAAAAATTATGCGCCATCAAACCTGCCGCCACAGCACTGTTCTCTACTTCTATGTAAGTAATATGCTCTATTAAAACTGCAGGTATTTTTTCTGTAACAATTGCTACTGCACCTTTTTCTATTGCAGCATCTATAAACTGATATCCATCAGTTACACTTCCTTTTACAGCAATAAAACAACTTCCTTTTTCTATAGTATGGCTATCTATATGCAAAGCAGTTACGCTTATACCTGTGCTTCCGTTTACAGTTTTTATTTTTACTTTATATAGTAAGTCGGTTAACATATCAATTTAAAAACAATGAGATTTTTTGACCTTTAGTAAATATTGTTCCTGCTGCCATACTTTGATTTATTACTTTTCCTTTGCCCTGTATATTTATTTTTAATCCTTTATTTTCCAAAAGATAAACAGCATCTTTTAAACCCATGCCCGTAACATCCGGCGTTGTTAAAGATGCTAAACCTGTATTAGCAGAAGATCGCATTATTACCGTGTTTTGTGCGAACGCAATATTTCTCCAGGATCCTGTAGTAGATGAATCTGTAAAAGGAATAGCCATATATCCAAAAATAGATCTGACATCCATTTTCATTCCTACAGCATTGTTTATGATGCTGTCCTTTACCAATGCTGTATTGTAGGTAGCAGTACTTAAATAGCGGGCGTATAATTTATCGCTGATGGTTTTAAAGACTGCACCAGATACCGCTGCGCCATATACCAGTTTAGATTCTTTACTGTTTTGAATTACCACAGCCATAGTATATTTTGGTGCCGCTGCCGGAAAATATCCTATGAAAGATGCCTGGTAAATTTTGTTGCCTTTATTGTACCCCCTGTTATCCTGAGCAGAAACTGCGGTACCTGTTTTCCCTGCTATCTGATAAATACTATCTTTAATAGCGTGGGCTGTACCATGCTCCCAGTCTACTACACGCAGCATACAAGATTTTAATTTGCCTACTGTTTCGGCGCTACATATTTGAGGATCTAGCACTACCGGATCAATATTTTTTATGGTTACGCCATATTCCTTTATAGAACTTACCAGATAGGGGCGCATCATTTTTCCATTATTTGCTACAGCGTTATACAATGTAAGCATGTGCAGGGGTGTTACCAGTTCTTCATACCCATGCGCCATGTAAGGAATAGAAGTAGGCCCCCAGTTTTTTAATTTTTTTATTACAGGAAAACCAGAAGAAGCAATGATATCTACACCGGTCGTTGTATCCAATCTCATTTTATGCAAATGATTTCTAAATTTTGCAGGTTCATTATGATAATACTGATCTGCAAGTTTTGCAAAAGCTACATTACTGCTTTCTGCAAAGGCATCTTTTACAGAAATATCGCCTGTGCCCATGTGAGAATCTTTTATAACCAGCCCATAAAAACTTTTAGCACCACCTTCGCAATTCACAATAGTATTTGTATCTACATATTTATCTTCCAGCAAACTCATTAATGTAGCTAATTTAAAAATAGAACCTGGCTCCGTTCTTTTTCCGATACCGTAATTCAAGTCTTCTATATAACTTCCATCAGGCTGTTTTCCTAAATTAGCAATGGCTTTTATTTTGCCGGTTGCTGTTTCCATCACAATAGCAGTACCATGTACCGAGTTGTTAGCAATCAGCATATTCATCAATGCATTTTCGGCCACATCTTGTATATAGGTATCCAGTGTTGTTACTATATCTTTTCCATTTACAGGGTCCAGCTCTGCTCCTTCCACAGGTAAATAAGTTCCTGCGGAGTAACGCATCAAACGTTGTCCTGTAGTGCCTTTTAGCAAACTATCATACGTAAGTTCCAGCCCCACATTTTTTGTAGAATCTTGACGGGATAATCCTATTGTTCTGTTTGCAAGCAGCACATAAGGATTTATTCTTTTATCCCTTGCATCTATTATAAATCCACTTTTATTTCTGCCCAGCCGTACCAAAGGAAAATTTCTCATCTGAATATATTCCTCAAAAGGCATTTTTCTTTTTAATAAAAAATAGCGGTCTTTTTCGCTAAAGGCACGTTTTAGTTCTTTACCATATTCAGCAGCATTTTTATCTTTAAATAAATTTGCCAGGCAGTAACTCAGGGAATCAATATTCTCATTAAAACGCTTACCATCCTTTTCTCTTAAACCATCTGCAGCAAAATCTATAAATACATCAAATACCGGTATAGATGTACTTAGCATATTTCCATCTTCACTGTAAATGCTTCCCCGCTCTGCTACTATAGGCTGGTATTTTAAATGCAGGCTATCACCCATTCCCCGCCAAAAACTGCCCTGTACTCTTTGTATGTAAATGGCACGGCCAAGTACGAAAATGCAAAGTAATACCATGCACAAAAAGCACAGGTAAACTCTCCATAATATATCTTTGCGTATATCCATTACAAATTTTCTACAACCACTCCAGTAAGTTTTCTCCTTAAATCGGGAGAAAAATCAGGTATTTTATAACTTAACATTTATTTTAAACTCATTACCAGCATTAATTCTTACACTTTATTTTACTTCTTTTGTGCTATTACCAATAATCATTGGCGGTACTTTTGGTTCCTTTAAACCCAATGGCGCTACGGCTTTTACCAGTTCGCTGACTTTGCTTCTAAAAATCAAATCGCTTTTTACTGCTTTATATTCGTATTCCAGCTCTTTAATATTTTTTTCTGTAACTGCTATTTTTCTTATCAGTTTATCTGCATGGTGCCCGTTGTATATATACAAAACAGCCAGCACTGCCAAAAACAAAAAGAAAGGAATGTTCTTAACTATCCTGTTATAATTAAAAACTTTTTTCCAGTCTGCCCTCGGCATTTTAGCCTCAATATTTTTTGTTTTTTTCTCCATTTATTTTTTTGATGCTATCCTCAATTTTGCACTGCGGGAGCGGCTGTTTATTTTTTGCTCTGCTGCTGTGGGTAAGAGTGGTTTTTTTGTGATGATGTTAAACGGGCTTTCTGTTTTTGTGCCATACACATCATCTTTTTCCAATTCATTTACAGCACCTGTTTTAAAAAAATTTTTTACTACTCTATCTTCCAGCGAATGAAAAGTTATTATAGCCACTCTTGCCCCTTCTTTTAAAACACTTGTTATTTGCATAAGCATTTCTTCCAACACTTTTATTTCTTCATTTACTTCTATCCTCAATGCCTGAAAAACCTGTGCAAAATATTTATTCGGGTTGCCCTTTACCACTTCGGCAATGGCCTGTTTAAATTTATTAATGGTAGTAAACGGTTTTATTCCTCTTTGTTCTATTATTTTTTTTGCCAGTGTTTTTGCATTGGTTACTTCACCAAATTTTTCAAACATTTTGTGCAACTCCAATTCGTTAAAACTATTAAGCACTGTTGCTGCCGTTTGTGTTTGCCTGTTATCCATCCGCATATCTAGCGCTGCATCAAAGCGTGTACTAAAGCCTCTTTCGGCTGTGTCAAACTGGTAACTGGATACACCAAGATCTGCCAGTATTCCATCTACCTGCTGTAGCTTATGCAGGCGTAGAAACCGCTGCAGATATCGAAAATTTTGTGGTATAAAAATTACACGATCGTCATTCGGCACATTTTTTTTTGCATTTTCATCCTGGTCAAAAACAATGAGTCTGCCATCTTTGCCCAACTTTTTTAAAATCTCCCTGCTATGCCCGCCACCGCCAAATGTGCAATCCACATACACCCCATCTTCTTTTATATTCAATGCTTCTACAGCTTCTTTTAGTAAAACGGGAATATGATATTGCCCAACTGGCTGATGAATTGCTTCAACATCATTTTGGCTGACTGGGTGATTAGTTGATTCAACGTTTTTAATCATTTTCACTTCTTTCATTTTTCAACATTTCAATTATAAACATTCGGCATAATCAACTATGCAACTAATAATCTATTCTTCCTGTTTACCCATTACCGCATTAGCTATGCTGCTAAATTCTTCCGGGCTCATGTTTTCAAAAATCTTTTCATACGTTCTTTTATCCCATATTTCTATTTTGGTTAAGGCACTTACGAGTACAATATCTTTGTCTAACCCTGCATGCTCCAGTAAATTTTTTGGAAGCAATAATCTACCTGCGCCGTCCATTTCCAAAGGCGATGCACCGTTTAAAAAATTACGGCGAAATGCCCTCACTTTAGGATCAAAATCATTCAACTTGCTTATGTTTGCAAAAATGGGTTTCCAGCTTTGTAGTGGGTAAAGGGTAAGGCATTTTTCAAAACCACGGTTTATGACGAACTGGATTTCATCATCTTTGGGCAACTGTTTTTTAAACGCTGCCGGCAAAAGGAAACGTCCTTTGGCATCGATGGTGGATTCATATTCGCCTAAAAAGCTAACCATGAAATGAAAATTTGTTATTTAAATAATTATTGACACAAAATAACACTTTTTCCCACTTTTAGGCACTTTTTAGGAAAAACATATTTTTCCACAAGCTGCTAATGCAGCGCAGTTGGGCTTATAAGCCCTTTTTTACCGCCTTTTGGCTGCAAATAATGTGAATAGCTGTGGAAATAATGTGAATAGCTAAATTTTGTAGTTATTTAGCTAAGGGAAACGATATAATAAAGCTACTGCCTTTTCCTAAAATACTTTCCGCTTTTATAGTGCCTTTGTGGGCTTCTACCATGGTTTTTACATAACTAAGCCCCAGCCCGAAACCTTTTACATTGTGCACATTGCCGGTATGAGCCCGGTAAAATTTTTCAAATATTCTGGATAACGTTTCTTTATTCATGCCAATGCCATTATCCTCAATTTTTATTTTGAGCAAATTATTGTGGTTAGATGTGGTAAGTTTTATAAGAGGATTTTCTTTAGAATATTTTAATGCATTATCCAGCAGGTTATTTACAAAATTGGTAAAATGTACATCATCTGCCATTATAATATCTTTTTCCGCATCCAACTTTACAATAAGCTGCCCGTTTTTTTCTGCCATCGGCAGCGAAATATTATTTACCGCATTATTTATTAGTTCGTTTGCAGATAATCTTTTCAGGTTTAACTGTACCTCCTGCTTATCCAGCAAAGCTGCCTGCAATATAGCTTCCACCTGTTTGTTCATTCGCTTATTTTCTTCTTTAATAATGCCTGTAAAATAATTTGTCTTCTCTTTATCGCCTGATACTTTTTCATTTTTAAGGGCATCTACTGCAAGAGATATGGTGGCCAGCGGTGTCTTAAACTCATGCGTCATATTGTTGATAAAATCGGATTTTATTTCTCCAATTTTTTTCTGTCGAAGAAGGGTACGTATGGTAAGAAAAAATGCAGACACGATAATAAGTGTAAAAAGAATTGCACCAAGAATAAACCAGGTAATTCCTTTAAGTACAATATCACTTTGATGGGGTACAATGACGATAAGCCACTCCTGCGGCACCAAATTTTCTGTATTACTACCCGATGGAGGTGCCAATAAAAACAATTTTTTTTCTGTATTGGAATCTGCATCGTACCTCGAAAAATTATCTGTAGCAATTACATCCCCTACAAGGTTGGCATCTGTAACAGCAAATTCATAAGGCACATTTTTTATGTTATTTTCTTCAAGAGATTCTTTTACGATAGTATTTATTTCATCTTTGCTAAAGCGGTTTCTTACGGCATGTTTCATAAAGTCCATATAGAAACTTCCTGTACTCATTAGAAGATCACTCTTACGTGGAGCAACAAATGCAGGCTTTTCATCCATAAGTCTCAGCCCTGCCCTGCCTGTAGCTTTTTCTAGATTTTCCTTTAGCTGAGCCTGTTTAAAATCTTTTACACTGATAAGCCATAATATCTGAAAAAAAATAAGACCCAGTAAACTAATTGTAATGAGTACGGTAATAACGGGGAAAATTCTTTTCATGAAATTTTTTTAAGCAACTTTGCAGTAAATGCAAATGTAATATACTTACCCTTTTTTCAAAACCATAGCCGTTTTATTTTTCATATAATTAACGCTGCATAAATTTTTAAAAACTTTTAAACAGAAATTATTACTTTACAAAAATGATAGCACCAGCAAGTGGCCATATTTTAATAGCTGAACCGTTTTTAAAAGATCCTCCTTTTATAAGAAGCGTTATTTTGTTATGCACTTTTAGCGAAGATGATGGAGCATTTGGTTTTACCTTAAATAAAATATGCGAAGATACGCTGGATGAATTAATACCAGATATGGAAGGATATACTTTACCCGTTTATAGCGGTGGCCCTGTACAAACAGATACACTTCATTACCTGCATAATTACCCTGAACATTTTTCTGACTGCCAGAAAGTAGCAGAGAATATTTACTGGGGCGGCGATTTTGAATTGCTGAAAACGCTTATTAAAAATAATACGATAGCCGCTAAAGAAATAAAATTTTTTCTAGGATACAGCGGGTGGACCAAAGGACAGCTGGAGGAGGAAATAGCAGAAGAAACCTGGCTCCTCACAGAAGCAAATAGTAAACTTGTTTTTAACACAGCACATGAAAAGCTGTGGAATGAAAGCCTGATAAAGCTTGGCGGAAAATATAAATTATTGATACACTACCCGACAGACCCGCAATTAAATTAATTTTTATTTCAAAAATAAACCCTTTGCTATATAGCTTTTTAAAATTTCCTGCAAAACTGGCGTTTTATATTTGGTGCAGGCATTTGCGCATCAACCAAAAAGACTTGCTTAATAGTAGAGGGCCTGTACTTATTGCAGCAAACCATCCCAATTCTTTTTTAGATGCCATTTTGTTATCGTCTATTTTTAAACAACCCATTTACTCGCTGGCAAGGGGAGATGCATTTAAAAATAAAGGGATAAGCAAAATGCTGCACTCCCTTAAAATGCTGCCAGTATACAGGGTAAGCGAAGGGGTAGAAAACTTGGAACACAATTATAAAACATTTGATGATTGCATAGAAGTTTTTAAAAATAATGGTATTGTGCTTATTTTTAGCGAAGGTAAATGTGTGAATGAATGGTGCCTCCGGCCCCTAAAAAAGGGAACCGCACGTTTGGCTATAAGTGCCTGGCAACAGGGCATTCCGCTAAAAATAATTCCGCTGGGTATTAACTATAATTCTTTTACCAGCTTTGGAAAAAACATACAATTAAATTTTGGAAATGATATTACCAGTAAAAATATTAATAGCGCTGGTAATGATACTTATGGCACAAAAGTACAGCTGATAAATAATGTATTAAAAACACAACTCACAAATTTAATTGTGCAGATAAAACCTGCAGGTGAAATAACCATTCAAAAAAAATTTACAGTTCCGGTTTCTAATTTTAAAAAACTGCTGCTTGCTCTTCCTGCAATAATTGGTTATATTTTACATGCTCCATTATATATTCCCCTGCAAAAATTTGCTTTTAAAAAATTTAGTAAAATAGATCATTATGACAGTGTATTAACAGGTATGCTTTTTATATTATACCCCTTTTATTTGCTCTTGCTCTGCCTGCTTTTCTGGTTTTTTTTTAATGGCTTTTGGTGGCTATCTGTTTTGATTTTATTTCCTTTTTTTGCGTGGAGTTTTGTGCAGGTTAAAAACCAATTTTAAAAATAAATAAATTATTTCTTAAACCACTAGTCACTGATGTATCTAATTTGCATCAAAATAAAAATTTTATTCTTTTATAAATTTCCATGTATTGTTGTTCGTATTTTTTTCTATAATTCGTACATAATAAGTACCGGTTTTTAAGGCATGTACATTTATCTCGTTATTGCGCAGCAGCCCTACTGCTACTTCCGCACCTGTTTGTGTAAATATTTTATAAGTGCTGCCGTTTAAATCTGCCACTCCCTTCAGGGTTATTTTATTTATAACGGGGTTGGGATAAACCGCCCATTCTCTTTCGCTCGTTTTTATCAGTATAATACCAGAAAAAGTTTTAGTGCCATCCAAATCTGTCTGTACAAGGCGATAATAATTTTTACCAGTCACCGCATTTACATCTGTGTAAGTATATTCAAAACCTGTGCTTGTAATTCCCTGGCTGTTTATAGTAGCTATTGCTGTAAAATTATTACCATCT
This sequence comes from Ferruginibacter sp., assembly GCA_025350645.1. GTDB lineage: Bacteria > Bacteroidota > Bacteroidia > Chitinophagales > Chitinophagaceae > Ferruginibacter. The sequence goes on from JANXXM010000087.1 coordinate 22,048, forward strand.
GCACTATGCTCTATTACAAAAAAAGCGTTGTTTAATTCTACACCCGTTTGCCAGTTTAATTTCACAGTATTTTTTATGGGTGTACCAGTAAAAGATATTAGTGTAATAGGCAGCACCGCCTGGGCAATACTTAAAACGGCAGGGTTGGTTACATTATCGCCACTGGGGTCGCCTGTTCCATCCACTGCATTACCTACTGCATAAAAGTTTATAGCCCCGGTGGCTGCAGCGGGTGCAGTCCATGGAATGTTTATTACACCCGTTCCTAAAACAGCACTTTGTTCTATATAATTTCTTGCATTGCCACCTGTTGTTAAAGTGTTTCTTACACTGGCAGGCAAAGCCGCTCCCCAGTTATTTAAATTGCTATTATCACTTTGTTTTACAGAGGTGGTTTGAAACCCAAAAAGCGGGGAGCCGGACACGGGCACAATAGCTATACGTAAGGTATAGCTCATACCCGTTGTATAAGTAGTTACAGGTACATTAGAACTGTTTAAAAGCGAAAGGGAAATCGTTGGGTTATAATTACCTCCACCATGGCAATTGCTACAAGTGCTGCCACTGTTATCAAACGGGGCACCTGTAAAACCGATATTAAAAGCTGCTGCAGCTCCCCCACTTCTAAAGTTGTGAAAACTTTTTTTTACTTTATTTTTGAAACTTAATGATGTTAATACAACGATGCATAACAGGAAAAGCGTAAATTTTATTTTCATAAAACGGATTTTTATAGATTATATATTTTGATTTTATTAATAGAAAAGTTGATTTTATTTGTGTAAAAAAATATCTTCTTTCATTAAAATAAAACCTGTTAAAAACAAATTACTTTATTTTTTGTAGCATTATCAAAATTGATGCCGCTTCATGGCTTTGCAGCTTATCATTTTATTGCCAATTGGTTTATAGTACATTAAATAAAAAAATAATTAAGGAAGATTTTTTAAAAAAATTAAGGTAAAAGTGTAGTAAAATTTCGAATGAAAAATGTATTTAAAATTTGAATAAAATTCATGATTTCAAAATACTTAACAGCTTTTAAATTCGTTATATATTGTGTTATAAAATGGTATATTCATTTAAATTTTAGAGGTTACATTAATTCTTTTATCATAACAAAAAGCTATTAATTGTATGATTTTGTACTGCATATCAATATTTTTTTATAATACAAAAATTAAATAGAATAGATTTTTTTGTAATAGACTTAAAAAGAAATAAATTGTAAATAATAATTGCTGTACAATTTCAAATTATCATT
>JANXXM010000089.1 GCA_025350645.1 Ferruginibacter sp.
CTGCAGGGAGAAAAAATGAAATCGCCGGTAAATATTGCACTAATATTATTTGTGCTTTTACTGGGCGGCCTAAGCCCTACAGATGCATTTACAAAGCCCGTGCGCACTTTTGTGATAGATTATTCTTTAAAAGCATTGCCCTTTGCTGTAGCCTGGGGATTTATTTTAAAAGACCTTTTTTTTAAAAAATTTTCTTCGGTTGATTGTTTACGCAGCGATACTGAAAACGAATACAGTCCTACTTTGGTAGCTAAATAAATAGGCGTAATAATTAATGGTACAATACCAAGTTTTGAAGTTAAAATAATCGTGACATCACCAACTTTTTTATAAAATAAGTTACAAATAACGTTATCAAATGGAAGAAAATATATTTTCCTTTGCATTCCTAAATTGGTATCTAAAAAATAGATTATTGCAAAACCCTGGCATTAAGGTTTTCTAATCTTCTGCAATATCTTTTTTTAGGGTTTGTTTTAGTAATAAAAAACCGATGGTGCCAGAAGCAAATGAAGCCACGAGTATCATCAATTTTGCACTGTTAATTATTGCTTCATCATCAAAGGCAAGAAGTGTTATAAAAATAGACATAGTAAAACCAATACCGCCTAAAAAGCCTGCACCTATTATTTGTTTCCAGCCAATATCATCTGGCAGGCGGCACCAACCGAGGGCTGATGCAGTAAAACAAAACAAGCTAATGCCGAGTGGTTTTCCTACAAGCAAGCCTGCAATAATACCCTTGCTATGCGGTAATAAAAAATTGCTTTGCCAGCCTGCGGTAATAACTAAAGCTGTATTGGCTAATGCAAATACAGGTAATATAAAAAACGCCACTGGCTTGTGCAGCCAGTGCTGCAGCATATACGACGGAGATTTTTCATCTCCTTTATCAAACGGAATAGCAAAGGCCAACAGCACGCCAGTTATGGTAGCATGTACGCCGGAATAATGCATAAAATACCACATTACTATACCGCCAGCTAAATATGGTATGAGGTTTTTTACTTTTAATTTTTTTAGTACCAATAATAATATCCATACTGCAAGAGAAATACCGAGGTTAAGTAAAATAATTCCTTTACTGTAAAATATGGCTATTATTAAAATAGCACCTAGGTCATCAGTTACTGCCAGTGCCGTTAAAAATATTTTAAGTGAGGCAGGAACTTTTTTGCCCAACAGCGATAATATACCCAGTGCAAAAGCAATATCTGTAGCGGTGGGCACTCCTATGCCCGACGAAGTAGTGGTATTAAAATTAAAAATAAAAAAAAGTAAACCCGGTACAATCATACCACCTATCGCACCTGCCACGGGCAATGCTGCATTTTTTATATCCGATAATTCGCCGAGGTAAATTTCCCTTTCCAGCTCCAGCCCAATGAGTAAAAAAAATATGGCCATTAAGCCATCGTTTATCCAGTGTGTCACACTTAAACCACCTGCATTTATATGCCACAAATGAATGTAACCCGCTCCCCATGCAGTGTTTGATAAGATGAGAGAAAAAATGGTAGCGGCAAGTAATATTAAACCGCCGGCTTTTTCGCTTGCAAAAAAATCTTTAAAAAGAGCCGTTAACTTCATGCCATTTATTTTTTGTAATATTAATAAGACTTTGCTTAAGAATTTTTTTACGATTATACAATACAAACTTCGTACAGTAAATGCCTGTAGTGAAAATAACAATTGTTTTATCTAAAAAAAATTAAAGAGCCCCTGCTTTTTATTATTAACTACTGTAAAATTAACTGGCATATTCGTTGATGATACTTTACTAAATATTGAGGACAAATATGGATATAAATATTACTAATTTATTTGATGATGCCCCTGCACTTATAGCTATTTTAAAAGGTCCGGATCATGTTTTTGAATATGCCAATAAATTATACCATGCATTGCTTAATCAAAAAGAAAAATCTATTATCGGACTAAGTGTTAAAGAAGCATTTCCAGAAATGGCATTGCAAGGTATTAATGTTATACTGGATAATGTTTTTATAAACAAAAAAGATTACAAAACAGATGAGGTAAAACTTAATTTAAATGTAGATGATAAAGGTTTGACTGAATTTTATTTTAACCTGATATACAACCCCATAAAAAACAGGGAAGGAAATGTGGAAGGTATTTTTATACATGCCATAGATGTTACCATACTGGTGCAGGAAAGAAAAAAAGCAGAACAGAGCAGCGTTTTTATGGAGAAATTAATTATGAATGCGCCAGTTGCTACAGCCCTGTACAACACCCGAGATCTTATTATAAACCTTGCAAATGACAAAATGATTTCGCTCATGGGCAAAAGTGTAGCGATACTAGGAAAAAAACTGGCAGATGCATTACCGGAATTAAACGATCAGCCTTTTCTGGATTTACTGGATAATGTTTTTAATACCGGAATTGCCTATCATGCCAACGAACAAAAATGCATGCTGGAGGTAGATAATGAAATAAAAACATACTGGTTTAATTTTACGTACAAACCTATATTGGATGAAAGCGGGAAAGTAATTTCTATTTTAAATATGGCCATAGATGTAACGGCGAGCGTTGTAGCAAAACAAAAACTCATGCTTGCAGAAACTAAACTGCGTACAGCAATTGAAGTGGCAAACCTTGGCACTTGGGAGTGGGAGCCGGAAACCAATCTGATTACTTTTAACGATAAATTGAAAGAATGGCTGGGCATTAATAATGGTAACAATATAACAGCAAAAAAAATTTTTAGCCTGCTACCTTATAGCAACACTATTGCTAGTAAAATAGAAAATGCGTTAAAGTATGAAAATGGTGGTATTTTAAATATAGAGTATACCATACAGCAGGCAAATACAGGAGAAACAAGGGTAATACAATCCAGTGGAAAAACTTTTTTTGATGAACAAAAAAAACCTTTTTTAATGGCAGGACTTGCGCAGGATATAACTATGCAAAAGCTTACTGAGACAGAGCTTGCAAAAAAAGTAGACCTTAAAACCGAAGAACTTAATACTGTAAATAATGACCTTACTTTATTAAATGCAAACCTGGAGCAATTTGTATATGTAGCAAGCCACGACCTGCAGGAGCCACTTAGAAAAATTAATATTTTTTCGGACATGCTGCTTAAAAATGTTGCTAATGACCTAAATAAAGAAGGCAAAGTATACATTGAAAAAATAGCCAAAGCAGCAAAAAGAATGTCACTGCTTATAAATGACCTGCTGGAATTTTCCAGGTTAAGCTCCAGAGATAAAGTATTTGTAGCTACAGATCTTAATAAAATTATTAAAGATATTGTGATAGATTATGAGTTGCTCATCAGCCAGAAAAATGCAACACTCTCCATAGACGTACTTCCGGTAATAGAGGCCATACCCCTGCAAATGAACCAGCTTTTTTATAATCTTATTGGTAATGCTTTAAAGTTTTCTAAAAACGATATTGAGCCTACAATAAAAATTACCTCTGCCGTGTTATCCCCTGAAGAGGTAACTACATACCGGCTAAATCCGGATTATCATTATTGCAGCATTAATGTACTGGATAATGGTATTGGATTTAACCAAAAATATGCACATCAAATTTTTGAGATATTTCAGCGCCTACATGGAAAACAAGAATTTGCAGGCACAGGAATAGGATTGGCACTTGTAAAAAAAATTGCAGATAACCATAATGGAATGATTGTAACCAGTTCTAATGAAAATGAGGGTGCACTATTTAAAATTATTTTACCGGTACAGCGCTGATGCTTTAGGTATAGGAGGGGAAAATTAATTATTCAAAAAAAAGTTACTTAAAAAATTAATCTTTTAAAGACCAGAAAAATAAATACAGTTATGTGAGCTTAAGGTAACCACACTAATGCACAATCAAAAAAAAAGGACAAACCAATATTTTTAATTTATCCTTTTTTGTGGAGAATATCGGACTCGAACCGATCACCTCAAACATGCCATGCTTGCGCTCTACCAGATGAGCTAATTCCCCTGCTGTGTGGTAAATATAATTTCAATAAAGTATCCGTCAAAATGTAATTTCAAAAAAATTATTATTTATTTCTGCCTCTTTCTTCAAGATATAAATCCTGCAACATATCGCTTTGCCAAAATTTTTTGGTATGCACATCCATAATGCTTAGCCTACCGGTAAAAGCTGCACCAGTATCTATATTCCAAACATTGCAGCCATTCATAGGTACAGTTATGTTATAATATAAAGTAGGTGTGTGGCCAATATAAATTTCACTGAATAATTTTAATCTTTTGGGAAACAACAGCGAATCTTTTTTTATTCGCTCATCCATTGTTATAGCCATCTCCCACAGGGTTCTGTCCCAGCTAAAATTAGATAAATAAAATTCTTTTTGCGGCCCATGCATAGAGGTAAATCCTGCATGAATAAATAACCTGTTGTATTCATCAATATGGTAATATGGCATGGCTTCTAAAAATTGAAGATGCTGCATTTTTTTTATGGTATCCACATCAGCATAACTGCTTACTGTTTCTTTGCCGCCATGCAAAAGCCAGGTGCTGTTGGTTGCACCACTCCTTAGCCACTCTTCGCACCATAAATCATGATTGCCTTTAATAAAAATACAGGCTTGTTGTTTTGATAAACTGATCACATAATTTATAACCTGTGCAGATTCGCTCCAGCCATCTACATAATCGCCTAAAAAAATAAGCGTATCATTTTTTGTAGCAGCAGCTTTCTGCAAAACCTGTTGCAAGGCTTTGAGCCCGCCATGTATATCTCCTATTACAAACGTTCTTTTCATTGTGAAATATATTGAATGGGCACATTATCTATCAACCAAATATTATTGTCCTATAAATAAAAAGTAAAACTTGCTTCCACCATTGTTTTTACATTTATATGCAAAATAACTGGTTTGCCATGCCTACTGCCTATTGCATGAGCAGTTGTAACTCCTGCGCTAAAATGCATATACTGGCGATTTTGTTTTTGCAATCCCGTTTTTAAGATACTTTCTATAAATTTTAATGCTGTACCATGGTACTCAAAAAGCTTTTAATTCTGCTAATTTTTATTTTGTATATAGTTTGTACATGCTTACAAATTTCATATAAGGAAGTTTGGCAGTAATTTAGCCACAAGTTTTACAATATTTACAACCTAAAAAGTAAAATGAAAACAAACAATCTATTAATAATATTAGCAGCCTTATTAACCTTGCAAGCATGTAAGAAAGTTAATAAAGAAGTATCACCTATACCTGATGCCACTGTTCAATTTCGTTCTGTAGATAGTATGAAATTGGATAGTCAGTATTTTCAATTTATTTATGATGCCACATTAATTGATAAAGTAAATAACAAACAATACATAATTAATAGTGATAAGGCGGAGATGAAGTTTTCGATTGAACCTAATAATAAGTTTTCAATTGAAGTTACAGATCAGGCTAATACAGCAAGAGAGACTAAGTTATATATTAGTTTCGACAACAGGACTGTAAACAATATTAGTGGCACATATTCTTTATCTGCTCCGGGCACTTGTGTAGAATGGTTACAAGTTTTAGAAAATTCAACCGGATCAAGTTTTTTTGTGAGAACTCTAACGTGCGAACAAATTATGGATGGTACAATTACTACCGAATATGATCCTGCTACAAATACCATTAGTGGAAAAATAGAAAGGTTAAAATATTTGTTTAATGAGTACATTCCTTTATACGTTAACGGATATAGGCCACCACCGTATTTATCAAGTTTTTTAGGAGTTAGCGGCAGTAGCAGAAACCAAGAAATAATTTTTAAAAATGTAAGACAGCGGTAGATTAGTATAGCACCACATACTGTGTATTTCATATTTTCTTATTTGTAGTACAATAAATGTTGTTTGAACATTTTGTACTATAATATTTTTATAAATTCCCGATTGGCAAATATTGTATCCCTCTATTAGTAATAAGTGTCTATATACTTAAAAGTCATATTTATACGATGTAAGTTTTGCATATTTTTAAATGCAAGTTGCCTTCCATTTAGTGACATACATGTATTTTATATACACCAAAATCCTGTTCTCATAATTTCATCTAATTAATAAATAGAGGTCTTTAATATTATTTTTTAATAGTTTATTAAAAGGGAGCAGTTGCATCAAATAAAATTGATACAGCTTCCCCTTGGTTCGTGCCTTCACGAACCAATAAAAAAATATACCCAAACCTCTGACGGGACTTGGGTATTTCAAATAACTTTAAGTTTTACATTTTTAATAAGAGCATCCAGCGTATAGAGAATGTTTTTTATCTTCATCAGGGAAGTTAGCAATATCATTAACCCTTTTAAGCATGGCAGTATCTTTAGCACTTCATTTTTTTTACTCTCACCTAAAAAAACCCACAGTAATATCAAGAGCAGCAGCCATATTTTTAACTACGTCAATAGAAGGTTTTATTTCATCCCTTTCATACTTACCAATGATGGAGTAACTAGTTAAGCGACTTCGCCAGTTCGCTTTGCAAAATCCCATGCGGTGGTTCGTGTCCCTACAACCTTTTATTTTGTGCACCAAACATAAAATGTTATCCGCTTTAAATTTTTAAAGCCCCATCAAACACTATAAACAGGTTAGTTAAAAATCTAAATTCATCTAACCCTATTTCATAAAACCTTGCAGAAGAATAGTGGTAATCTAAATTTATGCGCCGTACACAAAAGAAGAATACAGACAACTTATGGGACAATCAAGTTGCGCAAAAGCAAAGGAGTACGGATTTTACGCACTCCTTTAAAAAAATTTGTGGCGGGAAGAGTCTTAAACTCGAACCAACTATTAAAAGATTTAAAAGAAATTGGAGACTTTTAAGGAATTAACAAGCCTAAAGTAAAATATAAAAGTTCAAGGTTTAAAGGTTTTACAAAATAAATTATTCGACCTGTCATATTATTATCCACAACGCAAAAAATATATTTAATGTTGTAAAGTTAAAACCGAATTTTTTTTTATAGCTTTTTTCTTTTACAATTGCTAAGATAATACTGCTGTACTTTTCGCAAATTAAAAATATGGAAATATCTTTTATACTATATTAATTTTTTAATCAATTCTTTTAAATAGCTAACTCCCCAAGCACTTATAGTAAAAACCACATCCGTAATAAAAAAATAATATCATTTTTAAAAAAAAGGGTTAATACATCTTATTTTATTAAAATATTTATCGCTAAATTTATACATTATAAAATAGTGCTACCTATTTTATTACAAAACTAATTGTATGAATGCCCTGAAAATAGCAATGTTTTCTATAATTCTTTTTTGTTTTAGTTACAACAGTTTGGCACAAACTGATAGCAACCTTGCGAGCCTACAAAAAATTCCTTCAAAATACTTATCCCAAATAAATAATAAAGTACAAAAATATACAGATCGTATTAGCTCTAAAACAGAAAAAACACTTATCCGCTTAAGTAAATGGGAAAATAAAATACATAACCTGTTAGACAAAGCCAGTCCTGAAACTGCACAACAATTATTTGGAGAAGGAAGCATAACTTTTAGCAGTATGTTACATAAAGTACAAGAGGGGAAAACGGTTGCAGAAAATTACAAAGCGCAATATGATGACTACAGCGATAAACTTACTACGGGTATTAATTACCTAAATACACAAAATGAACAGCTAGATAAACATCTGCTAAAACCACTGGACGAAGCAAAACAAGAAATAAAAAAATTAGATAAAGATGTTACTGAAAGCGAAGCAATAACTAAACTGATTAAAGAAAGAAAACAACAACTAATATCATCATCCATAAAATATATTGGTAAAAGCAAATATCTCTCTAAAATAAACAAAGAAACCTATTACTACGTAGAAGCCATGCGTAATTACAAAGAGATATTTAGCGATCCTAAAAAAGCGGAAGAAACAGCCTTAACCATTTTACATAATATTCCTGCATTCACAAAATATGTTGCAGAAAATAGTATGCTTAGTTCATTGTTTGGTAAGCCAACTGATTATGGTGGCGTGCAAAGCATTGCAGGTTTGCAAACGAGGGCAAGTATAAACTCACTCATACAAGACCGTATAGCCGCAGGAGGCCCAAATGCAGCGGCAGCTATTTCGCAAAATATGCAAATGGCGCAGGCAGAACTGACAAAGCTAAAAGATAAAGTATTAAAAGCAGGCAACAGTAGTACCAATGCAGAATTACCCAATTTTAAACCCAATACTCAAAAAACAAAAACTTTCAAACAACGAATAGAATTTGGCAGCAATTTTCAGTTTGGCAAGCTTACAAGATTTTCAAGCTCGCAGGCAGATCTAGGCATGAGTGTGGGTTATAAGTTAAATGATAAAAGTGTAGTTGGTCTTGGAATGGCATACAAATTAAAGTATGGACCCGTAAGTAGTTTTTATTTACAGCATGGTGGTATTGGTGCAAGAAGTTTTGTTGATTATAAATTACTCTCCTCTCATGGGGGAGTCGGTGGGGGCTTTTTTATTACCGGTGGTTTTGAGATGAATTACAATATTGTATTTACAAACCTAAGAAGCCTGCAAAGTAGCAACGAATGGCAGCGTAGTGGACTTATCGGCATCACAAAAAAAATAAAACTAAAAACAAAATACGTGAAGGGAACAAATTTTCAAGTGTTATATGACTTTTTGTACAAAACGCATGTGGTGCCTACGCAGGCAGTTGTTTTTAGGGTGGGGTATAAATTTTAAAATTTGAAATAACTAAGTAATCACAAAGGATAATTATGAGAAAAACTATTAATTTTTTTTATTTTAATTTACTTTTTTTAATTGTTTGCAAAACATCTGTATTTTCTCAGGGGGCAACCAATATTAATCCAAAAATAGGTTATGTGAATGTCAATATTCCCAGAACTCCTGAGTCGGCAGGGTTTGAAAAATATGGCAATACCCAGGTAAGTGAATTCACCGGTACTACCAATATCGGTATTCCGATTTACACATTAAAGAGCCGGTTTTTGGAATCTCCAGTTACATTATCTTATCAATCTAATCCAGTAAGGGTAAACCAAGAATCTTCATGGGTAGGTTTAGGTTTTGACCTTAACGCCGGAGGAAGAATTTCGGTGGAAACCAGAGGTGGGGTTGATTTTTCCTCTCAAACATATTTTCTGGCCGGCGAAGGAACACGGATAACAGGAATGGGGCAGATATTTTCAAGATTGGGGAACCCTGGTGAAAATGCAGTGTTTACACCGGCTACTTTTTGTCCCCCTAATAGTAGTTGCTCAGACCCGAATTTTTACAATGGAATGGCCATATCGGATATGACACAGTACGGGGTTGGTGAGCCCGATATTTTCAGGGCAAATTTTCTTGGGCATTCGATAACCTTTTTTATTGATAAAATAAGTAGAGATATAAAATTTATAGGCGAGAAAAGCTCTTTTTCAATACTGCCAAATATTGACCCCTCCCATAATATCGTAAGTTGGGCTATCAGAGATAATGATGGGATTACATATTTGTTTGAACAGACTGAATCAACGACAAGTACCCTGTTGGGGTCAGCGGTAGTACCTGCTACTACTACATCTGCCTGGTTACTCACTAAAATGACCCATCCCTCGGGCGACTATATACGATACATTTACAGCAATTTTGGACCATCAGTACCCGCCTTTTCCATGAATTCTAACATCGATTATGCATTTAATTCACCTAACCTTACCGTTTCAAGTGAAATACATCAAAATGTCTTTATAAACAATCCTTATTATTTAACTCGGATGGAAACGTCAACTGTTGCTCTTGATTTTATTCTAGCTACAAGGACTGATTTATACGGATCTGGAAGCCGAAAACTATCACAGATTACAGTAACCGACAAAATTACTAATTCTGTTAAAAAGACGGCATCTTTCACTTATAGTTATTTTCAGGCCCCCATCAATCCAAGCAGCAGAGGGTACTTAAACTCCCTTGACCTCGGCCTTCAGCCAAGTTTAAATATGAACAATGCTGGTTACTTGGCTACCTCCAGCTTGAGACTAAGACTGGATGAAGTTGCCATCGGCAACGAAACCGCTGTTTCGCAAGCCCCGTATAAATTTTATTATAATGGAGCGGTTGTCGATAAATATTCCTTGTCACAGGATCATTGGGGTTATTTTAACGGAGTTGATAACTCTTCGAATGGATATAGATTCACACACTTAATCCCACAGTCCTTTTTTGGAAGTCCGCTCAGCGCTAATTCACAGATATTGTCAGCAGTTGGCTCACAAAATTTAGGATTTAGCCGAGACTGTAACGGCACGCTCATGCAGGCTATGATGCTGTATGAGATTGTTTATCCCACCGGTGGCAAATCTGTTTTTACTTACGAACCACATCAATCAACTATGTCTCCTACCATTCCTGTAACAGGCGGTGGTCTAAGGGTTAAGACGATAAAAAATTATGTAGGAGGGGACCTTACTGGCACTACTGAATATAGCTATTCTGGCGGTAAGTACATGGGTACTATTAAATACTATACGACAGATAATTTTTTAACTGCCTGCGGTAACGGCATCAGTGGACACGCTAGATTAACTTCATCCGGCGAATTAAACGCTAATGATATACTAGTTGGGTACAGCCAGATTTCTGTTACCCAAAAAGATAACTTAGATCAGTCAATCGGCTACTTGGTGAAAACATTTGATATAACTACTGCTTCTTCAAATTATTCAAATAATGGTTCCGGCATTGATATTGCTCCTCCTTATTTTTCGCCTAATGAAACTAATCCTCCCTATAGTTCTCCTTGGATACCGTCGAATTATGCTTCTTTTCTAGATATTTCTTATAAATTACTTCCCCCAACACCATCTGCAAATTTAGAAGGCAAACTAAAGACGGAGAAGTATTACGATAATACCAACAATCTCTTAAAAACAGTTGAATACTTTTACCATTTGGCAAACTACAGCAATAATTTCTACAGCGTAAGGGCGATACAAAACAGGGAAGGTGGGTTTGATATAAGTTGTCCGGGGAACCCGAGTTATGGAGCTTCGACAGCGATGCGAGCAGTGAATTTGTTTGTTTCGCCAGCCAAAACCTTTAATGTGCAGTTATATTCTAAAGTGGAGACTAATTTTGCCAATGGAAACAGTTTAATCACTACCACAAATTTTACTTACGATTCCTACAATCAACTTAAAACTGCCCAGGTAAACACATCTGATGGTAAAAGTAAAATAGTAACCTACAGCCATCCCTATGATAACCTGCAAACTTATTATTTTCTGATGAGCGCTCACATATACTCAACGGTAATTTCAACAACAGAGGCGCATAATACCATAACCGATAAGTTTGTTAAGTATAATTTTTTCAATCCTTCATCCGGGGTATTTGTTCCGCAAAGTATAGAAATGCAGATTGCCGGTAACCCATTAGAAACAAGGGAACTCTACAATGCATATGATGTTTACGGAAACCTTTTGGAAAAGCAAAAGCCCAGCGGAATAAAGGAAGTTTACCTGTGGGGTTATGATAAGCAATTTCCTGTGGCAAGTGTAAAAAGCGCCAACAGCTATTCAACAGTTTCCGGTTTAGTTGATCCGTTAGTCCTTGATGCACCCGCCAGTGATGCAGCTTTAAGACTGGAGCTAAACAAGATAAGGACCGGTCTTCCAAATGCAATCGTTACAACCTATACATACGACAGAATTTATGGGATTACTTCTGAAACGGATGCCCGTGGCCGCACTAGTTATTATAGCTATGATGGAATGGGCAAACTGTCGGTGATATATGATAATGAAGGAAATATCCTCAAAAAAATATGCTACAACTATGCAGGGCAGGTAGAAGATTGTACATTAACATCAAATACTACACCTGTATGGCGTGGCACAGGGCAAACTCGTTGTCAACCATGTGCATCAAATCCAAATTTTAATTCAGGTGTAAGAGAAAAGGAGGAAAAAGATATCAATCCTAGTAGTCTAACAGCAAATTCTTCCCGTTGGGTTGTAGATCCATCAGGCACCTGCCCATCTGCACCACCCATTTACCAGCCTCGGAATGACCTTGCATATTGCGAACAGATAAGTGGAATTAATACAGGCAATTTTATTACACCCACATGGGATGCCAATCAATGTAGCAGTACTTATAACACAAACGGACCCAGCATAATTACCCCCAACCACCCACCGTGTATGCCATGTACTATCCCGTGCAATGTGCCGCAGTACAAATGTATAAATGGTGTTTGCACGGCAGGCTTGCTTAAAGTTGTAAAGTTTAGAAGGATAAACAAATTTACCTGGGAGTGTTACAAAGCATGGTGCTTTCCCGATGGTTCTCTTGATGGAAATAATTTACAAACCTTTACAAGCTCAACACCTTGCGATATTGAGTGTTTTTAAAAATAATAAATTATGACAACGACACTTATAAAATTTATTGCCACTTACCTGGTAAGTTTTCACAGCCTTAGTTTTAAAGATGTAAACAATGTTACCATAAACATGAGCAGCTTTACCAACAAAAAAGTAATGATTGTAAATATTGCTACCAACAGCAATAAGATAGGGCAACTTGCAGGGTTGCAACAATTAAAAAATCAATATAACGATAGCCTTGTGGTAATTGTTTTCCCTAGTAACAGTTTTGGTAACGAGAATAGAACCAATGCACAGATAAAACTGTTTTGCCAAACAAACTACAACAGTAATTTTATTATTGCCGAAAAAAGCAATGTAATAAATAATAATACCAATGCAGTATTTGACTGGCTTTCCAAAAAAAATAAAAATGGTGATATGGACGCAGTTGCGGGTGGAGATTTTGAAAAGTTTATTATTGGAAAAGATGGAAGTATCTATGGCGTTTTTTCTTCTAAAATTAGCCCTACAGACCCGAGTGTTATTGCCACCATTTCTTCAACTTTTTAATAAGTAAGCGTATGAGTTTTTTTACACGATCATTAAAGTTTATTGTAAGCAGGTTTGCATGCAAACAAATTGCTGTTGGTATTTTTTTATGTGCTGGTACAATGGTTCATGCGCAAGTAAATTACGTACGCACATTTGAAGCAACTGCACCCGAGCAAAATGCCACTGCACTCATGGGCAGATGGGTAAGCGATGTAAAAACAACTACACAATATATAGATGGATTGGGCAGACCAATACAAACAGTTGTAAAGCAAGGTAGCCTGCAAAGCAGCAGCAATGAATTTGCAGATATTGTTGCGCCGATTGTGTATGATGAGTTTGACAGGGAGCAGTTTAAGTATTTACCCTTTGCAGCCAACAATGCGGGAGGAAATACTAACATTAATAACGGTGCGTACAAAGCAAATGCATTGGTACAACAGGCAGCGTTTGCCACAATACAGTACCCCGGAGAAACAAATTTTTACAGTAAAACAAATTTTGAACCTTCACCCCTTAATAGAGCATCAGATACCTACGCACCCGGCAGTAGTTGGGCAGGCAGTGAGAGTAATACCGATCCTGCATTGCGAAGAAATGTGCAGATAAAATATTTTATAAACACTATCAACGATGATGTAAAAATATGGAATGTAACCAACGATGCTACCATCGGTAATTTTGGTACCTATCAGGTATCGCCCAATACTGGTGGCTCCTACCCTGCAGGAGAGTTGTATAAGAACATTACTATTGATGAACATAAGAAACAGGTAATAGAATTTAAAGACAAAGAAGGTAAAGTAATTTTAAAAAAAGTGCAGATAGGAAACATAACAGATAATGGCACAGGCGTAAACAATACTGACTTTTTATGTACCTATTACATTTATGATGACCTAAACAATCTTCGTTGTGTAATACAACCTGAAGGCGTAAAACTTTTACCAGGTATCAACTATCAATTAACAACCACCTTACTTGCTGAACAATGTTTTAGATATGAATATGACCAACGCAACCGGATGGTAAAAAAGAAAGTACCCGGTGCAGGAGAAGTATGCATAGTATATGATGATAGAGATAGGTTGATACTAATGCAAGATGCCAATATGAGAATAGGCACTGCAAAGTGGATGTACACAAAATACGATGAACTAAATCGCCCCGTAGCAACAGGGTTATGGCCTAGTATCCTTACCCAACAACAACATGCAGCCAATAGTATTGGCAACTTAGCCTATCCTGCACTCAGCGGACAAGAAGAATTAAGTAATACTTTTTACAACGATTATACCTGGTTGTCAAGCTATACAACAGGTTTATCTGCAACATACAATACTATATACGATCAATATTTTGAAACTGCGAGTAATACGACATGGCCTTATGCGCAAGCAAATACAGCAACCTCTCAACTAAAAGGAATGGTAACAGGTGGCAGAACAAAGGTATTGGGCACTACAAATGATTACCTATACAGCATCGTTTTTTATGATGAAAAGGGAAGGGTTATACAATCGCAAAATACCAATATAACAGGAGGTATAGATATCTCTACAACTCAATATACATGGGCAGGACAACCATTAGTAACCATACAAAAAGTACAGAATGCAGGAGGTACAAGCAATGAAACTGTAGCAGTAACAAAAATGACTTTTGATGATCTTGGAAGAGTTGTAAAAACAGAAAAGAAAATCAGCAATAGTCTTGTAAATGGAGGAACTATGGCTCTAACTTACAAAACCATTGCAGAGAATAAGTATGATAAGCTAGGACAGTTGGTAAACAAAACAATTGGTAACAAAGCAGCTACTGCAGCGCCACTTGCCAAATTAGATTATGAATATAATATCAGAGGTTGGCTTACATCTGTAAATAAAAACTTTGTAAGCACTCCTACTACTGCAGGCAATCCCGATGATAGGTATTTTGGCATGCAGTTAGGATATGACAAAGATGGCTTTGGGACATTTGCTAAAAAAGAATACAACGGAAATATTAGTGGAAGTATATGGCGTAGTGCAGGTGATGGAGTTGATAGAAAATATGAGTATGATTATGATAATGCCAACAGATTATTAAAAGCAGATTTTACTCAGTATACAAGTGGGTCATTTAACCAAAGTGCGGGCGTGAACTTTGATGTAAAAATGGGTATAAATGGAACTGACCCAAACTCCGCATACGATTACAATGGCAACATCAAACAAATGCAGCAATGGGGGCTAAAAATAAATACAAGCTCTCAAATTGATAACCTTGCTTATACCTATCAAACCAATAGTAATAAACTACAAGGAGTAACAGATGCGTTTAATGACAACAACAGTAAACTAGGAGATTTTAAATATGATGCTGCTACCAAAACTGCAACTGATTATGGATATGATGTAAACGGTAATATAATAAGCGATGCTAATAAAAAAATACAAACCATCACATACAACCATCTAAACCTACCTGCTGTAATAACCATACCCGGTAAAGGATCTATCTCTTATACTTATGATGCAGGAGGTAATAAATTAAAAAAGATTACCACCGAATTACCTACCGCAGCCAATAACAATAAAACCATTACCACAACAACCAATTATATAAATGGATTGATGTATGAAAGCAAAACCACCTCTCCACAAGACGCCAATACTCCCCCTGACTATAGCAATATATTGCAGTTTGTACCACAAGAAGAAGGGCGTATCAGATTTAAGCCTGCCTCCGGAAATATAGCAGCAGCCTTTACCTACGATTATATGCTCAAAGACCATTTAGGAAATGTACGAGTAGTGCTTACCGAAGAAGTGCAGCAAGATAAATACCCTGTAGCAAGTTTAGAAACTGCCAAGCTAGCAACAGAAAAAAAGTATTACGATATTGTAGATGCCAATATTGTAGATAAAGCAACGGTAACAGGATTGCCAGCATATGTAAATGATAATGGTATAGGCAACAACCCAACGGATGTAACTTTTAGCGCAACCAATAGTACAAAATTATACAAGCTAAATAGCTCAACAAATAAAACAGGATTGGGCATTACCTTAAAAGTAATGGCAGGAGATAAAGTAGATGTATTGGGCACGAGTTATTATTTTACCAACACAACAGGTACAAGTGGCAATAGTAGCATACCAATTTTAAATATTGTAACAAGCTTTTTAGGTGGAGCTACAGGTGCAGCAGCTACCAATTTGCATGGTGCAGTAACACCTGCACAAATAAACCCAGGTACTACAAATACCAACGTAAATAATTTTTTTACAACACAAGCAGCTCAAAGTAATGCAGTACCCAATAACCCCAAAGCATTTATAAATGTTATCTTTTTTGATGAACAATTTAATGCAGTAGATTATAAAGTAAGCATGGTAGGGAATGCCAACAGCCTTAAAAACCACTTTGCAGATTTACAAAATTTAGCAGCAACCAAAAGCGGTTTTGTGTATATTTACTGTAGCAATGAAAGCCCCGTTAATGTGTTCTTTGATAACTTACAGGTAGTGCATACGAGGGGTGCAATTTTGGAAGAAACGCATTATTATCCATTCGGATTGATGATGAGTGGTATCTCCTCTAAGGCGGCCGGTTCGTTATCTAATAAGAATAAGTTTAATGGTAAGGAATTACAAAGCGGCGAGTTCAGCGATGGAAGTGGGTTGGAAGCATACGACTTTGGAAAGCGTATGTATGACCAACAGACGGGACATTTTAATCAGATAGACCCACTTGCTGATAAGATGCGTAGATTCTCTCCTTATGTCCATGCCTTTGATAATCCGATAAGATTTATTGACCCTGATGGGATGGCTCCTACAGATGTTGTTCTTAGCGGAGCTGAAAAACAAAAAGCTTTTACAGAATTACAAGCATCAGTAAAATCTTCTTTAACATTGGCAATGGATGCTAACGGTAAAGTAACGTATACTCAAAATACAAGCGGGGTAATGGCAGATGGCAAAGCTCCGGTAACTGCAGGCGCAAAACAATTAATGACTGCTATAGATGATCATTCAATAACGGTGAATGCAGATGCTACAAATAATAAACAAACTTCTGCAGGAAATTTATTTGTAGGCGGAGCATTTGGGGGCAATACTGTTATACCCGTTTTAGGGCCCCTTAAAAATACTGTTTCAACTAATCAGGAAATTAATCCGAATGTTTTATCTGCCGCAGATAATTACTATGGCACTTCCGGCTCCTTAACGCTTCATGAAGTAACAGAATCTTATCAAGGGGCGTTGATAACTCAGAAGTCGGGAGTATCTGTTGGGCCTGCAACACAGGCAGATGCTGCCAACCCGAACAGCATTTACAACCAATCACACAATGCTGCTACGCCGCAGAATATGTCAGTTTATCAAGATGTATATGATGCAAGTGGAAACGTCCTTAGTGCACCATTTACAGGGGCAGCCAAAATTGACTATTCAGTTAAACAAGGAACCAGGGCTCCGTTAATAATAATGACATATCCTTAATTAAATTTTATGACAAAGAAATTAATGTTGTTATTGATAGTAATAAGTGGCTGTATACATTCACGAGTTACTCAATCAGATAGCAACCAACAACAAAAAATCATCAGTAATAATGATAGTCTTTATAAAATATACAAAATTGATTCGATCAATAATTATTACCTGATTTATGCAAAAAGGCAAGACACTTTGTATAAAATTGTTTCAAAAAAAGAGATAATACCTAATTGTATACATGTTAGGGTAGGCGAAGAATATATGTTGTTGCTTAGTTCAATTTGGACAAAAAAAATAATGATAGGCAATGTAAACGCATCACCATCTGTTATTCCACATGTTACTTGTTTAGGTTTTGATGACTCAACAGAAATTTGTTTGGAAAGAGATTCTATCAATGATTTACATTATGCGGAAAATATAAAAGGTCTTTGCTTTATAAAGCAATAAGAATAATTAGGATATACTAATTTGCTTTAATAATTCCGAATTTAAAATTCAACAAAGATTTTAAATCTTCTATTCTACTTTCAAATTGTGTGAAAAAGGTTTCAACAGCTTGCTCAAAAGTTGCGTAGTCAGCGTAATATTTATTTTTCATT
>JANXXM010000103.1 GCA_025350645.1 Ferruginibacter sp.
CTTCCATTTTGGAACGAAGTACATCTATATTTTTACCGTATACAATGGCATCATGAAAAGCATCTTTTACAAATACGGAATCATTTTCCCTGCCAAAAATTTTTTCATTGTTGGTTTCGTTTTCTGTAAATAACAGTTCATCGGCAGGAGTAAAATAAAGAAAATAATTACCGGTACGCTCATGTTCCAGTGCTACACAGTTATCCCCAAAAGCCTTTATTAACGGCTTTTTTCTTAAACCGCCATACTGCCAGCGGTTATAAAACCATATAGAAGGAAGCAATGTTATAACTGCTTCTTCTGCTGCCCGGTTAGTAATTTCTATTTTTATTGCAATATCGTTTTCATCAAATTTTGCATAAGTAATGTAAATATCAAAATATTTATTATCATCAAATATTCCGGTATCTAATATTTCATATTCAGCTTCCTGCCTGCTTCTTATTTTATTTTTTTCTACCAGTTCATTATAAGGAAAAGCCCGCTGCGGATATTTGTACAGGTAACGCATGTAGTAATGCGAAGGGATATTATCCAGATGATAATACAATTCCTTTACATCTTCGCCATGATTGCCCTCGTGGTTGTTAAGACCAAATAAACGTTCTTTTAAAATGGGGTCATTCCCGTTCCAGAAAGCGGGAGCAAAACAAATATCCTGCATGCGGTCGCAAATGCCGGCAATACCATCTTCACCCCACAGGTATGCCCTGCTCCTGGCATCATCATGGGACAAATATGACCATGCATCTCCGCTATCACTGTAATCTTCCCGCACCGTTCCCCATTGCCTTTCGCTTAAATAAGGACCCCAATTTTCCAACGGAATTTCTTTTGTGGCATTAGCAGATAACCTTTGTGTTTCGGCATCTATAGGTTGTATTAATTTCATTGTACTATTTTAAACATGCTCAAATTACAACAGCAAATCTTTAGTATCGGTTAAAATAAATTAATCTCTTAAATGTTCGGAGTTTTATCAATAGTTTTATGCCTCAATTAAAAAATCAGGAAAATGTTATCACTCAAAAGTAAAATTGTAGCCATTGATATTGGTGGATCTCATATAAAAGCAGCCATGCTGGATGCGAAGGGAAAGATGCTGGTACCATATATAAAATTGCCCACGCCAAAGCCTGCAAACCCTACAAATATTTTAAGTACGATAAAAGATCTAATAAAGGATATGAAATCGTTTACTCACTTATCTGTAGGTTTCCCCGGAATGGTAAAAAATAATGTGGTAATGACGGCGCCAAACCTGGATACTGCAAAATGGAAAAAAGTAGCTTTTGGGAAGATGCTTACTAAAACATTTGGCTGCCCGGCAAGGGTAATAAATGATGCAGATATGCTGGGGTTGGGTGTGGTAAGTGGTAAAGGGTTGGAGATGATGATTAGCCTTGGAACAGGCTTTGGCACTGCATTTTTGCAGGATGGCATTTTACTGCCTCATTTTGAAATAGCCCATTTGCCAGTAAAAAAAGATATGGATTATGACCAGTATATTGGCCAGGCAGCATTTGAAAAACTGGGTATAGAAAAATGGAATGTGCGGATGCAAAAAGTTTTGGCTATCATGGAAAATGTTTTTAATTACGACCGCCTTTTTCTTGGTGGCGGAAATGCAAAAAATATTAAATTTACTTTGCCACCACATGTAAAAATTGTTACCAATAAAGCGGGTATAGATGGTGGAGTTAATCTTTGGAGAGAAAATAAATAACTGGTTTATTTAGAAGTTAATTTTATAAAATACCTGTCAGCATGTTTTGCAATTTTTAGCAGTCATGTCATTTAAATTTTGTCCATACTTCGCTTCGGCCGAATAATGATATGCCCACATAGCCTCTTATGTTAAGTTTTTCGGCATTTTTTAAAGTAATTTTACAGGAGTATGTTTTACCTTCCAGCGGGTCATATACTTTTCCATCTTCCCAAACATTATCTCCGTCAAAGGTAAAGTTGGTAAGTATTACTAGCCCCATCAGCTCCCTGTTTTGCAATTCTTTTTTTGGATTTTTAATATCTTTTGTGAAAGAATTATTTCCCCATACTATTTTACCAAAATATTTATCTCCCTGCTTAAAAATTAAAATACGGCTGTCCTTTTTTTGAGTGAGCCATTCGCCCAGTATATCGTTTTCTTTTACCTGTGCGTAAGAAGTTTTTGTAAAAGCCATAAAAAAAGAAAAGAGAATAAACAAAGAAATTTTCATTGCAGAAGTTTTAGATTTTGCTGGTAATAAATATAGTGTAAATATATTGCCTTGTTTAATTTTGACTCTTTAATTAATGAAGTTGTATATAACAACTTATTTCTTAAAAAATTGTTTGCCAGTATGTAAATTTTTTCTGGAACTTATTTCTGTTCTCGGTATTAAAATATTTTGTACGCATTTTATTTTGAAAAAACCAAATAGTTATAGAACAAGATAAAGTGTCAAAGTACTTGTATTTTAGAATGTCTGGTTTTATGCGCTTATTTTATGATGATAATGGCGATGAAGACACTACTCAAATAAACTTTACAATGGGTTTTACAGCTTCATACCTGCGTTTTATACACGGCATAAAAGCAAAAGAAAAGGTGGAATGTATTACAGATTGTAAACTGTTACGGGTTTCTTACTGCACAAGTAAGCGTAGAAGGTTTTGATAGAAAAACGGCTATGCTGATGCCTGCCATTTTAGACGAAGTAGATATTATGAAAGTACTACAGCTAAAACCTGGTGTAAAAAATAATGGCGAAGGTACAAGAGGTAAAAGTGTGCGTGGTGGCGGTACAGACCAGAATCTTTTTCTATGAGATGGCACTGGGGTATATAATCCAAATTTTCTGTTCGGATTTTTATTACGTTTAATATTGATGCCATTAGAGATGTACAATTATACAAAGCAAGTTTGTTTCAGAAGATAATAAAAACAGGCAAGGTGGAGTAAACTCCACCTTGTCCATGTTATGTCGGGTGGACTGGATAGAGTTCGAACGCATTTTATCAAGATTTAGAGAAAATTGTCAATTCAGTTGTATTTAAATGATAAACGCTTTTAATACTATTATACTTAGGCCGTCACCGGCCATTGCCACTATCTTGCCTTCACCCTGTAATTTTTTTATCTCGTTTAATTTATCTTCTGGCAAATATTCGGCTTTGAAACCTGATAAGTGCAATTCATCGGCAACTGCTTTAGCGGTTTCCGCATTATCACCTGTAATCATTATAATATTGATGTTGTCTCTCAGCAATTCATCATAGCATTCTTACTGGTTTCTTTTATCTTATCTGTGATAGTTATATAACCTACGGCAGCATTATCCAAAGAAATATAAGAAACACTTTTGCCTTTTGTTTGCTCCTCCTTTACTTTTTATTCCAGATTTGCAGGGATTGCAGATAGTATTTCTTCCATTAGCTTTTTATTACCCAAAGCTATTTTCTTTCTGTTTACCGGTACCTGTTACACCTTTGCCTGCGGCTACTGCAAAGTCATGTACATCCAAGAAGGAAACATTTTTCCCCTTGCCATAATTTAAAATGGCTTCCGCTAATGGATGCTCGCTGTATTTATGGAGAGAAGCAATCTGTGGCAATATCTCATCTGCTGTAAAACCTGATTCTGTAACTATTTTTTCCACTGTTGGTTTACCTTCAGTAAGGGTTCCTGTTTTATCAACAATTAAGGTATTTACCTTGTTCATGTTTTCAAGTTCTTCAGCATTTTTAATGAGTACTCCGTTTTGAGCGCCCTTGCCAACGTTGTGTGTGTGTGGGCCATGAACGGCGATGGTTTCTATATGCTTGTTCTTGTTTACCATGATAATTCTTTGTGCAGCAAATGTACCATTGGCACAGTTAATAAAAAACAATGCACAAGTAGCCTTTTAAGAAAAGGCTTCTACTGCATCTTTAAGCATGATATAAATCAGCTGAATATTTGATGGTCATCATACAATAGGCTGTAGTATAATTTCATCTTTGCATTTCTGTTACAGTATGATGTATCAGTTTCTTTTACCTAAATAACCATTATGTACCCTCGTCACCGGTTTACAAAACGTTTACTTATTGCAGCACTACTAATGCTTTCCATTTTAAAAGTATCTGCACAGGCTGCAGATAATATTATAAAAACTGACAGCAATTCTTTTTTTCTGTGGATTTTTGCAGCGTTAATTATTATTCCAATGCTTTTAATAATTGGTAAATTATATGTCGATTTTAAGCAGCAATTAAAAGTAAACAACGAGTGGAAAAAAGAAGGTACCAATACCAAGTTTTCTCAATATCTAAAAAACTTTGACAGGGCGCAGGTACATGCTTTTGTTTCTTTGAAAAAGAAAAAATGCAATGGAAATTGCAAAGCAAATAGCGGTTGCAGTAATGATAAAAAATCTACCATTATTTTAGCGTTGTTATTATTTTTTGGACAGAATATTTTTGCACAGGGCACTAAAGAAAACAAAGCACTAAGCAGCCAACCGGGAATCATTATTACCATCGTGTTGATGCTGATACCTATTTTACTTGCAGTAATATTTGCACTAGCAAAAGCGAATAATGCCATAAAAAATTATGCTAATACTAAAAAGAGTAAAGAAGCAGACTCGTTTGCTGAATACCTGCAAAACGTTGATGATACTGCGTTACAGCAGGAATTTATAGAGAAAGATAATTTGCCTGTTTACAATTTAACCCACAATGAACTGTCAGGCACTGAAAAGCCTGAAGACAGCAAAGGCTTATTAAGCAACATAAGTGATAAGCATGAAACACATTTTACAGCAGCTAAACGAAGAGCAACCATTCGCCCTACATTAGATGCAGATATTACGAAACTGATCTTATGGTATTTTGGTTGTGCTGCTTTTTGGCTGGTACTGGGTACAGGTATTGGCGAGTACCTGGGAATAAAATTTGTAGCACCGGATACGGATCACATCAGCTGGTTAAGCTTTGGCAGGTTAAGACCTGTACACACAAATATTGTGTTTTGGGGTTGGGCATCCTTGGCAATGATTGGGCTGGGTTATTATGTAGTGCCAACAGTAAGCAATGCAAAAATTTACAGTATCAAGTTTGGTTGGGTAGCACTCGCCTGTACAAACATTATGGTGATTGCTGGTTCGCTCGCATTAATGAATGGCATTAACAATGGTGGTGGAGAATTCAGAGAATACATCTGGCCTATCATGGCATTTTTTGCAGTAGCACTTATCCTCACTTTTATAAATTTCTTTTTAACCGTAGCTAAAAGAACCACTAAAGAAATTTATATCTCTAACTGGTTCATACTTTCAGCTTTGCTGTTTACTATAATTGTTGCCTTAACGGCCTATTTACCCTTTTGGCAAGATGGTATTGGTGAAACGATTGTACAAGGCTATTTTATGCACTCGGGAGTTGGTATGTGGTTTACATTGTATGTGGTTGGGCTCTTATATTATTTTATTCCGCAACAGATAAACAAACCTATTTATGCATACAGTTTAGGTATACTTGCATTTTGGACACAGATCATTTTTTACACCGTTATTGGTACGCATCACTTTGTGTTTAGTGCTATACCATGGTGGTTGCAAACCGTTGCTATCATTGGCAGTGCAGGCATGATAATACCGGTGGTAGCTGCTACAATTAATTTCACCATGACCTTTAAAGGGCACTGGAATAAAATTACAAACAGCTATACATTGCCCTTCTTTTTTGTAGCAGTCATCTATTATTTTTTGGTTTCTATGCAGGGTACAGTAGAGGCTTTTAAGTTTACAAATTTGCTCTGGCATTTTACAGATTTTACTGTAGCCCATGCCCATGCAGGGTTTTACGGCATTATAACTTTTGCATTGTGGGGCGGCATTTACGCTATTGTACCAAGGCTCACTGGCAAAGAGCCACCGCAGCATCTGGTAGGCGCCCATTTCTGGATAGCATTTATCGGGTTAATATTTTATGTGGTACCACTATCAATTGGCGCTACGCTTAGAGGATTGATGTGGATGGACAGTAAACCATTTATTGATAGTGTGGTGGTGATGTTTCAGTACTGGGTATGGCGGGCAATAGGCGGTAGTTTAATGTTTATATCGCATGTAATTTTTGCATATAATTTTTACAAAATGGTTACAAAAGAAATAGAACCCATAGATGTAAAAAATGAGGCATGGAAAAAACTACAGACTCAGGAATCAGCATTGCAGACAACTATTTAATTAAAAATTATCCTCAGAAGATGAACATATTTAACGACCATAAAAAACTTTATACAATTGCAGGTTTGCTGTTTTTATCGCTCACCTATGTAACGGTAATAATGCCTGCATTTCACAATCAAAATAACAATGCGCCGCTTCCGGGTTCAGTAGCATTATCAGGCGATGCACTTGCGGGTAAATCGGTGTATGTGGCCGAAGGCTGTGTGGGTTGCCATTCTCAGCAGGTGAGAAACATTGAAATGGATAAGGTTTTTGGTTCCCGCCCAGGCATGCCTGCAGATTATGCAAATTTAAAACGAATGAACATCTGGCAAAATACTGCTACCGTAATGGGTACAGAAAGAACGGGGCCGGATCTTACAAACGTTGCAGAAAGACAGTCAAGCAAAGACTGGCATCTGATGCATTTATTTAACCCACGCTCAGTTATGCCCCAATCTATTATGCCCTCTTACGAATGGCTGTTTGAAATAAAAGATTCTGCTTCAAAAAACGATATGGTAGTAAATGTACCTGCTACTTTTTTAAATGGTAGAAAAGGAAAAGTCGTTGCAAAAAGAGCAGCGATAGAATTGCTTGCATACCTGCTTACACTAAAACAAACTCCATTACCAGACGGAACAAAGCCAATGGAGTTTTTGTATAAAACAACCCCAAAAGCAGTGGTAGCAGGGGCAGCAGGTGCAACAGTAAATGGGCAAACATTGTATACTGCAAATTGCCAAAGTTGTCACCAGCCTAGCGGAGAAGGAATGAAAGGAGCTTTTCCGCCATTAAAAGGAAGCCCAATTGTAAACGGTGATAACCTGGAATTGTATGTAGATATAATTATGAATGGATATGATGCAAGAGCGGAATATGGCGTAATGGCTGCTGTGGGAACCAATATGAATTTTACAGAAAATGATGTTGCCGCACTTATAAATTACGAAAGAACGAGCTGGGGCAATGCCGGTAAAAAAGTGACGCCGGAAGAAATTAAAAAGATAATGGATTTTGTAAAAATTAAAGCATCAGGTAAATAAAGCAATATGAAAAAAGCAACACTAAGTATTTTGTTTTTCGCGGCAGCATTGTCGTCCTATGCATGCCCCGTATGTGAAAGAGCAAGGGCAAAAACTGCTTTTGGGAGCATTAGCCATGGGCCCGGCCCCGGAAGTAATTGGGATTACCTGGCAGTGTGGGTAAGCGTTGCAGCTGTTTTGCTTACACTTATTTTTACTATCAAGTTTTTAGTAAAGCCCAATGAAACAAATAGTGATCATATAAAAAACAGCATCTTAAATTTTGAACAATCATGAGTACACAAAGCAGGGTTTTGATTTTTATTGATGATGAAAAAAAGCCGTACGGAGAATACCTGGCACCTATAAATTTTGAATTGGATACACGCAAACTTGTGGATGGTGAACATATTTTAAAAGTGGTAAGTAAAGATCCACTTGGCAAAGAGGGAATAAGAAAAATTCCATTTATGGTGCGCAATGGACCTTCAGTGGCAGTGGAAGGCTTAAATGATCATGACATAGTAGATGGCATTATACCCATTATGATAAACGCTTACGGAAAAGGAGATCAAAAAATATTTTTGATAGAAGGAAGTGAAACGCCAAGGTCAATACCGGCATGGGTTTGGGCTGTAGTAATAAGTTTTGTAGGCTGGGCCATCTATTATGCGGTTATTTCCCTAAATATGAATTTATAAATTAAAAAATATATGAAAGACAGTACAGCACATCTACATTTAATCTGCGAAGATTTTAAAAGAACTTTGGCATTTTATAAATCTGAGATTCCTTTTTTAAAAAAAAGACTGGAAGAGATAGCAATGAAAAATACCGGAGAAGATACCCGAAAGGAGGTAGAGCATTTTGAAAATGTATTTGTTGTGATGAACGAAAATTTAGATGTTCTAATGCATGATGTAAACCTACAACAGGATGCTGTAATGAAAGATGCAAAAGAGAAACCTGACTTTATTAATTTAAAAGTTCATGAAGGTGTAGATAGTTTACAAGCGCTGATAGATGTTACAGCCAAAGATTTTGCAGAAACAAAGGTACATTTTTATCGTTTTTTATCCGAGCACTTATAAAATTCTTAGCATGATAATCAAAGAAGTTTTAGCAGAGTTAGAATTGAAGGACCATCCTGTAGCAAAGGCCCTGTATAAAAAAGAAGGGTTCAAAGTATTGGTTCTTGGGTTTAAACAAAACATGATTTTAAAAGAACACAAAGCAAGTGTACCCACAAAATTACTTGTGTTGGAAGGCGCAGTAACTTATAAAAACGAAGGAACTATAACTACATTAAATAAATATGATGAGTTGGAAATTCCGGTAAATGAATTACATGAAGTAACTGCCTTGCAAGATGCGCTTTGCATGTTAATACAAGGGTAATGAACGATACAATAGTTTAATTGTAGATTAAAATTTTTCTACCGGACGAGTCCGTGGATTAATTGACAACAATCATCCTCAAGCCAAACGATGATCGTTGTTTCAACATATTTCAAAAAATATCTTTGACATAATATCATGAACGGAATTTAATTATAAATGGCGGGAAATGACAGAGCTAAAACTTATGCAGTTGCGATACGAAATAAATACATGGAAACGTATGCTTGGTTTTATGCAGGAAGAGAATGTGCATTTAAAAAATCGCTTGTCAGATGTATTAAAAGATAGATTCGATAAAAAACTGTTAGATGGAGTGGAGCGTTATCAAACAGATTTTATAAATAAAGATGAAATAATTAAAGAGTTAAAAAATGAAGTCGGAGAATTAGAATACATTTTACATTCGGATATTGTTATTGATGAACAACATAATTTTCCTATTACACGAAGAATTGAAAACATCAGAAAACACATTAATTGTGTAGAAAAAGATTTTAAAAAAATGAATATTGAGTTTAATAGTTACCTGTCAGAAAATTTATAAACAGAAATGATACGGAAAATTATATTTCAGAATATTTGCATTGCAATATGTTTTTTGCACGGCAAACCATTGCAGGCTCAACTAAATTCTGAAACTATAAAAAATACTGTTTCACAAAGTTTCTTTTTTTCAATTACAGATTCAAAACAGTGGAAACAAATTCAATCTTTTTACACCGCAAATTACTTTAACTCGGCATGGCTAAACACAGAAAATAATAATAACAAAAATTACTTATTAAATCAATTAACACTAAGTGGAGAGATTGGCCTTGCAGAAAAGGATTATGAAAATTTGTTTATTGAAAATTTTAAGAAGGGTACTGCAAAACTGAATTCGCTTGCTGATTCTCTGGAGGCCGAAATAAAGTTCACTGCCGCAGCGCTGCATTATTACAACGACATTGCTTACGGTAATACACCGCTAGCCATTACTTACAAAGGTTTGGCAGAAATTCCCGTATGCCATATATAGGAGTTGCTTGCGCACCGGTATTGCTGCTTATGGTAATTTGCTATTCTTTGAAGATGTATATAGAAAATTTAACTGGAATAAAATGGATTCATTTAAAAACTAAACAATGAAAAATATAAAAAGTATTACTCCGCTTATTATCTTATTATTCTGCGGCTGTTCTTCTTCTAAAATAACAACTTTTTGGAAACAGAAAAATACTGCACCGCAGTATTTTAATAAAATAATGGTGATAGGTGTTATGAGAGAGAATGACAGAGCTATGCAGGAGAAAATGGAAAACCATCTTGTGGGCGATTTAAAGAATATTGGTTTTACAGCACTTTCTTCCTTAAATGAATACGGACCGAATGCATTTAAAAAGGTGATACTGCAGCTGCAATAATAAAATTAAAAGAGAGCAATGTAGATGCCGTACTTACCATTGTGCTCTTAGCTAAAGAAAAGGAACAACAATATATTGCTTCAAATTATAGAAATCGCTATACAGATTATAGGTATGAAATGTATCAGCGTATTTATGAGCCCGGATATTATGTTACAAACACTAAATATTTTTGGGAAAGTAATTTGTACAATTTGAAAACGAAGCAACTTTTATACTCTGTACAAACAGAATCTTTTAACCCGGATGATGCTGAAACACTTGCACATCAATATGGAAAATTAATTATACAAAATATGATGAAGAAGCGGATTTTAGGAATTAAAAAATCAGTGGACTAATTAATAAAAGATTATGAAAAAAAATATTGGTAATACAGATAGAATTTTCAGAATGCTTTTGAGTATTGTAATTGCATTTGTAGGTTATTATTACAAATCGTGGTGGGGCCTGGTAGCGTTTATACCACTGTTTACTGCGTTTACAAGCAATTGTGCTTTGTACAACTTATTAGGCATAAACACCCGTGAAAAGAAATAACACTTTATAATGATAATTAATTAATAACTGTTTTTACAGAGTGGCAGAAAATTTTTTAAATGTGATTGCAATCATAAAATAAAATAAATCTTAAAGCTATATTGTTTACGATTTATAAACCATCAAAACTAAACTTATGCGAAAGTTACTTTCCTTCTCATTACTATTTTGCGGCTACATTTTTATAGGCTGCGATAATAAAGTTGAACAAGATAAAACTACTCTAACAGAAAACAGACCGGGACAATCGGGTGTGCAAGATGATCTTTCACAAAAAAATGTGGTGCAGGTAGCAGCAGGAAGTAAAGACCATACAACACTTGTAGCCGCTGTGAAAGCAGCTTCTCTTGTAGATGCATTAAGCAATGCAGGACCGTTTACTGTGTTTGCTCCTACCAATGCTGCTTTTGATAAATTACCTGCAGGCACAGTAGATGGTTTATTGAAACCTGAAAAGAAAGATGACCTTGCAGATATTTTACAATACCATGTTTCACTGGGTGTATTTAAAACAGAAAACTTCACCGATGGGCAGGTGATAGGTCAGGTTAATGGTGGCAATATTACCATCACCAAAAAAGATGGAAAATATATAGTGAATGGTACTGCGGTTATCATTGCTTCTATACCGGCATCAAATGGAATGGTGCATGTTATAGATGGCGTACTGTTACCACCTGCAAACAAATAACTAACACATAAAAGGCCTTCAATGCTTACTCAAACAACAAGTAAGTAAACACATTATTATCGTTCACTCAATATTTTTTGTTCTATAATTCCGGAAATGCTGATGGCTCGTTCTTTTGCTAGATTAGCTTTTTTCCCTTCAAATAATTCATCTACAGTACTAAGAAATAATTGATTCCAGTTATTAAAATGTACAGCATTTAAGGGAGAAATATTATGCAACTTTTGATGCAAATTCATTGGATTGCCATCATACTTTCCGGTAAATAAAATAATGTTTTCAAAAAAATCATACATCACCAACAAATGCGTTTGCCAATTTACTTTGGCAATATCCTGAAAGATGTATCCAAGGAGTTTATCTGCCATAATCTTTTCGTAAAAAAGATTTACGAGCAATTCAATATCGGCTCTCGTTTCAATATCTTTTTTCATTTACATTTATAAATGAGGTGATAAAGATGCATCTATAGCTGCCAACATTTCTTCGTTACAGCTTTCTTCAATTAACGGAAAAAGTTCCCGTTCTTCTTTACGGACATGCGTTTCCAATGCCTTCCCGAGTTCATCCAAATGGGTTGGCAAATCATTATGATTGATTATAGCCTGAAAGGCTGCATGCAGTTCCACATGCTCCTTCAAAATTATTTGCAGCATTTTATCAAGCGGTTCATTAATCTCTTTAACTAACTGCAATGCTTTTTCTTCCTGGGCAAAATGCTTCATCAATTCTTCTTTATAAAATTTACTTGCATACGCTGCTTTACCCACAACATCGGTGGGCAGACCTTTATAAGCGGGTGCGTTTTTTTGCAACAACCTCGCTAAGATTAATGCGCCATGGTGATCTCTGGATAAGTGTGCCAGCGAAGGGTGTCTTTTCATGTTTATAGATCTTTAGTATTAAACTTATGTGCAGCATACCAAACAGGTAGCACTATCCATAAAAGTAGACTGATAATTGAAAATGCAATCCCCGTAAAAGTGCCAAAAAAATCTTTAAATACCGCCCCTGTATAACCCATCATTGCAGATACATCCAACTGCAATAAAATTAAAATTCTGCTGAGATCAATTGGATTGAATGCACTAATGGCGATCATCGGTTTTTCCATTGGATAATCTGCAAACTGAAATAATAAAAACAATACAAACCCATCAAACAACAAGGAAAAATACAACCAAATCATAATGGCAGCGCCAATGCCTTTAGCTTTATCCCGGGCATTTACGGTGGCAAGCATAGCTATTGCAACAAAAATAATACTCAGTAATATACCCACTGCTATCATGGTAAACCCAATGGTATTTGGTTGAAAAATTAAAACGGGTATGCCCGCACCAATAAAAAAAGCAAGGGAAAGTGAAGCTGCTAATCCGGTGAATAAACTTAACCAGATAGATTTTCTTTTTAATGGCTGGCTTACTAACAGTTCTATAAACTCTGCACTGTTATAAATGTAAATACTCGAAAATATAATATTAACCAAAGGCACTATGATAAGTATAATATTTAAGAGACTTAGCAAACCCTTACTGCTGTTATCTTCAAGGCCAAACACACTTAAGGAGGCTGCCAATAAAAAAACAGTGTATATCAACACAATTTTATTGCGCAAAATATCGGTTACTACATATTTAAATATTTTTTTCATATAAACTTTTTACCATTACACTGGCGATGGCTTTTGAAAGTTTGCTCTCCCCTGTTTCTTCTCTTAACAGTTCTATTTTTTTATGAAATAATAATTTCCCATCCTGCATATAAATAATTTCGGTAACCAAATCATCTAATTCACTTAATACATGCGATGTAATTAAAACAAGTTTCCCTTTTTCTTTTTCCACAATAATTTTTTCTTTTAATAATTCTGATGCTATGGGGTCAAGCCCTGCCGTAGGTTCATCTAAAATGAGCACGGAGGGGTTAAATAAAAATGCCAATGCTGCACTTACTTTTTGCCTTGTACCACCCGAGAGTGTTCTCATTCTTTTATGCAATAAATTTTGCAGAGAAAAAGCTTTTACCAGATCTTCGTCCAAAGCCACTTGTTGGTTCCTTATATCTTTCATCATATTCAGCACTTGGCCTATCGTCATGTTATCCGGATAACGCCCTATCTGCGGCATATAGCCTATCTCTTCTCTATACTTCCAATGGTGAAGTATATTTTTATCTTTAAAAGTTATAAATCCGTTATCCGGCACTACCATTCCTAGTATTGATTTTATTAATGTTGTTTTACCGCTGCCGTTAGGACCAATTAAAGCAATGCACTCGCCTCTGTTGCAGGTAGTGGATACATTATCCAGCGCTTTTAATTTACCAAATTGCTTGGTTACATTGCTTGCAATAATCATAGTGTTAATTTGCAAGAGATGACATCTTTTAAAAAGATGTCATCTCTAAAATACTAAAAAGCCTTCTTCATCAATGGCGCATTGTCTTTTAAATTTTCCGGGGTAAGGCTGGGTAATATTTTTTCTGTTTTATCTAATAAAGAGGTTATAAAACTTCTGAACAATATCATTGCCGGTGGATATTTTTCAACGATCATGGAATACATACTTACAGGCCTGTATGGAATATCTCCAATTTTATCTTTATTTAAATCGTACCCTTCGTATTTATCCCAATAATTATTTTTAAATTTGTTTAATACCAATGAGCCGTTTGTACCCACATCAAAAGTGTTTCCTATAAAGTTGTTGCGCTCCAGCACCACTTCCATACAACTTGCCTGAATTTTTAATGCCCAGCCATTGTTCTCAAAAGTATTGTGCTTCATAAAAATTCTATTAGCACCTTCCATATAAATTGCACTTGTATTTTTTGCAAAGTAATTGCCCTCCATATCGCCATCGGAAATTTCTTTCAGCAATATACCATGAGATGCATCGCCCCAATTCTCTTCAAAATAGTTGCTGAACATTCTTATTTTATTGCTAAACATTACAGATACGCCGGAACCGTTATTAGTGAAAATATTACTTACATACATATCATTGTTACTAAACATAAAGTGCAATCCGTATCTGATATTTTGTGCAGATGTATTTCGCCAGATGATAGAATTTTTTACAAACTCAAAATAAATTCCATCCCTGTGTCCGGTTATTTTATTATTAATAATGCGCAGGCTGTCACTCTTCCAGCAATGAATACCGTTACCGCTTTGCTGCTCTTCGGTGCTGCTTGCCGTAAGCCTGTTATTTTCAATGGTACAGTTGAGTCCGTTTTGTATATAGATGCCAAAAAAAGTATTTTCCAGTATGTTATTTTTTATTACCGCATCTCTGCTGTCATACACTTTTATACCACTCAAATCTTGCAGGCTGGAAATACCGGAATGCACTATTCTGAAACCGTCTATTACAACAGCATCAGCTTTTACTGAAATAATTTCATACTTTTTTTCACCATCCAATACCGGATAATTTATTCCTTTAAGTACAATGCTTTTTTTAATTACAAGATTTTTCTCTTTATAATTACCTGCATCTACAAGCACTGTATCGCCCGCTACCGACGCCTCAATACCGGCCGTGATTGTTTTATATTTTCTGCTGCTGCCAACCGGTATTGTTTTGGCAATGCATGTACAATAATAAAACATGGATAGTATGAAAAATATAATCTTCATTTCTGCATATCCTCCCACGAAATTTTGTTGCCTTTAAATTGAGGAAGCATCATCACCAAACTGTCTTCACTACTAAAAGCAGCTATGTTTCCGTTCATCGGGCTTTTCAATGTGGGGCTTTGTAAAAAATGTGCATCCTTTACATTTATCAATCCGTGCGGATTATTAAAATTTGTAAAATAAACGGCTGCTATTTGTTCAGGTACTATTTGTTTTGAGTGAAGAAATGCTACAAGGCAATGCTCATCATCAAACTTATATATCTTACTTTTCTTGGTAACTATTTCGGCACCAAAACGGTTATCACTAATGGTCATTTTGCAAAAATCGCAATTATCTTTTCCTGTACGAATAGGCTGAGGATTTGTATTACAGGCACTAAAGCACAAGATGAAGAAGGCTGATACCACTAACTTAGCCTGATTTGTTTTGAGTAACGATTTTTTATTTCTTCTCCATTCTAAAATACTACAACATAGCAAAACAATTCCAACAGCTACAAATATCCATCCGCCCATTGCAGGAATAGAATAGGCACCGAAATTTAATAATTGTTTAAAGCCAATGAGCGGTGGCTGGTAAGCCATACCAGGAACAATGATGGCTGCATCCGGATTTAAATTATGCCCGTAATCATATTCCCATCTCCAAAAATCTATCATAGCTATAATTCCAAATGCAACAAAGATGATACATAAAACATTCAACCATTTTCTTTTTGCAGCAACCCCTGTAACTATAAAGAGCAGAGAAAAAAATACGATAATAGCCGGCAGTATTTTAAATTCCGAAAAGTCATCTGCATGAAGTGACTTCATGCCGATATAATGATTTAATCCATTAATAATATTTACATCCCCAGCTAATTTATTTGCATAAATAAACAGTTTTAATCCTTCGGGATATTGAGGTGCCTGAAGTTCTATTCTCCATATGGGCGTGAATAATACTGCAAGTAAACCTACGCCACATATAACAAGTAATATTCTTGTCGCTATAGAAATTTTATTATTTTTCATTCCATTAATTAAAATAAAAGAGCCTTTCCTTTATAACAGGAAAGGCTCTTTTTAAATATTATTTTACGGGTATGCTATCCGCTTTTGGCTGATTTGTGCCTGTGCTAAAACTTAACGGAACATTGCTTAAGGCAGGTGAAACCCTTGCGTATCCTGACATTTCTTGATGCAACGCACTACAAAAATCAGTGCAATAAAAAGGAACAATCCCTACTCTGTCCGGCACCCATTTTAAAGTAGTGGTTTCGCCGGGCATAATTAACAGTTCGCCTGTTGCTGCACCTTTTATAGCAAAGCCATGCGGTACATCCCAATCCTGCTCAATATTGGTTACATGAAAATAAACTTCATCGCCTAATTTAATGCCTTCAATATTATCCGGTGTAAGATGTGAACGAATGGCTGTCATATACACATGTACTTTATTTCCTTCCCTCACCACTTTAGCGCCTCCTTCTCCTTTGGATACATAAGGATGACTGTTGTTTTCTATTTTAAAAAACTTAACCGATTTATCCCTGATAACACTTGCTAAAACTCCCTGTGCATAATGCGGTTCGCCAATGGTTGGATAATCAAGTATGAGTTGCATTTTATCTCCGCTTATATCAAACAATTGTGCACTTTGCGCTAGCTCCGGGCCTGTTGGTAAAAAACGGTCTTTGGTAATTTTATTATAGGCAACCAAATATTTGCCGGTAGGTTTTTTTGTATCTCCACCCGGTACCATTAAATGGCCGGGAGAATAATATGTAGGCACTCTATCCAATACTTTTAAATCTTTTACATTCCATTTTACAACTTCGCTGGATACAAACATGGTAGTATATGCATTGCCTTTATCATCAAACTCTGTATGCAAAGGACCAAGCCCCGGTTTTTTTACTTCGCCATATAATGCAGCTTCGTATTTTATAACTGGTATGCCTTCATACTCTCCTTCAAACGCTTTGGCAGCAATAGCTTTCTGAATTTTATCGAAACTAAAAACAGGAATTAAAGCGGCTAATTTTCCACTGCCTACAATGTATTCACCGGTAGGATTTACATCGCAACCATGGGGCGATTTAGGGCAGGGAATAAAATAAACAAGGCCCGGAAAATCTTTTACATCTATCACCGTAACTTCTGTTTTTATGGTAGATGTTGCGGTGTGTTTTTTTTCATCATAACGGTTGCTTGCATATTTTACTGCTTGCTTACGTCCTTTGCCCGCCTTAATTAATTCTGCTGCCTGCTTCCAGTTTATTGCCATAATAAAATCTTTATCACGCTTGCTTGCATTTACTTCCAATAAAGTATTGGCCTGTTCGGTATTATAACAGCTAAAGAAAAACCATCCGCTCGATACTCCTTTACCAGCATGGCTTAAATCGAAATTTACTGCGGGGCATTGCAATTGAAAAGCAATATCCATGTTACCGTTTGTTTTATCTACACTTATAAAACTGATGGTGCCTTTAAAATTTTCTTTGTAAGTGTTGATGGGCACATCGCCATTCATATCATCGGGCGGCACACTAAATCTTGTACCTGCCACCACATATTCTGTATTTTCTGTTATAAAAGGAGAACTGTGATTACCTGCACTGTTCGGCAGTTCGATAATTTCAGCAGTGTGAAAAGTAGAAAGATCTACTCTTGCTACACGGGGTGTATTATTTGCATTTGCAAAAATCCAGCGGCCATCTATTTCTCCATTTGTTTGAGAGAGATCCAGATGATGCTGATCATCCCAGGGAATAAAACCATGCGATGTATTCAGCATTGGTTTTGTTTCTTCTGAATAGCCCCAGCCATTTTCGGGGTTAACAGAAAAGATGGGAACTACCTTCAGCAATCTTCCGCTTGGCAAACCATACACACTCATTTGACCGCTAAAACCTCCTGAAACAAAATTGTAATACTCATCATATTTGCCGGGAGCAACATAGCTTTTTGCAGCCGCATCGCCACTTACAGCAGAGCCTGCGTTTTTTGGTTTGCATGCATTGAAGTTTAATAGCGATACAATTGCTATTATAAAAACTGCATTGCTTTTAATAATTTTCATTGTTTTAAATTTATTTTATTGGATGTTAATTTTGATAAATCAATACTATTTTTAAGAGATTAAAAGACATAGTAACCCTGTTAAGCATTAATGGAATGCTTTTACATTTTTACAGAAAATGTTCAATAATAATTTTAGGACAAAGTTTGGTGAGGTTATTTTACACCATCATTCTTCCTCATAAATTCATACAGATTTCTGGCATCGTCATCCGAAAGATTTTGATTGGGCATACGCACAAGGCATATTTCAAGTTGTGCTTGTGCCTTAGGATCTTTAGTAATCATTTCATCGGTGTTGGTAATGAAATTCATGATCCATTCCGGTTTATGGCGTGATGAGACACCCGTCCAACCTGGTCCTACTAATTTTTCATCCGTAAGTTTATGACATCCGCTGCATTTTACACTATACACTTTTTCTCCTCCTGTGGCCATTGCTGTATTTAAGGTATTACCTACCTCTACGTTTTTAAACTTGCCTTCGCCTCTGTTTGGATCATAAGCAGGTGCTACAGCATCGGGCGGCACACCGGTATTAATTGCTTTGTTATCATTCTTGTCGGCGTAATCACTGTTACCACCGCCGCAAGAAGCTATAACTGCCACTATCAGGCTAAGTATAAGGAGTTTCTTCATAATATTTTTTTTAATTAAGTAAATTTAAATGTTCTAACAATATTCTTTTATGCGTTAAATCATATTGGTACTTTTTTATTTTTGTGGGGTTTTTTTTTCAATAATTTTCCCAATGTGCGTAATACTATTTTTTTAAATCGCATAATTTTTAATTCCTACCCTAACACAATAATATATACTCTTTATAAAGCAGGGCATTGTATTTGAGCATACACTAATTGTATGATTAAAATCATATAATGTACTAAGCAATCTCACCATTTAAAACCAGAGGTGCATTTATTTTTACCAATAATTTCATTATTTAAAAAATAAAAAATGCTCAATATTGATTTGTTATTAGCATGGGGAGCCGCTTACAAAAAGTTAAGTGCCGGAGAAAGCATTTTTAAGGAAGGACAATCCTGCTTTTTTTATCACCAGCTGGTAAGTGGGAATGTAAGATGGTTTAACATTGATAACGATGGCAAAGAATGTATTCACTCAATGGTGGGAATTGGTGAATCTTTTGGTGAATTGCCTCTTTTTGATAATGAGCCTTATGCTGCCAATGCAATTGCAAATGAAGACTGTATAATTTTAAGACTGCATAAACCTAGTTTTATTAAACTATTACAAGAAAACAGTGATACACATTTTTGTTTTTCAAAACTGCTGGCAAAAAAATTAAGATTTAAATTATCCGTTATAAAAACTTTTGCTACTCATTGCCCTGAAAAAATGATAACAACCTTACTCAATAATTTTAAAGCAGAAAATAAAAATTTTTGTAAAGAGTGCGATCAGCTTAACCTCACAAGGCAGCAAATTGCAGATATGACCGGGCTGAGGGTTGAAACTGTAATAAGAACTATGCGCAATATGCATGATAAAGGAGAACTGGTAATTTCCAAAGGAAAAGTTTATTACAAGGATACGATTGAAGTTGTAGCATCATAATTTTTTTTGCCATTATTTTTTTTAAAAAAATTACATGAGTATCGTTTTACGCAGGTGGATCAGCATTTCATTTTTTAATTTACTTATTGTAGCTATCCTCGGCGTTACTATGCGCTATAAGATTGCCTTTTATTTCCCCTTTTTACAACAGAAATTTATTTTAGACAGCCATTCACATTTTGCTTTTACAGGATGGATTACACAAACTTTAATGGTACTGCTTGTACATTATTTAAGTAAAGAAAATATTGATGCTGTTTTTAAAAAATACCAATGGCTACTGTACGCAAATCTTATAAGCGCTTATGGAATGCTGGTTAGTTTTATTATACAGGGATATGGATTGTTTTCTATCAGTTTTTCAACATTATCTATTTTCATTTCTTATTTTTTTGCGCTGTACTATTGGAAAGACCTCAATAAAAATAAAGAAAATAAAGTAAGTCATTTATGGTTTAAAGCTGCTTTGTTCTTCAGCATTATTTCATCTATCGGTGCCTTTGCCCTTGCTTTCATGATGGTAAATAAAATTTCTCATCAAAATTGGTATCTGTCATCCATCTATTTCTTTTTACATTTTCAATACAATGGTTGGTTTCTGTTTGCAGGCATGGGGCTAATAGTATCACAAATGGAAAAAATAATAAAAACAGTAAGGCCATTTAAAATTGCCTTCTGGTTATTTTGCTCAGCATGTATTCCTGCCTATTTTTTATCGGTTCTTTGGATGTCTATTCCACCAATTATTTTTGGTATTGTTGTAGCAGCAGTTATTGCTCAACTGGCAGGGTGGGTTCTGATCTTAAATGTTTTTTTAAAAAATAAATTTGGTTTAAACGAACAGTTTTCAAAATATGGCAAAGTGCTTTTGTTACTTGCAGCAATAGCTTTTTCTATAAAACTAGTGTTACAATCCGGCTCTGTACATCCTGCTTTAAGTCAGTTATCTTATGGTTTTAGGCCTATTATTATAGGATATCTTCATCTTGTTTTACTGGGCGTAACAAGCATATTTATATTGGGTTTTATTGTTGGGGTTAAAATGATTTCGATTAATAAAAGATTGTTGGTCGGAATAATAATTTTTGTATCAGGCGTTTTAATAAACGAGCTATTATTAATGATACAGGGTGTGCAGGGTTTAAATTACAATAGTGTACCATTCATTAATATCTTCTTATTTATTGCCGCCGTTATTTTATTTTTAGGAATTGGGTTAATGTTTATTAGTGGGTTTAAACAAGAAAGTTTTTCAGCGAATAAAAAAACCTAGAAAATTAATTTATTAAATACGATAAGTTTTTCTGATTTATAATAACAATATTCCCTCCTTTTATTTCAATTAATTTTTCTGTTCTAAAATCGCTCAGCGTACGTATAAGAGATTCTGTGGCTGTGCCTGCAATGGTAGCAAGGCTCTCTCTGCTTATTGTTATAGCAAAGTTTTCCTTCTTATTTTCACTATATTTTTTCTCCAAAATCAGTAATGCTTCTGCCACTTTTTTACGAAGTGAATTATATGCAAGTCCCAGCAGATGTTCTTCTTTCTCAGAAATATTTTTTGCAAGCAACTGAATAAATTTTCTTGCTACCTGCGGGTTTTTGTTTAGCAATTCATCAAAATCTTCTTTAGGTATAATGGCGAGCGAACATTCTTCCATAGTTTCTGTAGTATCTCTGTAAACTGTTTCTTCCAGCATAGCAATGTATCCAAAAAAATCGCCGGGGCTGTAAAGTTCTGTTACCAGTTCTTTACCATCTTCATTGGCTTTAAAGGCTTTTACTTTTCCGCTTACCAAATAATATAATTTATGGGGATG
The DNA here is from genome assembly GCA_025350645.1 of Ferruginibacter sp. Taxonomy (GTDB): domain Bacteria; phylum Bacteroidota; class Bacteroidia; order Chitinophagales; family Chitinophagaceae; genus Ferruginibacter. Next base: position 21,370 of record JANXXM010000103.1, read on the forward strand.
GTTACCTTCTGCATAAATAATCTGCTTTTTTTTATATTTATTAATGTTTCTGTCTTCCGCTAATGTATTAAGATCATTCTTGCCGGATGATGCCTGCATTAGCAAACTTAGTCCTTCAATTGTTGGGTTTAGTTGCTGCCTCAGTAGTTCGTTTTTTTTCAACCGACTGTCAATCGCATTTAATAATTCTGTACCGTCAAATGGTTTTGTAATGTAATCGTCTGCACCCGATTCCATACCTTTTCTAAAATCGTTTCTTTCAGTTTTTGCGGTAAGAAAAATAAATGGTGTGTTTTTAATAAGTTCATTTTTTTGCACTGCATGCAATACGCCATAGCCATCTAATACAGGCATCATAATATCGCATATAATTAAATCAGGAATAAGTTGCAAAGCAATTTCCACACCTATTTTTCCATTCGGTGCGGTAGTTACTTTGTAATTTGCAAGTTCTAATATTTCTGCAGTGTTTTCCCGTATATGGTCATTGTCTTCTATCAGCAATATCTTTTTCATACAGGCAAATTTGTACTAAATGTTATTTTAAATTCTGTTCCTTTCTCTAAATCGCTGTTGCATTCCATTGTTCCATTCATCAACTCTGCATATTTTGCAACTATATGCAGCCCCAACCCGGTTCCTTGTATGTTTCCTGCATTAGCTCCCCTAAAGAATCTCTCCATTAAATGTTTCTGATCATCTTTGGAAATGCCCATACCTTCATCCTTTACTGAAAGTATTACATGATTTTTTGTTTGCTTTGTCTTTATTTTAATGATACTTCCTTTTTGTGAAAACTTACTTGCATTGGAAATTAAATTCATGATGATATGCTTTACAAGCGAAGTATCCATTTCAACCATATTGTCACCTGTATGATTGTATTGCATCTGCTGGTTTAGTTTCAGGTTGTTTTTAATTTCTTCCATAACCGCAGCAATGTGTTCCTGAATATTAAATTCAGAAAATCTTACCGAAATTTTTCCTTCTTCAATTTTGCCAACACTTAAAAAATCATTTAAAATATCTGTTAGCATATTTACTGATGATACAATTCGCTGCAAATGTTTTTCCCGCTTGGATTGTTGTTCTCCTGATGTATATTTTTCTATTAAATAAGTTGAAGATAAAACGGTACTGAGCGGTGTACGAAATTCATGCGATGCCATTGATACGAAACGTGATTTTAATTCACTCAGTTCTTTTTCTTTTGCAAGCGATCGGGAAAGTTCTTCTTTCGATTTCTCCAGCTGATGCATTGCATCTGTCAATTCTTTTGTACGCTGCTGCACCGTTGCTTCAAGTTCATCATTTAATTTTATAATTTCTGCCTCTGCATTTTTTCTGATAGATATATCGCTGATGAATGCAATAACATTTTTATCGCCATCTTTTTCATAGTTACCAAGGCTCACTTCAATAGGAAATTCACTTCCATTTTTCTTTACGGCAAATAAAGTCATACCAACGCCGATTGGCCTGCTTTTAGGATTGTGCGTATAATCTTCTCTATGATCCACATGCTTTGCATGAAAGCGATTTGGAATTAAAATTTCTATTGGCTTGTCAATGATTTCATCAATCGTGTAACAAAAAAGATTAAGTGCAAAAGGATTTACTGATAGAATAATTCCATGGCTGTTTACTACCACTATGCCCATAGAAGCATGGTTAAACAAAGCTTCGTAACGGTATGACTGATTGAAATTATTTTGTTCTGTAGCGGGCATGAGTTCTTTTAATTTGGATAAACTTAGGATTTATGTTTATGCAACATTAATACCTTTTTCCAGGTAAACATCCTGTACAGCATTTAAAAGCTCCACTCCTTCTGCCATTGGTTTCTGAAATGCTTTTCTTCCGCTTATTAATCCCGTACCGCCGGCACGTTTGTTTATGATAGCTGTTACAACGGCGTCTTTTAAATCTGATGCTCCTTTAGATTCGCCACCTGAATTTATTAAACCTGCTCTGCCTGCGAAACAATTAAGTACCTGATAACGGCACAAATCAATAGGATTGCTGCTACTCAAATCGCTGTACATTCTCTTATCCATTTTGCCGTAGCTGGAACCTGAGGCATTTAAAAAAATAAAGCCACCATTATTGGTGGGCAATTTTTGTTTTATAATATCAGCCTGTATGGTTACTCCTAAATAATTTGCCTGTCCGGTAAGGTCTGCAGATAAATGAAAATCTGCCTCTGCACTTTTAAAAGCATTGTTGCGCAGATAACACCACAAAATGGTAGCCATCCCAAGCGAATGAGCTTCTTCAAAAAGCCTTGCTACTTCTACTATTTGCCTACCAGATTCTTCTGAACCGAAATAGATAGTTGCACCTACGGCTTTTGCGCCCATATTCCATGCATCTTTCACAGATGCAAATTGTATTTGGTCGAATTTATTGGGATAAGTGAGCAGTTCGTTGTGGTTTAATTTTACAATGAACGGTATTTTATGCGCATATTTTCTACTCAGCATTGCTAAGCCGCCAACGGTGCTAGCAACTGCATTGCAGCCACCTTCAATAGCAAGTTTAATTATATTTTCAGGGTCAAAATATTGCGGATTAGGCGCAAACGATGCGCCTGCACTGTGTTCTACACCTTGGTCAACAGGTAATATAGATAAGTAACCTGTATTACCAAGTCTGCCATGTTTGTAAATAGCACCAAGGCTGCAAAGCGTTTGATTGTTTCTGTTAGAAAAACTTATTACATCATCTAAAAAAGCAGGCGATGGCAAATGAAGTAATTCCTTTGAAACTTTTGTACACGTATGGGTGAACAGATTTTCATTTTCAATTCCAATTAAAGCAGTTATGTTTTCTAGTGTCATATCCTCATATTTATTTTAAAAAAGTAGATTAGTTATTTAAGAAAGTATAAATTTTTTCTACATCCTGTACATTACATAATTCTGTTCCTGTATTCATTGTAGCTGCAGTGCCACAGGCTACACCATATTTTACAGCATCTACAATATTTTTTCCCTGCGATAAAAAATGGACAATACCTGCAATCATACTATCACCTGCACCGACAGTACTTTTTTTAATTACCCTTGGCACTTTAATTATTTTAGAAAGCTCGACTATTACAAGCATGGCGCCTTCTGCACCCATAGATACTACCATTACCTCACATTTACCGTTACCCAGCATTTCTTTAGCAACTGTTTCAATTTCGTTGGACTCTAAATTTGTTTTCCCTGCAAGGAAACATAATTCGCAAAGGTTAGGCTTAAGTAAATAAACACCTTCTTGCAATGCTTCTCTTAAAGTCTCACCGCAAGCATCTACAATAAATTTAGCATTTTTTTCTTTTGCAATTACAGAGAGCTGTGCATATATATTTAATGGTACCCCTGGTGGTAAGCTGCCACTTGCTATGATGTAAGAAACATCTTTTATTTCTTGTACAGCCTCAAGGCATCGCTGCCACTCTTTTTCAGCTAATGGAGTAGCTGGCATCCCGAAACGGTATTGTGCATTTTCAAATTCATCTAAAATAATAACATTTTCTCGTGTTTCGTTTTGGATTTTAATAATAACTGTATGTACGTTTTCTTTTTCCAATAAATAATTAAAATATTTACCTGTATAGCCCCCAGATGGAAAAATAGCAACAGCATTTCCACCCAGCTTTTTTATGGCTCTTGCTACATTTACGCCACCACCACCCCGCTCAAGCTTTGGCGCAGTGCAGTGAAGTTTTTTATCCGCTGATAATTTTTTTACGGATGTACTTTTATCAATACAGGGGCTAAAGGTAATAGTGATGATGGATGCCATAATGTTGATTTACTTTTTCCTCTACCAAAAAATTAAACTTTAATGGAATGAGAAACCACTTCATTTTCGCAGATCATTTTTTTTTCTATACAATCAATATTGTAAAAAGTAGTATCAGCAATATTTGTAAGCGCTTGCACTGTTGCAAAAGCCTGGTGCGGCGTTATTAAAACATTGGGCATGGAAAGTAATTTTTTCAGGACCTCATCTTTCATTTCTTTGCCTGTTAAATCAGAGAAAAAAATACCTCTTTCATTTTCATATACATCTGCCCCATAAAATCCAATGTTACCGTTTTGTAATCCTTCTATTACATCTATTGTATTTACACATGCCCCACGCCCCGTATTGATGAGCATTGTACCCGGTTTCATTAATTCAATTAATTTCTTATTAATTAAATATTTTGTTTCGGGTGTAGATGAGGTATGAATGCTGATTATATCTGCTGAAGCACAGAGTGTTTCCTTATCGGTATATACAACGCCAAATTTTTCTTTCAACAAATCATTTTCTTTAGGATCACAACACAAAATTTTACAGCCAAAGCCTTGCATAATTTTTACAAGTACACCCCCTATAATGCCCGCACCAATAATGCCAATGGTTTTCCCATGCAAATCGTATCCTATCAAATTGTCTGTAGTAAAATTCTGATGTTCCATTTGCTTTTGCGCAACAATGGTTTTTCTGTTCAGCGCCTGTATCAAGGCTACTACATGTTCTGCTATGGCGTATGGTGAATATGCAGGCACATTGGTAACTGTTATTCCTGCTGCCTTTGCTGCTGCAATATCAATATTATCGTAACCCGCAGCCCTTGTGGTTATGCACTTTACATTTATTTCATGCATGATTTTTATTACTTGTGTGCTTGCATCATCTCCGGTAAATATACTGATGATATCGTACCCTGTTGCAAGATGTGCTGTTTCTGCAGACAAGGGCTTTTTTAAATAAGTAATTTCGCTGAGGTGAATGTTGGCTTTATCAAGATAAGGTTGCTCATAAGGTTTTGTACTGTAGAAGAGTGTTTTCATAAATGTTTTTTTGTAAAAAGTATGTGTTATTTAGTTCAAGTTCTGGTCCTAATATCAAATAAATTATTTTAACTATTGTACATCAATACTTTTGCTAAGTAATTAAACAATAAAATTACTCTAATCAGGTATGAGGTTGTGATTCGAAAATCACACACTCTAGGGATGATAATCTATAATTTGATAAAAGTAGATGATCAATAATGGTGCATACGAGGTGAGTTTTATAGGTTGTGTTTTTTTATACCAAAAAAAATAATAACTGCAACTATAAACATTAGAAGCATACAAAATATAAACGGATTATAATTTCCGCCATAATTTGGAATTAAATACGGGCTAATATTTATCATGGTATGAAAGAGTATCATAGAAAAAACGCTTTTACCTGCGCCGTTAAATATCCATACCATAACGATACGTAAAAAAACAGTACCAATGCATTGCCAAAAAATCCAATTAGTGGTTTGATGTGCCTGATAATATGGAATGATATGCCATATGGCCCAAATAATTCCTATAATAATACTTGCTTTCAATACTCCGTATCTGTGTTGCAAAGGCTTAATAGCATAACCACTCCAACCAATTTCCTCACCTATAGCACCAATAAAATAGGCAATGAAAAAAATACAAATGGTGAGTAATGATAGTGCGGGATCGGCTGATAATCCTACAGTAAATTTTAAATACCAATAAGAAAGCAGGGCTATTAGAGGTAGCAGAAACACAATAGGTACAAACCATTTTTTGTCTTTGATTTTTTTAAAGTCAAAAGATTGTTTCAGCAGTTGTTTAACTCCCTGCATTTTTTCTTTTTTATATACAAGCAATGCTGCCGCTATTATGGGGCAGAAAGTCATTAATGCACTGATGGGAAGTTTTATTGGAAATATTTTTGTAGTATCAGGGCCAAAAAAACCAAGTATCCAAAATGGAATAGACAAACCAAAAACCAATAAAAAATAGGTAATTGGTTGTTTTTTTGATGACGTAATATTATTCATGAATAAAGTTTATGAATATTATTTCTGCAAGTAAATAATCTCAGAATATTTTTCATTAACATGATTTAAAAAATGAGAAGGAATAAAACCTATTTATCTTTTTCATAAGACTAATAACGTTTTGTTGTCCTTAATAAACGTTTCAAAACTTATTGGTTCAATGCCTGTTATTTCTTTTACGCAGTTTGTTATTGCCGGTTCTTTTTGAAACCTTGGAAAATAGTGCAGCATTATGAGCACCACTATCAACATAAACGGCGTATTCTCCTTATGCTTTGTCCTGTAAAAATGTAAAAGATTAGGCGATTCGTATTTAATTTTAACACCAAGGACATCACTCAATTTTTCAGCCATTTCATTAAAGCTGAGTTTCTTATTACTGGTTAATTCGTACGATTTGTTGATGTGTTTTGCAACGTTTGTAAGTACTGTTGCCGCCACGTTTCCAATATCTCTTACATCTACCAATGTAAACTTTGCATTTCCTGCGGGTAAATAAATTCTTTTTTTATTAAGTAAATCATTCTTTAATGTGGTTGTAAAATTTTGCATGAAATATGCGGGTCGTAAAAATGTATATGGTATTTTACTTGCTACTATGAGCTTCTCTATTTTATGATGCGGAATGATTTTGCTTTTTTCAACACCTTGTACAGATAAAAAAATGATGTGTTTTATTTTTAATTGTATTGCACTTTCAATAAGCGGTACAAAATATTTTTTTACTGCAGAAATTTGTGGAGGTCTAACCAAAAAAAGCACATCAATATTTTTAAAAGTAACTGCAAATGTTGATGGATCTGTTACATCAAATTTTACTATTACAATATTGTATGCTTTTAGTTTATCGTTGAATTACGATACAATAAATCCTAAAAGGGAATCTCTTACAGCTGATATTCTGCGAACGTTTCCAGGGTATGAAAATTATAGTAATGAACTGGTTTCAGAAGTCATTGATACACTTGGAAAGCTATCCATGATCCTGTATGAATAAACTTGTAAAATAAACAGAATTAATATTGATAATCAACAAATTGTATATTTGAATACAGGCAAAAATTATCACAAACAAAAACTTGGAGCATGAATCAACTATAATCATTTTCCCAGTGGTCAAAAAAGTCATCTGTACCGGTACATGATGAGAATTTTAAACAAGCCGTCATCTATACAAGAGTGTCTTCTAAAGAGCAGGCTGATAAAAACCTCAGCCTTGATGTTCAGGAAAGAATTATTGATGAATATGCAAAGCGTAACAATTTTGCAACCATTGAGTATTTCGGTGGAACCTATGAAAGTGCCAAGACAGACGGGCGAAAAGAGTTTCAGCGGATGCTTGAATTTATCAAAAAAAATAAGGGTAAGGTCAGCCATATTCTGGTTTATACTCTGGATAGGTTCAGTCGTACCGGGGGTGGGGCAATTAAACTCGCTCAGGATCTCAGGGAAAAATATGGTGTGGCTGTATTTGCAGTCACACAACCTACCGACACCTCAAACGCCAGCGGTGTGTTTCAACAAAATATCCACCTCCTGTTCAGTGAATTTGATAATAAGCTTAGAAAACAAAGAGATGTTGCAGGAATGAAAGAAAAATTTGAAAAAGGCATCTGGTGCCTTCGCCCACCGATGGGTTATGATATTATAAGGATTAACGGGCTTCGTAAGATTGTAGTAAATGATACAGGTAAAAAAATAGGTAAAGCATTCTTGTGGAAAGCGCAGGGTATGAAAAACGAGGAGATCATGAAAAGATTAAAAACAGGAGGCGTTTCGATTTATAAGCAAAAGCTGAGTATGATATTCAGTAATCCTTTTTATTGCGGTGTAATTGTAAATAAAATGCTTGACGGAAGGATGATTGAAGGAGAACATGAAAAAATAGTATCTCATGATATTTTTTTAAAAGTTAATAAGGTAAGAGCAGAAAATGGGGGTAAGTACGGGGTATCACATTCAAAAGAGATTGAACAGCTTCCCTTAAAAGTTTTCATGAAATGTGATGATTGCGGCCAGGGATATACAGGATATATTGTCAGGGCTAAAAACTTATGGTACTATAAATGCCGTACGAAGGATTGCTGTGCAAATAAAAGTGCTATCCTTGTGAATAAAAGTTTTGCCACGTTCATAGATGAATATACGATTACGCCGGGTGCGATTACCCCGCTCATTTTCCAAATGAAATATCAGTTTGGTAAGCTAAATGAAAATTACGCTGATGAACAAAAAGCTATTAAAAGCAACTTAACTGAATTGCAAAAAAAGATAGATAGCATTGATGAAGATTACTACATTAAAAAAGTAATGCCGAGAGAAAAGTATGAAAACTTTTTAGCAAAGTTTTCTTCAGAAAAGCAGGAAATTATGAGACGCTTGCAAAAATGCCTTCAGGAACTTCGAACCTTGAAAAATTATTTTCTACAGCAATTACAATATCCTCCAAACTCCCTGAAATATGGGCTTCAGGTGGAATAAAAAGCAAAGAGACTTTCCAAAAACTTCTCTTTCCGCTCGGTGTAAGATATAGCTGTAAAAATGAGGCATTTCGAACCGAAAAAGTAAATGAAGTTTTTCAATGGATATCAAGTGCAGCAAAGGGTATGGGCGGAAATAAAAATGGACAAACCGATATGAAAATCGATTTGTCCAACAAAGTCGGGTGGACAAGATTCGAACTTGCGACCCCTAGACCCCCAGCCTAGTGCGCTACCGGGCTGCGCCACCACCCGAATTCCTATTTACAGCTTTTAATAATGCAATATTATCTGAAATTTTTAATTTAAAAAACACGAATTTATTATTTCTTAAAAAGAATACAATCATTTATGCAATTTTAATATCTCCTGCATCTTTTATCAAAACTATTAATATGCCACAACTCATTACCATCCCCAAGCCATGCCACGAAGACTGGAACACAATGACCGAAAATAATAAAGGCCGCCATTGTAACCAATGTAATAAAACCGTGGTAGATTTCACCCAACACAACCCACAGCAAATTTTATTTTACCTACAGCAAAACGCATCACAAAAAACCTGTGGACGGTTTAACAATACTCAAATAGAAGAACCACTGCCCACACCAGAAAACTTTGTGAAGCAAATTAGTTTTTACAAAATATCTACTATAAAAAAAGTAGCAGCCATTTTTATTTTTGCCTTTAGCATTATTGGCATAGCAACATCCTGCAACGATGGTGTAGCAAATACGAATGGAAAAGCAATTTCTATGGTAGTAGATACGCCTCCTGTAAAATTATTGATTAGAGACAGCATTATACCACAACCATTGCTGGGAGCTCCAATAGCAGTACCCGTAAAAGATACCTTCATCACAAAAAAAATAACCTGTACCAGTATATCATCTCACATAATGGGCGATATTGCAGTACCTAAAATTGTTGATACTATTAAGCAATCATCCATTATAGTGGGAGAACCTGCTATGATACAACCCGTGGTTGAACCAGATACCAGCAAAGCAAGTATAATAATGGGCAAAATTGTTGCGCCAAAATATAAAAAGGATCGAAACTAACATAACCGTTCCTGTAAAAAATATCTAAATATTAATTATCCGTTTCGTTGATTACCATGCATTTTGTATATTGCTAACAAATTATTTTTGCTTACCAAAAACCAAATGTTAATGAGAAAAACCTGTGCATTTATTCTGTTCGTAAGTTTGTCATCTGCTATTGCAGCACAAACAAAACCAGATACAGCTTCCCCCTTAAAACCTGTAGTGCCGGCAATGGCACCTTTTTTTAACAACAAACCCAGCGAACCTAAGCCTTACAAAGATGTAATTACAGTAAAAGCAAAAACAAAAAAAGGTTTATTTACTGTACATAAAGTTGAAGAAAAATATTATTTTGAAATTGCTGATTCCGTTTTTGGAAGGGAGATAATGGCGGTAACAAGATTCTCTAAAGTGGCCGGTGGTGGCGGGGTATACGGAGGTGAAGTAGCTAACCAGCAAACCATTCGCTGGGAAAAAGGACCGGATAATAAAATATTTTTACGGGTGCTAACGTTACTGAGCGTTACGGAAGATAGTACAGAATCTATTTTTAAAGCAGTAAGAAATTCTTATCTGGATCCTATTGCTGCTGCTTTTGATATTAAAGCATTTTCAAAAGATTCTTCCTCAGTTGTTATTGATGTTACAGATTTTTTTAAGGGCGACAACCAAGTCGTTTCCATAGATCCGTCTATAAAACGAAGATTGAGTCTTAGTGCACTTTCGCCGGATCGTACCTATATTCAAACGATAAACACCTACCCCATTAACACCGAAATAAAAACCGTTAAAACATATTCCTCTTCTTCAGCAGGTTTTGGTTTTCCTGGTATTCCTACCCAAGGCCGCACCTTACCTGCTGCCGATGCTGCCGGGGCGGTAACAATAGAGATGAACACTTCTTTTGTAATACTGCCTGTACAACCTATGCGCAGGCGCAAGTACGATAACAGAGTTGGTTATTTTACTGACGATGTAACATTGTATGATGATCATCAGCAAAGAGTAAACAACGAACGTTTTATTGTAAGATGGCGGTTGGAGCCAAAACCAGAAGATGCAGAAAAATTTAAAAGAGGCGAACTGGTAGAGCCCGCAAAACCCATTGTATATTATATAGACCCTGCCACGCCAAAACAATGGCGTAAATATTTAATAGCCGGTATAAACGACTGGCAAAAAGCGTTTGAACAGGCAGGTTTTAAAAATGCCATTATAGGCAAAGAGTGGCCTGCAAATGATAGCAGCATGAGCCTGGAAGATGCCCGCTTCTCTGTAATAAGATATTTTGCATCGGATATAAGTAATGCTTATGGGCCGGAAATACATGACCCTCGCAGCGGCGAAATTTTGGAAAGCCACATTGGCTGGTATCATAATGTGATGAAACTTGTACACGACTGGTACATGATACAATGTGCTGTTACAGACCCGCGTGCCAGGAAAATGGAATTTGATGAAGAATTGATGGGAGATCTAATTCGCTTTGTATCATCTCACGAAGTGGGCCATACGCTTGGGCTGCGGCATAATATGGGCAGCAGCAGCAAAACGCCGGTAGAAAAACTAAGAGATAAAAAATGGGTGGAAGCAAATGGGCATACCGCCTCTATAATGGACTATGCCAGGTTTAATTATGTAGCACAACCAGAAGATAGTATTGGTATTACTGGCCTGTATCCACGTATTGGTGATTATGATAGATGGGCTATTGAATGGGGTTATAAAATATTGCCGGTAAGCAAAGATGAAAAAGCCGATGATAAATTTTTAAATAAAATAACCATTGAAAGACTGGCTGCTAACCCACGCCTTTGGTTTGGCGGAGAAGGAGGAAATACAGATGCAAGAGCGCAGACAGAAGACCTCGGCGATAACGCCATGCTGGCAAGTGCGTATGGCATAAAAAACCTTCAACGCCTTATTTTAAAATTACCGGAGTGGACAAAAGAAGAGGGCGACCATTATGAAAATCTTACCCAGATGTATGGCGGCGTATTGCAGCAGTTTCAAAGATATATGGGGCATGTAACTAAAAATATTGGAGGCGTAAATGAAACTTTTAAAACAGTGGAACAAAGCGGTAATATTTACGAACCTGCCACAAAAGCTACACAAAAAGAAGCGGTAATTTTTTTAAATAAACAATTGTTTCAAACGCCAGTGTGGTTATTGGATAAAAATTTACTTAATAAAATTAGCAGCCCGCTTACAGAAAATATAAGTGATGTACAAGACAGAATCCTTGGATCTATATTATCTGCAACAAGGCTACAGCGCATGATTGTAGCAGGTAACAGGGCAGATAACAGTTACCGAATAGATGAACTGATTACCGATTTAAAAAACGGTATATGGAGCGAATTAAAAACGAATTCGGCTATTGATGTGTACCGCCGCAACCTGCAAAAAAGTTTTGTAACAAAACTTACAGATATGATAAGTAGTACAAAAACCAGCGATGCTTCCAATCCCTTTGCAGCATTTTTTGGCCCAGTGGCAGATGCATCAAAAAGTGATATACAGTCGGTATGCCGGGCAGAATTAATATCACTGCGGGCGCAAATAAAAATAGCCCTGCTTTCTCAAAAAGATGCCATGAGCAAATACCATTTGCAAGATGTGGAGTACAGAATATCGAAAGCACTAGACCCAAAAGGATAGGTTTTATTGCGAAATATTATGACTATAATTGGAAGAAAAAAATCAGAATAAAAAATAGGAATTTGAAAAAATAGAATAGGGAGATTGAATAATATTTTATGACAAACAAAGGTTGCTGTTAACAGAGCAACCTTTGTTGTGTTGTTTTCTTGCGAAAATAAAATTTACAGGCTTTTTTTGAGTGTGATTTATAGGAAATATGAAGCACTATTTTTGAAGCTTACCTTTGTTCATAATATAGAAATGACTCACTCGTTTATGAAAAAAATTAACTACATCCTATTTAAACCCTAATAATATTCTAATTTCCAAAATGGTTCTTCCTTCATAAATCTTTTTAAAACTTCTATAAGCTGCATATATTCTTTCTCCTTCATTTTAGACCAGCTTATATTTTTTAGATCCAACTCTTTTTTTAAATTACCCAACAAGAACCTATCAATGGGTGGGAAAGCTACTTTCGAAATTTCAGCATTTCTTTTCGGTATTACCACAAAAAGTTTTTATATATATACTTACAATTTTGGCTGCAACCCCAAATATTTTTTTTCTTTTTTTATTTTCAGGTTGAACATATTTATCCATTTGTATTAAAATTTTATTTACCACATTAACGACCATTTTTTATAAATCTCGTGGTCAATCTTTTTATTTTTTTCCAATAATGATAAAGCTTCTCTTAAACCACTATCGTTTATAAATTTTGCTACTTCAATATTTTTAAAACGGCTTGTAGATGCAGCCCTTGCTGCAGTCCAGCAGGCATAACGATGAATATGTTCATCTATTGAATAGGTTCGTATTTCCATAAAATTTATTTTGTATTTAATGATATGGTTTAGTTTAATTCCTTTTTGTTTTACAAAATTCGCAGGAAGATTTTGTACTTGTTTTGCTTTTTTTACTTCCACCTCTCCATCCTTTAAAATGCATTCTAATAAAAATTTGGATGAAGGCTTTAGCCAAATAAATAAAATAAATAACTCAAACATTTCATTAGGTTTAATTGTTTTTATATTATACTACTTAGCGTAATGCTACAGGAATCACATTAATCGTATTGCGGTCAAACAGACAGGGCTTATGATTTGAGAAATACTGTTCATTATCACTAAAAATAACTAATACAAAAAACCTTCTCCCCTCCCCTTTTTAGGGTATTGCCTTTACCGTTTTGTAATGATAAATTTGTGTTTTAAAAAATTCGATAGCCCACTGATTGCCTGGCTTATTTCTTATTGATATTCTGCAAAAAAATATTGTATTGGCGCTGTGCCAATAACAAGCTATCACCTTGCCTGCCCGCTTTTACTGCAAAATGTATATCATTTTTCAAATAAAAATTAAAAAATTATGCCATCACAAGAATGGGAATCCCTCGGCGGGGTTATTACCACAAACATTTCTTCTGTAAGCTGGTCTGCCAACAGAATTGATTCCTTTGCAAGAGGAACAGATAATGCATTGTACCACCGGTGGTGGGACGGGCAAAACTGGGGCGGCTGGGAAAGCCTCGGTGGTATTATTACCAGCGACCCTACTGCTGTAAGCTGGGGGCCAAACCGTATAGATGTTTTTGCCAGAGGTACAGATAATGCCATGTACCACCGCTGGTGGGATGGTAACCACTGGGGCGGCTGGGAAAGCCTGGGCGGTATTATTACCAGCACTGTTTCTGCTGTGTGCTGGGGGCCAAACCGAATAGATTGTTTTGCCCGTGGTACAGATAATGCAATGTATCACCGCTGGTGGGATGGCCACAATTGGGGAGGCTGGGAAAACCTCGGTGGCATTATTACCAGTAACCCTACTGCGGTAAGCTGGGGCGCAAACCGAATAGATGTTTTTGCAAGAGGTACGGATAATGCTATGTATCACCGCTGGTGGGATGGGCATAACTGGGGAGGCTGGGAAAGCCTTGGGGGTATTATTACTAGCAACATAGCAGCAGCATGCTGGGGACCGAATCGCATAGATTGTTTTGCCCGTGGTACAGATAATGCAATGTACCACCGCTGGTGGGATGGCGCACACTGGGGCGGCTGGGAAAGCCTCGGCGGTATTATTACTACCGAGCCTACTGTCGTAAGCTGGGGGCCAAGCCGGCTGGATGTTTTTGCACGTGGCACAGACAATGCCTGCTATCACCGCTGGTGGGATGGGGCGCATTGGGGAGGTTGGGAAGGCCTTGGTGGTATTATTACCAGCAATACTTCTGCTACAGCATGGGCGGGCAACCGGCTCGATCTTTTTGTGAGAGGTACCAATAATGCAATGTTTCATAAATGGTGGGATGGCCACCAATGGGGACCAGTAGCGGGTATTGCCGTAAACCTTCACATAAAAATACTTACCAGCCCCACACGCTTTACTATTGCAGATATGGTTGCCGCCATGAGGCAGGTATATGCAACAGCAGGCATAAGCGTAAACCTAGCCAGCACTCAGGTACTTAACCCTGCAGATCCTGCACTAGCTGCGCTAAATGATGTAGATACAGGGTCTTGTACCATGGGTGCTGTATCTGCGGAGCAAACGGCTTTGTCTAACTTTAGAGCAGGTGCGGGTGCGCTGGATGTGGTGGTGTATTTTTGCCGCTCCGTAAGTTATGCAAGCGGTGGCCTAAACGGATGTGCTTCCTTTCCCGCAAACCGGCCAATGGCGGTAGTTGCATCATACTGCAGCAGGTACACACTGGGGCATGAAGTAGGGCATGTACTTGGCTTATTTCATGTAAGTGATAACAACAGGCTCATGACCGGGCTTGGTACAGATAATATTACCAACCCGCCGCCAGATCTGGTTCAGTCAGAAGTAAACACCATGATTGCAAGCCCATTTACCAATTAAATAATTTAAAAAAAATATTATGCCACACACAAGAGTCGAGATCATAAAAATGATAGATCTAGATGAGCCCGATTACGAGCAGATTTTAAAAAAACTAAACCCTGATGATGTGCCGATACTTACAGCACTAACCAATGACCCCAATGTAGCCATTGCCGTAAAAGCCATAAGCTGCCTCGGTTTGATGAATTCTGACAAAGCAGTGGCAGGCATACAAGTAGCCGTTCTACACCCTAACCCGGTGCTGAGGGTAGCTGCAGCGCATGCGTTAAGAAACGCTACAGCTGTGCCAGCAGCTGTACAAATGATAGATCATTTGCTGGATGACAATGATATAGGCGTGAGAAAATTTGCTTTAAAAACAGTGAGTCATGCAAACATAAGCAGTCTTAAAAATAAAGTGCAGGCTATGAATATTAAAGAAAATACTGAAGCCATGAAAACATTGTCGCAGGATGTATTTAAGGCTATAAACCGTTAACAAGCAATAATGAGAAAAGTGGAGGCCCTGAATTTTTTCAGGGCTTTTTTGTGGTTTTTATAAGTTTAAATTTAGGTATAAAATATTCACTGTACAATTGATGGGAGATCCGGAGAAGACTACGCTACAGAATATTTAATCAACCTGAGACAGCCAATTTGTAAAATCTTTTTCCAATAGCTTAAGTCTTTTTCATTAATTATAGAAATTTTTTATCTTGTTTGTGGCCGTAGTAGTCCTCATAAACCACGCCTGCTCTGCCAGTATTCATTACGCCAAAATCGCCGATAAAGCTACAAATATCAAATCCTATTTGTGTGGCGCAAGTACATCCTGCACTTCATTAAACTACGAAAGAAAAACATTATAAAGTATCTTTTTCCAAAAGTAAAACACTCTACAATGTGCGCCCACACTAGTTTTATTTAATGCTATCCAAAGTTTATAATAGGCTTCCAGCATGGCTTTACTTACATTTGTATCTCCCACTTTGGCGTGCCATTAGGGTGGGCAAATTTTCCGAATCCCTGTTAGCCCAGGCTGTTTTGTAATGTGAAACGATATGCGGATAATAACGCCTGCTACTTTGTGCAATATTCAAATCAATAATTTCCGAAATCATAGAACTCCACCATTATTTCCATCTGCAAAAATGGAGTGTGCAGCATTTTCTTTTATAATTACTATCCCAGCCCCCATCGTTATATTTCTATAGACTACACTTGGTAAATCAATTTGTATAGAGTGATGGTAATTCATACAATGCTGTACGGCAGATTAGCCTAACCTGCATTACAAAATGTATTATTGCACTTTATCTTTAACGATAGTGAGGTCTGAAACATTTACTGTTATGGGTATTACACCCACCTGCAATATGGCCTTTTTGCCCTTTATTTCCTTCACAATACCTACCTGCCTGTTTTGATTCATTTTTACTTTATCGCCTACTTTTATTTCACCGGTAACCTCTATGAAATTTTCATTCAATTTTTTATTTTGTTTTTGTTTTTGCATAATCTCTTTCTGGTTAAAGAGCAAAGCATGTATCATTTTTATTACAGCACCCTTATCTTCCGCTTTACGCCATTCTATTACCATTGCTTTTAGGCGGCGTTCCATATCTTTTAGGTAAGTTATTTTCTCTTCAGATATTTTATTCTGATATTGCAGGCGCTCTACCTCCTGCCGGTGTTGCTCGCTGTTTAAGGTTCGCAGCATTTCTTTTTTCAACTGCTCATTTTCTTTAAGCAATTTGTTAAGGGTAATTTTTTCTGCTTCCAGTTTTTGCATATCCTGCTCGGTACTGTTCAATAATTTATCTAGCCTAAACTGATCTTCATCTACCAGTTTTCTTGCCCGCTCTATCAATTTTTTATCCAGCCCTATTCGTTCTGCGATGGAAAAGGTGTAGGAGCTGCCCGGCTTGCCTATCTGCAATTTATACAGAGGCAATAATTTTTCTTCATCAAATTGCATAGCACCATTAATAATTCCCTTTACTTTGTTTGCCATCACTTTCAGGTTAAGATAGTGCGTGGTTACAATACCGAAAGCATGTTTGTATGCAAGCTCTTCCATGATTACTTCTGCAAAAGCACCACCAAGGTTAGGATCACTGCCGCTGCCCAGTTCATCTATAAAAAACAATGTTTTGCCATTTGCATTTTCCATAAAATGCTTCATGTTTTTTAAGTGAGAAGAGTAAGTACTCAGTTCAAATTCTATGCTTTGCGTATCGCCTATATGAATGAGGAGCTGTTTAAAAATGCCCATCGTACTATCCGGGCTCACCGATACCAGCAACCCTGCCTGGAGCATGATTTGCAGCAAGCCCACTGTTTTTAATGTAACGGTTTTGCCGCCTGCATTTGGCCCGCTTATCACCAATATACTTTGCTCATGAGTAAGTTTTATATCTACAGGAAAAGTAGATTTTCCATTGCGCTGGTTGTATAACATCAGCAGTGGATGATAAGCCCGTACCAGTTCCACATGTGCTCTATCTATTACCATCGGGTAACTGCCATTTATATCAATAGCAAATTTGCCTTTTGCTCTTATAAAATCAAACTCGCCGCTTATGGCATACCAACTTTGCAGCAGCGGCGCATACATGCTAAGCTGCTGTGTGAGTACTCTTAAAATTCTAAAAATTTCTTTGGTTTCCTCATACTCCAGCGAAAATATTTCGTTATTGAGTTCTGTAGTTTCTTCGGGTTCTATGTAGCTGGTGCGGCGGCTGTCGCTTTCGCTGTGCAGCACACCCTTTATTGTTCGTTTTTGTTCTGCAAGTACGGCAAGCACACGGCGACCATTCATAAAACTTTCTTCAATATCTGCCAAATGGCCGGCTTTATTAAGCTTTGCCACAATGCGGTCAAAGATGCGGCGCAACTCATTGCGTTTGCGGTACAGCTTCATCCTTATATCTGCTAAGGCCTCGCTGGCATTATCTTTAACCATACCGGTTTCATCCAGCACCTGTTCTATTAATTCTTTTACGGCTTTTTCGTAATAGTTGTTATCTATTACTTTTGAGAGACCGGGATAAGTATCTCTTACCTCTGCACTAAACCAGCGAAATATTCCTGCGGTATTATCTGCCAGGCGGCGTATAAGAATAAACTGCTCTCCGCTTAACGACGCTCCGGGTATGCCGAGCAACTTTAAATCTCTTGCAATGTTTACAGTAAAATCATTGGGGAAATGCATGCCGCTGCTTATGATGAGTTTAAACTCATTGGTTTGCTGCAGGGCAATATCTATAAATTCTTTACGGGTGTGTATGCGCAGGTCTTCTGCTTTTTGCTTTGCCATTTCTGTACGGCAATGCAGCGCCAGCAGGTTTTTTACTTTATCAAACTCCAGTTGATGTAAGGTAGATTCGGGGAAAAATTTCACAAAGAAAATTTGAAAATGTAAAAACGTGGAATTATGCAAATGAAGGATATTAAATTTTTATACTTCATTAGAAAATAATTCTTTAAATTTTATAAAAATATTTTTAATTTATGGCACTATAAAAAATGAATAAAAGTTTATCGTCGAAGTTTTGACTGTACATAAGGTTGGGATGCCGACGTTACACTTAATGGGCAAGTGACACAAAGATGTTGCTCATAGCTGTGTTTCATCCTGGAAAAAAGACTTGTTTTTGTCCAAAAATAAAGACCACTCCCGCCTCTCCAAAGGAAATGAGTCACACTCCAATACTTTGAAAATAATTTCCAATATCAGAGACCAAAGTCCACTTTCGGGGATTTTAAGGGCATCTAATCATCCAGCTTGAGCACCGCCAAAAATGCCTCCTGCGGCACTTCTACATTGCCTATCTGGCGCATGCGCTTTTTACCTTCTTTTTGTTTTTCTAATAGTTTACGCTTACGGCTAATATCTCCCCCATAACATTTTGCCGTAACGTCTTTACGCATGGCGCTAATGTTTTCCCGGGCTATAACTTTTGCACCAATAGCAGCTTGTATGGCTACTTGAAACTGCTGTTTATCCAGCAGAGTTTTTAATTTTTCGCAAAGTTTGCGACCAAATTCTGCAGAGCGGCTGCGGTGAATAAGTGCGCTCAGTGCATCTACTTTCTCGCCATTAAGCAAAATATCCATGCGCACAATATCTGCATCTCTAAAACCGATGGGGTGATAATCAAACGATGCATACCCACGGGTTTGTGATTTTAATTTATCATAAAAATCAAATACAATTTCTGTAAGGGGCATTTCAAATGTAAGTTCCACCCTATCTGGCGTAAGATAGCCCTGGTGTATAAGCATACCTCTTTTGCCGATACAAAGCGTCATTATGTTACCAATATAATCCGGTTTGGTTATAATTTGCGCTTTTATAAAAGGCTCTTCAATACGCTCGGTACGGCTGGGGTCTGGCAGGGTGCCGGGGTTGTGTACATTTATAATTTCGTTTTTGGTAGTATGTGCAATAAAGCTCACATTAGGCACAGTGGTAATAACAGTTTGTTTAAACTCCCGCTCCAGCCGCTCCTGTATAATTTCCATGTGCAGCAGTCCGAGGAAACCACACCGAAAGCCAAAGCCCAATGCCTGCGATGTTTCCAGCTCAAAAGTGAGTGAGGCATCATTGAGCTGCAGCTTTTCCATACAATCCCGCAGTTCTTCAAACTTATCTGTATCTACAGGGAAGATGCCCGCAAACACCATTGGTTTTACATCTTCAAAACCATCTATACGGGCATTGGTAGGGTTTATAACATTGGTAAGGGTATCTCCTACTTTTACTTCTTTGGCATTTTTTATACCGGTGATAATATAACCTACATCCCCTGCAAAAACTTCTTTTTTGCTTTCCATACCCAATTTTAAAATGCCCACTTCGTCCGCAAAATATTCTTTATCTGTACTAAAAAATTTTACTTTATCGCCCTTTTTTAAACTGCCGTTAAATATTCTAAAATAAATAATAATACCACGAAAGCTGTTGAAGACACTATCAAATATTAATGCCTGCAAAGGAGCGTCTACTTTGCCTTTAGGAGCAGGTATGCGTTCTATAATAGCAGCCAGTATTTCTTCAATACCAATACCGCTTTTGCCACTTGCCAGTAAAATATCTTCTTCTTTACATCCTATTAGTTCTACAATTTGGTCTTTTACTTCGGGTATCATGGCACCATCCATGTCTATTTTATTGATGACCGGAATTATCTCCAGATCATTATCTAATGCCAGATATAAATTGCTGATGGTTTGTGCTTGTATTCCTTGTGTAGCATCCACAAGCAGAAGTGCGCCCTCACATGCGGCCAATGCACGGCTTACTTCGTAACTAAAATCTACGTGGCCTGGTGTATCTATTAAATTTAAAATATAGGTTTCGCCTTTGTAGGGGTAATCGATTTGTATAGCATGGCTCTTAATGGTAATTCCTTTTTCTCTTTCCAGGTCCATATCATCCAGCACCTGCGCCTGCATATCCCTGTCACTAATAGTGTGCGTAGTTTGTAACAACCGGTCTGCAAGTGTACTTTTTCCGTGATCTATATGTGCAATGATGCAAAAATTTCTGATATTCTTCATGTAAGGATGCGCCTCATTTAATTTTGAACCGCAAAAATAGCACATTTAAGGTTGCGATGGTAATGTGATGATATGCTAACATACTTATTTGATAATGTGCTAATGACAGATGACAAGAATAATATGAAAGGGAAAAGCAAATATTGGTGTAAAAATAAAAATGAAAGCACTGTAATAAATTTCAACAGAAAGAAAACTAACATGCTTTAATTGTGATAAATATTATAGGGGCATGATAAAATCAATAAAGTATTTTTACCTCATGTTTAAATTTAACCTCCGTTACTTTATGTGCTTTATTTTTCTGCTGATTACAGAAATTTTAATAGCTCTGTATGTACACGATGAAATTATAAGACCTTATATTGGCGATTTGCTGGTGGTTATTTTAATCTATTGTGTTGTAAAAACTTTTTTAATTATAGCTCCGCTGCCATTGACCATAAGCGTTTTTATTTTTGCTTGCTTTATAGAATTGCTGCAATATTTACAAGTGGTAAAACTGCTGGGGTTGCAACACAATAAACTGGCAAGGGTTATTATAGGTACTTCTTTTTCGTGGACAGATATGCTTTGTTATTTTGCAGGTATTATTATTATTTTATTTATAGAAAAAGTACGGCTGAAATAAGCAGTGATAAACAAAATAAGCAAGCAAAATATAAATATTGTATTTCTATTTTCTCAATGTTCAAAACGCTATCGTAATTTTAGTGCAAAAGTGCCATATTGCTTTTTTAAATACAGCGGCAGCGTTTCATTTCAATAAAATGTCTAATTTATAAAACTAATCATGAAATACCTGTTAATAATATCGTGCAGCATTTTGTTCTCATCCTGCAAAAAAGATAGAAGTATTTCGTATGATAGCAATATTGTAAATAACTGGAAGGCAATACAATGGCAAAATGATATTGGTAATGGCAGTACCCCATTTAGCGATATACCTGCTGATAAAAATTACTTTTTTAATTTCCGGTCTGATGGCAGCTTTGCCGGCGACTACCTTTTTACAGGAAACGAATATGATAAATATAGAATTGTTGACAGCACAAAAATAAATCTTTACAAAAATAACTATCAGGATAGCTTAAGAATTTTCTATGCCTTTAGTAATAATTATCAAGAGTTGATTATTTCTTTTCATTGCATAGAAGCCTGCAGGGTAAAACTAATCAGAAATTAAAACTACTAAAAACACGAAATGATTTATAGAAACTTGCCGTTATCTTAAAGATTGTTAGTACACAAATAATCCGTTTAATTATTCTATTAAAATCATAGCCATTTATTTTTCTTTTGAAAGTATCGTACTTATAAACGGTATATCAGCTAAAATTTTGCTACATAGTTTACATCAATTGCTCTGTAATGTACTGGCAGTTTTAGCAATATTATTACCTCATTTTTACAGCTTTGTGTTAATTATTACTTTTGATTAAAAAATTACTTCGTTCTACTATAACTCTGTAACCTATACCCAGCAAAGGTTACAATGTTATACAATTTCAACTTGCTTAGTTTAAATACAAAAGAGGCTACATAGTTAATTATAGATACATTAGGACATAAATAAAATAAAAATTAAACTATATTGCCCATGAATCGCTATGCAAAAAATGAACATTGCCAAACCCAAAAGCCTGCCTACAGCACTTACTCTAATAATGATGGTTATTATTGTGGCTGCAATAAGTACATGGATATTACCCGCTGGCCAATACAGTAAATTATCTGCTGAAGATGATAAAGCATTCGTAATTACTTCTTCTACAGGCAGTGTTTCTTTACCATACACTCAAAAAACACTGGATAGTTTAACTATAAAAATTGCACTATTAAAGTTTAGCAGTGGGGATATACGCAAGCCCATATCTGTTCCCAATACCTACATACAACTACCCAAAAAACCACAAGGTATTATTGCCATTTTACAAGCCCCTGTAAAAGGAATAACGGATAGTATTGATATTATTTTGTTTATACTTTTTATTGGTGGCTTTATGCATGTTTTTAATAAAACAGGCGCTATGTTTAGTGGTGTAAAATACCTTGCGCAGCGCATGAAGGGAAGAGAAAAATTATTAATTGTATTGCTAGTTTTTATTTTTTCATTTTTGGGTGGTTCTTATGGTATGGATGTAGAGTCCATTGTTTTTTACCCAGTGTTGGTGCCCCTTTTATTAGCGGCCGGTTACGATTTAATTGTGCCACTGGCCATTGTATTTGGCGGTGCAGCTATCGGTTTTGTAGCCAGTTTTACCAATCCTTTTTCCACCATTATTGCATCTAACACTGCAGGTATAAACTGGACGGACGGGCTATATGAAAGGCTTTTATTTTTTGTAATTTCTACCGCATTGTTTGCATGGTATATTTTACAATATGCAGCAAGAGTAAAAAAGGATCCCACAACGTCTTTCGTTTATAAAATTGATGGTGTAGTAAAATCTCCTTTTCAAATGAGTGTAGGTGTGGAGGATGTTCTGATAAAACTAACTACAAAAACAATAATATTGCTGCTTGTTTTTTTACTCACTTTTACGAGCATGATTGTGGGGATTGTATTTTACAAGTGGTGGACTACTGAAATGTCTGCTTTATTTTTTGCAGCTGCAATATTGGTAGGCATTATAGATAGGATGGGAGAAAAAATATTTGTAATGGAGTTTGTAAAAGGTGCAGAAAGTTTATTATCGGTAGCACTTATCGTAGGCCTTGCAAGGGGTGTAACCATTATTTTAAATGATGGCTTTATTGGTGATACTATTCTTTTTCATGCGTATAATCTTGTACAGCATTTCCCGGCCGCCATTTTCATTTTAATGCTAATGTTATTTTATTTTTTCTTTACTATACCGGTAAGTTCATCATCGGGTATGGCGGTACTTACCATGCCCATTATTGCTGCATTAGCCATTATTATAAATATACCCGGGCGGGAAATTGTAAATGCTTATTTATATGGTATCGGTATCATGTTTTTAATTTCACCCACAGGTTCCGTTTTTCCGGCCCTTGTAATGGTGCAGGTAAGTTATAAAGCCTGGCTAAAATTTATTACTCCTGTTGTTATAGGCTTGCTTATTTTAAGTGCAATTTTTTTATTTACAGGAATAAAATTTTAAATAAAATTAGCGCATCTTCTATTAAATATCTAGAAACAACACTTACGGTCAACTTTGAGAAGAACTAATAAAACTGAACTCAACATTTTTGCCGCATCAATAAGCTTACTAACTATATATTTTACTACAAAAAATAAAATTATTCTACTACTTCAATTCGTCAAATAAATTTATTTGATTATTCACAAAAGTTTGAATTACTATTTCTTTTTTTTAAGGCAGAAATATCTTAATTTTTTATTGTTAAGAACAGCTTTACTTAAAATATTAAAGTTAATTTACCGTTACTTAAATATACGTTCACACAAAAAAATCCAGATGTTTAAATCCAAATCCAAAAATGATGCAGCATTACCGCCATCATCAGTAAGTATAATAGGTGCAGGCAATATTTTTTCTGGCGACTTGGAATGTAATGGCGATCTGCGTATTGACGGAACTGTAAAGGGTTCAATTTACAGCAAAGCCAAAGTAATTATTGGTCAGACTGGTTTTATAGAGGGGGACATTCACTGCAATGAAGCAGATATAACTGGCAGTGTTACCGGAAATATTTTTACTAAGGCAGCCCTCGTATTAAAGGAAAATGCTGTAGTAAATGGTGATGTACATACAGTTAAACTTATTATAGAACCTACTGCGAGTTTTAATGGCAAATGTGTTATGGGAGAAAATAACCTGCAGGCAAAAGTAGATAATAACAATACTAATTTTATTGAACATGCAGAAAAGCACTTTTTACTTGCAGGGCATGCCGCAGTATAATTTACTTAAGAAGTTATATCAGATGCAAGCATAGCATCGCCGTTTTTGCTTGTTCTTGCTACACGCCTGCGGTAATCTTTAAAAAGGCTTTGCCAGCGCAAGTGTAGCACACCCAATATGCCTTCTTTTATAATGCCCTTATTCATTTTACTTGCCCCAAGTTTACGATCTCTAAAAGTTATAGGAACTTCTATTATTTTAAAACCTAGTTTCCATGCTGCAAATTTCATTTCTATCTGAAAAGCATAGCCTATAAAAAATATCGCATCAAGGTTTATTGTTTTAAGCACATTTGCCTTATAAGCCACAAAACCAGCTGTGGGGTCTTTTACAGGCATAAATGTTATTATACGGGTGTATAATGATGCTCCTTTGCTTAAAGCTATTCGGTTTGCCGGCCAGTTTTCTACAGCACCATTTTTTACATACCGGGAGCCTACAGCCACATCTGCACCTTGCACACATGCTTCATACAAGCGTTGCAAATCTGCAGGTGTATGAGAAAAATCCGCATCCATTTCAAATATGTATGAATATCCTTTTTCCAGTGCCCATTTAAATCCATGTATATACGCAGTACCCAGCCCCAGTTTGCCTTTGCGTTCTTCCATAAAAAGCTTATTCGGATAAAAAGATAATAAAGACCTAACAATTGCCGCAGTACCATCCGGGGAGCTATCATCTATAATCAGTACATGAAAATCTAGGTTCATCGTCATTACAGCAGCAATGATGGCTTCTACATTTTCACACTCATTATAAGTAGGTATAATTACAATTTTTTCCAAAAGAATGATGTCTAAATTTTTATTAAATTTATATTATAACCATAAACAGCAAGGTTAAATATTATACACATTATTTTTTAAGCAAAAACTTATTAAACATTTCTGTAAGCTTTTTCTTGGTATGCATAGGAAAATCTCCTCTCATCATCCAATCGTAATATTGTGGCTCCTGTTTTAAAATGGTTTCTACAGGCTTGCCTTTAAACTTACCAAAATTAAATACGGGTATATCTTTATCATTATAAATAAACCTGCGGGCATAATCAATTATCTTCTCCTCTCCTATGCATCCTAATATGGTATCTAAAGATGTACCAAGTTTATCATAGCGTTTAAGCTGAGATTCCAGCACCTCTATAGTAGCATTTATATCTGCTTCGGCGCCATGAGCATTTACCAGTTCTTTATCGCAAAAGAATTTATATGCTGCAGTAAGTGTGCGTGGCTCCATGGTATAAAAAATATGCTGCACATCAATCATTCTGCAAAGACTAAGATCCAAATCCATATCTGAACGTAAAAATTCTTCCATCAGCATTGGTATATCAAATCGGTTACTGTTGTAGCCGCCCAAGTCGCAGTTTTCTAAAAATTGTTTTATTTCATTGGCCACTTGTTTAAATGACGGCGCATCCTTTACCATGTCGTTGGTAATACCATGTATTGCAGCAGACTCCTCCGGTATGGGCATTTGCGGGTTAATAATTTTACGTTTTGCAAGCCTTGTACCACCCGGCATTATTTTCACAATGGCAATTTCTACAATTTTGTCTGTAGAAAGATTTACACCGGTAGTTTCCAAATCTATAAAAGCAATAGGACGTATCAGTTGAAGCATAAAAAAAGTTGTGAAGTATATTTATAGGGGTTTAAAAATGCAATATACATATTTGATTAAAACTAAAAAAAATGCTAATAATAAATTACCCTATAATACGTTTAGGTATAGTAATTATATTTGCAAAATAAAAAACATAAAATGAAAAAAACAGTATTTGCGGCAATATTTTTGCTTGCTTCCATTGCTTTATTGAGCAGTTGTGGTGCCAGTAGAAAAACTGGTTGCCCCAATAATCAGAATATCATTCATTAAAAGTAATAGTATGAATTGGATACCACTAAACGACGAAGCGGAATTATCTGCAATTGCGCACCGCTCTTCTGAACGTCCGCAGGTTATTTTTAAACACAGTACATCATGTTCCATTAGTAGTATGGCAAAAAATCGACTGGAAAGAGGAGATGCTCCTGAAGGTGTGGATTTTTATTACCTGGATCTTATTGCTTACAGAAATATATCGGGTAAAATAGCGAGCGATTTTGATGTTGAACACGAGAGTCCGCAGGTATTGCTTATAAAAGATGGAAAGTGTATCTACGATGAAAGCCACAGTGGTATTACACTAGATGAAATTAAGGAACAGGCAGGTGTCTGATCAGTTCCACACAATCAATTTTTAAAAAAACCCTTCTGTTATTGGAAGGGTTTTTTAGCTGGTTATTTTATGGCTGGGGAAAATCAGCTCCTGTAGTTGTATCTTCCCAAGTATCGAAATCTGTTTTGAGCTCCGCCAGTTTTACTCTTGCACCTTTTAATGCGGCTACGCCGAGTAGCAAGCGCAGTGGCGGTTCTGCAGATTCTACTGCTTTTACAATAGCAATAGCAGCTCTTGCAGGGTCGCCTGGCTGGTTTCCGCTATACCCTCTTATACTGTCTTTATTGGCACCTGCGGTTGTAGCATAATCATCTATTTTTATAGGGCTGGTATTGGCAGATCTGCCAGCCCAGTCTGTACGAAAACCACTGGGGCAAACGATGGTAACCTTTATGCCCAGCGGTGCAGTTTCTTTTGCAAGCGCTTCGGATAAACCATCTACTGCATATTTTGTAGCATTATAAAAACCTACTGCGGGAAAAGAACGCAAACCTCCTATAGATGCAATGTTTACTATATGACCACTGTGCTGCCTGCGCATTACAGGCAACACTTCCTGCGTCATTCTTGCCAGTCCAAAAAAGTTTATTTCAAACATGCGGCGCACTTCTTCCTCTTCACTTTCTTCTACAGCACCAAAGTAGCCGATGCCCGCATTATTCACAAGTACATCTATCCTGCCCCACTTTCCTGTTACAACTTTTACCGCATTTTCTATGTCGGAATAGTTTGTTACATCCAGCTTAACAGCAAAAGTATTTTCCGGATAAGTTTCTATTATGTCTCTCACATCGTCTATGTTCCTGGAGGCAACGGCTACACTATAATTATTCTTTGCCAGGTGGGTGGCCAATGCTCTGCCAAAGCCAGTAGAACACCCGGTTATTAACCAAACTTTTTTCATATTTTTTATTTACAAAATTAATGGCTGTTCAAATAATATGGCTTACGATAAAAGCAATAAATTATGATGTGCGCAATTATTACAATAGGTAATTACTTTTATTTAAATAAGATTATTATAAAATGAGAAAGATATTTTTGAAGAAAGCAGTTAACTATAAAAGAAAACTTAACCCTAGTAAGTAGAAAAAAATAGAAAAAATGAATACCAAAATAAAATTTATAAAACATTTAAAACCATTTTGTAATTAAAACCTCAACCCTTACTTTTGCAGCGGAGAGCTGGCAGAGTGGTCGATTGCGGCAGTCTTGAAAACTGTTGACTGTTACAGGTCCTGGGGTTCGAATCCCTAGCTCTCCGCTATGAAAACCTCAATATTTTATATTGAGGTTTTTTATTTCCTTATAAAATAACTTAACCGCTGCCATTTTATACGTACATATTAAAAAGCGATAAAGACAATGGCTATTATTTTGGCTATACAAAAAATTTACAAAAGAATTATTACTCATAATTCAAAAAAAGTAAGAGGCACAAAATCGAGGACTTCCTTTACTTTACATTATCACGAAATATTTCAAACAAAATGTAAGGCTTTTGTAAGAGAAATAATAAAAATGACTATTTTAATTTTGAAGCAAATACCTGCAACTTTGTAAAGGCGGTTCGCAGTTATGCATCGTGGGGTTTTTGATTATAAAATGTAAGATGAAGGCTATGAGCAAGGCTACCTAAGTATACCAATTGGCTCTGGTATAAATTTTGAACTAAAGAAAGTATTTTTAAGAAACTAAAAGAAATTAAAGGATATTAATCATTGCTATTTTTCATTTAATAAAAACCTGCTCCTTATTCCCAAATCTGCAAATGGCCTTGGCATGGTAGTTTTTCATTTTGAGAGTTATTAAAAACCCGGTCATTATTTACATAAACACCGTTGCCATTTAAGTTGCAAAGGCTACATAATTTCTTTGTACGCTCCTGTATATAAGGGCGCCTTCTCCCTTGCCATTATGAATTGTGCTCGTCAAAATCCATTGGAGACAGCAACAGAGCGGCAATAATAAAAATTGTATTGCTTTAGTTGCCCGGTAGTAATTTAAAATAAGAAACTTTATACTTATCTCCTTTAATCTCACCCTGCACTTCTGCTTTTCTTATAGCTTCGCAAAAACCATCTTTAGCATGTGCATCGCCATGCTCGTCAATAGTGGTGCCTTCTATAAAATAGGCTTTGCCGTTTAACCTTATGGCAAGGTCGCAGGTTTTTCCTGCCAGGTGAAACTGGCACTCTCCGCACGAAACTTCTACAACATATAGCGCTTTGGAAATATCAATAATCTGTAATTTTTTATTGGTTGTTTGTGCAGCAGCAGCAAAACAAATACAAAAACTGAAAATCAAAATCATGAATATTTTAGACATAAAAAAAATTGGATGTGCAAGTTAATATGGGTTACAAGAAAAAATTTTTGTTGAAAGCAACTTTTTACAAATTAAGAATATTTTTTAAATCATGAATTTTTTATTGATAGATTGACCAAAAAACTAATTCTGGATATGCTATATTAAAAAATGTAGATACTAGCGAAAACGGAATTTATGCTGTAGTATCTGGCTGGGCAGCATTTCTGCGCAGGGTTTCAGCCGGCC
>JANXXM010000152.1 GCA_025350645.1 Ferruginibacter sp.
AAAAGTTTGAAAGCAAATCACAACCATAGTTCAAGGGGGAGCAACTAAAAAAATGTTGTCTAAGAACTAAGTTAGTAAAAAGTTTGAAAGCAAATCACAACTTTTGCACTTCCCAGCGCAAGAGAATTAAAGTTGTCTAAGAACTAAGTTAGTAAAAAGTTTGAAAGCAAATCACAACTAATAATTATCTTTTATAAATTGATCATCGTTGTCTAAGAACTAAGTTAGTAAAAAGTTTGAAAGCAAATCACAACTAATATGAGTGTTTTTGTGCTATTGTTGTAGTTGTCTAAGAACTAAGTTAGTAAAAAGTTTGAAAGCAAATCACAACAAAGTATTGCACGTAATGTGTAAGAATGACGTTGTCTAAGAACTAAGTTAGTAAAAAGTTTGAAAGCAAATCACAACTACCAAGTTGCTTAGCTGCTTCAATAGCTGGTTGTCTAAGAACTAAGTTAGTAAAAAGTTTGAAAGCAAATCACAACCAGTATCTAATCCATTAACATATCTCCTACGTTGTCTAAGAACTAAGTTAGTAAAAAGTTTGAAAGCAAATCACAACAACCAAGTCAAAAGGCTTTGACTCAGAAAGTTGTCTAAGAACTAAGTTAGTAAAAAGTTTGAAAGCAAATCACAACACTGCTCAAACTTAGGCTATGTAACGGTTGGTTGTCTAAGAACTAAGTTAGTAAAAAGTTTGAAAGCAAATCACAACCTTGGAGGTAATTGGAAAATAAGAACTGATGTTGTCTAAGAACTAAGTTAGTAAAAAGTTTGAAAGCAAATCACAACTATTTTTACTAGGCAATTTACAAATAGCAGTTGTCTAAGAACTAAGTTAGTAAAAAGTTTGAAAGCAAATCACAACTCATCGTGTCGATATATCCGTAAATATTAAGTTGTCTAAGAACTAAGTTAGTAAAAAGTTTGAAAGCAAATCACAACTTCATAAATCATTTTAATAATATCTTGAGCGTTGTCTAAGAACTAAGTTAGTAAAAAGTTTGAAAGCAAATCACAACTTCTTTCTATCAATTAATTGAAAATCAAAGGTTGTCTAAGAACTAAGTTAGTAAAAAGTTTGAAAGCAAATCACAACTCGGTGTAGCGCATCCATTGCCTGAGTAATGTTGTCTAAGAACTAAGTTAGTAAAAAGTTTGAAAGCAAATCACAACTGTAAAAGGTAAGGGCTGTTTTTTCAAACCGTTGTCTAAGAACTAAGTTAGTAAAAAGTTTGAAAGCAAATCACAACAGGATGGAACATTTCATTATAATTCCATGTGTTGTCTAAGAACTAAGTTAGTAAAAAGTTTGAAAGCAAATCACAACCACTGGCGTACAAATGCTTTTATCAAATAAGTTGTCTAAGAACTAAGTTAGTAAAAAGTTTGAAAGCAAATCACAACACTAAACGATGAAAACCAATTGAACAGCTAGTTGTCTAAGAACTAAGTTAGTAAAAAGTTTGAAAGCAAATCACAACCAATATTTATACAAAAAGTAAATCCATTTTATAATTTTAGTTTTCGGACTTAATACTAAAATATTTCATCTTAAAGAAAATATTTGCAACAAGCAAAAAATTGTGAAGCAATTTCTAAAATACATTTATCATGTTTTTTATTAAAGTTTATATTCAATATGTGTGTAGTAAAACAGGTTAAAACATTGAATAGCCTTAAATTTAAAAATACATTGGCAGCACATTAGGGAGAACATATTTAAAATTTAATGCCATTTTTATTCATTCGCTTATATTGCAAAAAAAACGGTATGCTTACATTAAACTTTAGCCCCTTCCCTACCCTGTATACAGATCGCCTTATACTACGCCAAATAAATGAGCAGGATATAGATGCATTTTTTGCCATGCGCAGCAACACAACTGTAATGAAATATATAGATAAGCCGCTGGCAAAAGTAAAAGAGGATGTGCTTGCATTATACCAAAACATGACGGATTTACTTGCTAGCCAAAAGGGCTTAAGCTGGGCTATACAATTAAAAGCACATACCGAAATGATTGGGCATATTGGTTTTTGGCATATAGATACTGCTAACCACCGGGCTGAAGTGGGCTACAGCCTGCAACAGCAATATTTTAATAAAGGCTTTGCCAGCGAAGCATTGAAAGCTGCGCTGCAATATGCTTTTACGATATTACAATTTCATTCTATAGAAGCTAATATAAACCCTGCTAATGAGGCTTCCAGAAAAATATTATTAAGACAAGGTTTTGTGAAAGAAGCCTATTTTAAAGAAAATTATTTTTTTGAAGGCAGGTTTTTAGATTCAGAAATATATAGTCTGTTAACGCATACAAAATAATGAATAAGGTGGTTTGTCTTTTTGAGTTTTTCAAAAAGTTTGCAGCCTAGTACAATTATTAAAAAAATATCATCATCCCTAACGAATATTTAATTGCAGAAAGTTTTAAACTGGTTTTAAATAAATTACTAAGGCTCGCAAGCAGTTAAAGATTTTTACTGGTTTTCTGGAGTATTTGCAAAACTTATACAACCACAAACCTATCTGTATTTACAGAAACTTTTTTTGTAGATTTGTCCTATCCATAACCATGAGCTACTGATGAAGTATACCCTTATCCTGCTAACGCATTTTATTACACTGCTTGCCGTACAAAATATATTAGCACAAAATAAAGAGTTTCCAAAAACAAACTGGCAGGAAATTATTCGTAATAGCAAAGCAGATACTATCGGTATTAAAGCACTTCATACACTGGCTTTGCAAACCAAAGATTCCGTAATAGCTAATGCATATATTTATAAAGCCATAAGCCTTGCTTCTCAAATAAATAATGATTACCTGCTGGGCAGAAGTTATAGTGTACTTTCTATAAAACTGCAACAAGCCGGCTATACCAGAGAGGGCATGCCGGCATTATTTAAAGCAAGAACTCTCTTTAGTAAACTTACAGATAAAAAAAACCTGCTTAGCTGCATGGGCAATATTGTACGTGCTTATGAGAATATGCAAATGAATGACTCTGCATTTATACTTGCTACCGAAACACTGGAACTTGCAAAGCAATATAAACTGCAAGAAGATGAAGCAAGAATGAATTTGGTAATAGCAAAGATGATAACCATTGCCATAAAAAACGATAGTGCCACCCTGCGCAAAGCACGTCCTTATTATAACGATGCACTTTACCTGTACACAAAAGAATTTAATGAAACGGGTAGTTCTGATGCTGTAGTCGGCATTATCAGTGTGAAACTATCGCTTACTGCAGACAAAATAAACAACCGGGAATTTGCCGGAGCAAAACAACTTATGATTACATGCCTTCCCTGGCTTGCAAAATTAAATGCAGAGGAAATGGCACTAAATCCGGTAACAATTTCTGTATACGGCAATATGGCTATTATAGCTCAATACACAGGGCAGCAGGATTCTGCTATTTATTATTATAAAAAATCATTACAACTTGCTGCAAAAAATGGCGATGTAGCAAGAGCATCAAATATTTTAAATAACCTCGGGCAATTGTATGTAAGCATAAATAATATACCAAATGCTATCAATTTTTTAGATAGTTCTCTCACACTATCTATGCGCTGCAATGACCTGCTGGTGATAAGGCGCAATCATCTTATTTTATACCAATTGTACGATAGTATGGGTAACACAGCAAAAGCTATTTTTCATGCTAAAGAATATATTCGCTATAACGACAGCCTGTACAGTACAGAAAAAACAAACGCCTTAAATGAGCTTACCACAAAATATGAAACTGATAAAAAAGATGTTTTAAACAAACAGCTACTACAGGAAAACGGCTTTAGAAAAAAAATTATCATAAGCCTGTGCGCTCTTGCAGTAACACTGCTTGCGGGGCTTGTATTTTTTTACCGAACAAGAGTTTTGCAGCGCAAGCTTTTTTTACAAGAGCAACAGCAAATTAAGGCAGAGCAATTGCTGCGGGACGAAGCCGCCATGCAAAAACAAATAGCGCTGGAAAAAGAAAATGAAGGACTGCAACTAAATAAATTATTAGATGAAGAAGAAAACAGGCAGTTGAAAGAAATTTCAGATTTTCAAAACCGGCAACTTACCGGTAACGCACTTTCTATGGAACAGCAAAATAATCTGCTACAGGAAACATACAACCGCTTGTATGATATTGGCCAAAAACTGGGGGATGAAGATAAGAGCATGGCAAAAATATTGCGACAGGATATTAAAGGTAGTCTTCAATTAAATAATGACTGGGATAAAGTGACGCTCCATTTTGATAAAGTACACCCGGAGTTTTTTGAAAAATTAAAAACTTTAAAGAGTGATCTTACACAAAATGATTTGAAACTGGCAGCCTACACAAAACTTCATTTAAGTACAAAAGATATAAGTGCGCTGCTTAGTATTGATACGCAAAGTGTGCGGGTAAATAGATACCGGCTAAAGAAAAAATTGCAGTTACCAGAAGAACAGGATCTTAGTAATTTTATCCTTTCCCTTTAAAGTGAGCGCATTTGGCGGCATTTTTTATTTTGTATATACTTTGTATACGCCCTGTTTACAAGGTTTGCAAGTATTGGTATTAATTTAGTCCAAGATTTATAAATCTTATTAACATTGCAAGTAGCAAAACCAGTTACCTTATTTTTATTTTATTTGCTTCTGCTCATGCTCTGTGCATTTTTTTTGTACAAAGTATTTGAATATGAGGATGCATTTATACGCATTGCAGAAAATGGTTTGCCTAAAAAAACAAAAAGCTCCGTTGTAAACTTTGTTATAGAAAATATGCGGGCTGTTATTACTGGGGCTATCATAGCAGCTATTGCATTTGCCATGGCCGTTTGTTCCTCTATCTTTGCTGCAATACAAAAAAAGCGCTGGAATGGCTGGCTACTTATTTTACTATTTATTATCACCGCAAGCATGGCAGTGGTAGCTTTCATTACCATAAAAAAAATTGAAGGCCACTATTTTTTAAGAAGCAGGTATACTCATTATTACTTTAGCATTGCAGGTATTTTTATTTTACTCGCTATTGCCCTAGCTTTTATTTATTATAGAAATTATTTACTACTCAAAAAAAACATCAGTTATGACAAGCAGTTTCGCCAGCTTTAAAGATATTATTGCAGAAGGCATTGTAAAACAAGATAAACAGGCCATGTGGTATGAAAAAAAATACAAAGGCCGCCTTGGAGATATTATTCTTACCAACGAGCGGCTGGCATTTAACTCCCATGGAAATCCTTTTGCAGGACCGCTTTTAAAATTGTTGTTTAAAAAAGAAGGCTCTGGAATAAAACTGGATATACCATTTGCAGCAATGAAAAATGCTGCACCATATAGCTACATGGGCAATAAAAAATTATTTAAAATAATACTGCAGGATAATACCGAATATTATTTTATGCCGAAAAGTAAT
The DNA here is from genome assembly GCA_025350645.1 of Ferruginibacter sp. Lineage (GTDB taxonomy): Bacteria > Bacteroidota > Bacteroidia > Chitinophagales > Chitinophagaceae > Ferruginibacter. The sequence continues at coordinate 5,412 of JANXXM010000152.1, forward strand.
CATGAAGAATGGATAAATACGCTTAACCAAAATATAACTAGTAAAAAGTAAATTTATTTTAAATAGACAGAATTATTTTCAACTGAAATTGAAAAAGGAAAATAGTTTAAGAAAAATTCGCTGCGTATGCGGATTACTGCTAGATAAAGCATAGTAATTATTTTTAAATTTGATTAATTAAAATAATTACAGCGGCATTTCGTGGAATGAAAATATGATTTTTAAAATTTAGCAAGACAACAATAATTTTTTAACCTAAAAATAAACTACATGTATAAATTACTTCCATTAATAGTACTAATCCCTTTTATTATTTCATCCTGCGGAAATTCATCTGATGCGAAAAATAGCGACAAGAGCGATGCCTCCTCCGCCGCACCTGTAGTAAGTATGCAGCCGTTAGACTTATCTAGCAAGGGCATTCCTTTTACCATAAAAGCACCAGTAGGAGCCACCGTTACATTAGATACATCAGCAGCATCAGTAGCCGTAAAAAAAGATCGGTTTAGTATAGAAGTAAGAGAAGAAAAATATGAAGATGACAAAACTGTTGCGCAGGTAAAAGATGCTCAATTTAAGACTGATAGTGAGAACAGGCCAGATCTTGGGCTTACTTATGATATCATAAAAAGTGAGCCAGCGGGGTATATCATTTTGGGCAAAAATAATGCTGGTGGCAAAACAGCTTCTATGTGGTACATGGCCGAAAAAGATAAAAAGAAATATATTTTTACTGCTAACATACTGGATCTTGCAGGCATACATGATAATGGTTTTTCTGTAAGTCCGGGTGAAGTACAGGTTATGTATGACGCAGTGAAACAGCAGTAATAATAGGGCCTTTATAATTTTATTTTAAATACTAAAATAGCTTTTGCTCCTTATTTTTATATTTACCAATAAATGATGATATTTTTTTTAGGTGAGGTTTTAAAAAAACCTGCAATTGAAAAATTATTTATCAAAAAAAATTATTTTATGGAGCAGCAGTATACAGAGGGTTTTGGAAAGTTTATAGCACCTCTTCTTACTGCTATTATTTTAATTATTGCTGGGTTGCATTATAAAAAAAGCGAAACCCTTAAACAACGACGTTTAGGCAATGTAATTTTTTTTGGAGGCCTATTTATTTTACTCTTATTATTTGCACTCTGGCTGTTAATTTTTTCCAATTAAATATATTTAATAATGCAGCACCGCATTAATAACTTAAATCGTGGTCCAGCATTAGGTACTTTTATTGGCCTGTGTTTAATTATATTATCGGCTGTTTTGCTCGGCATTATTTTCTTCAACATAATCCAATTAGCACCCCGTGGCAAACTGAGTTTTATAGCTTTTTCGCTTCCAATAATTGGCTTTGCTTTCCTGCTTTTCCCCGGGCAGCTTAGGTTTCAAGATTATATTCAAAAACAAAAAGAAGAAAATTATTCTCTCTCCAACTGGGTAAGTAGTTGTAATAAGAAAACTAAAATAGCCTGGCTTTGTTCTTTTCTTGTATCACTGTATTTCAGTTATTGTATTGGTATTTACAGATCGGGAGAAGATGTTTTAAATACAGCAAACCAATTTACCGCAATGCTACTGGTAATTGTAATGGCTATCATTATTATTTTTTATAAATTTAAAAATAGACCTGCTACTGATGAAAATCCGATGGAAAAATGATGCTGTAATTCCCCTAACAGATAGTAAATTGATAAAATTTAGCTTTCGTTATCCAATTATATTTTTAATAGTTGCTTTTGTAATGGTTGGTTATGGAGTATATTTTTTTCATCGAATTATGTTGATGGAAGATGGCGCAATTTTAAGTGTACAGCTTGGCCGTTTAAAAATACTGTATGAGGTAGCAGGTAAATGGGGCGTTGCAGGGTTTTTCTTTTTTATTGCATTTGCAATAGCTTATTTATTTTGGTACTGTGCAATAAAAAAACCATCTGCAAAAACAACTGTGTAAATTTAGTTGAAGAATTGCTCGTAAAAATTATGCATAAACTTTTAAAAGGTTATTTTTTTGGCTGGTAGATTTAGTCGCATTGCTGTATACGCTTTTTGAGCGTAATAATTTGCTTTATAAAATGCTTATTTAAATTACATGTCATATTTACTTAAAATGAAAGCCGATCTAAAATAAAATCAGCAAAATGGTAAAATGAAACTAATGATTGTTAATTTTGCGGCAATTAAAAAATTACTATGAATTTTGAATTTTCCGAAGAGCAATTAATGATACAACAAGCTGCCAGAGATTTTGCTATAAATGAATGCTTGCCTGGTGTTATTGAAAGAGATGAACATCAAAAATTTCCTAAAGAACAAATAGAAAAACTGGCCGATCTTGGTTTTATGGGCATGATGGTAAAACCGGAATATGGTGGTGCCGGGCTGGATACTATGAGCTACGTAATAGCTATGGAAGAAATAAGCAAAGTAGATGCAAGCGTGAGTGTGTGCATGAGTGTAAACAACAGCCTGGTATGCTATGGCTTGCAGGAGTACGGTAACGAAACACAAAAACAAACATACCTTACCCCGCTTGCACAAGGTAAAAAAGATGGTGAACTTTTTATAGGGGCATTTTTACTGAGCGAGCCAGAAGCGGGCAGCGATGCCACTTCGCAACAAACCACTGCAGAAGATAAAGGTGACCATTACATTTTAAATGGTACCAAAAACTGGATAACAAATGGTAATAGTGCAAGTATTTATTTAGTAATAGCACAAACAGATCTGAGCAAAGGCAGCCGTGGAATAAATGCTTTTATTGTAGAAAAAAAATGGGCCGGTATAACTGTGGGGGCCAAAGAAAATAAACTGGGCATAAGAGGAAGCGATACGCATACCATCATGTTTACCGATGTAAAAGTGCCTAAAGAAAATAGGATTGGAGAAGATGGTTTCGGTTTTAAATTTGCCATGAAAACCCTTGCTGGCGGGCGTATAGGTATTGCTGCGCAGGCGCTGGGCATTGCAAGCGGTGCGTACGAACTTTCTTTAAAATACAGCAAAGTGCGCAAGGCTTTTGGTACAGAAATTATGCACCACCAAATCATACAATTTAAACTGGCAGATATGGCCACCAAAATAGAAAGTGCAAGACTATTATGTTTAAAGGCTGCGTGGGAAAAAGACAACGACATAGATTATACCCTCAGCAGTTCTATGGCAAAAGTATTTAGCAGCGAAACAGCTATGTGGACGGCTACCGAGGCCGTGCAAATACACGGTGGGTACGGCTTTGTAAAAGAATACCATGTGGAGCGAATGATGAGAGATGCAAAAATTACACAGATATATGAGGGTACGAGTGAAGTGCAGCGAATTGTGATTGGAAGAGCGATATTGAAATAGCCCGACAATTTTTTAATGCATTATATTCCAGCACGTCCCGGCCTTTCAGGAGGCGGTGCTGAGGTTTTGTTTTTCACAGAATAATTCTGAATGAAAATATGTGGCAACGCTCATCAGCGTAAACATATTGGCTCCTTGTGGCTTATTTTATCTCAGCTTTACAGTACGGACTAAATTTTCGCATTCGTTGGTTATAACAAAAAAGCATATTATTTATAGTCCCAATAATAACAAGATTTGCTTTGCATATTGCAAGCTGGTTATAAACTTTATTGGCAATCAAGTTTTTATATTTACGATCGGGGTTAGAAATAATAAAAATTATTTTTTTGGTAAAGCATCGCAAACGTAACCAGGAGGGCAATATGTTGTTGTCGTACCCAAATCAACAATTTTATCAGTCGTAGTGCCATCTTTATTAATAATATAAATACCCGTTTGCCAGCTTCTTTCCTTCGACATTCCTTCTTTTGTTACAGGAGTAAAATTTGTTGCCTTCCATCTTATACCATTATCTACCTCAACGACCACCGTTTTTACATCCCCCACAGCCAATTCAATAAAAATATATTCGCCATTTTCTATTGGCGCATTTTGTCTGTTAAAGCTGGTAAAATTTTCTTTAGGAAGATCTTTAAGTTGTTTATTTACGGGGTATACCAGCAACAGTAATGCCCTATCAGCTTCGTTATTATCAGTTTTATTTATCTGAAGATATTGCAGCGGATGTGGTTTATTTTTATTTATGTGCTGGCTAAAATAAACTTCTTTCAACGGCACTATTGTTTGAGTACTGTTCCCTAATCTTCGTTCTTCAAAAATTTTACTAAAATCTGCTGCGTTTATTATTTTATCCAAAAACTCATTCTTTAACGGCATTCCTTTCGATGTTGAATTTTTCAAAAATTTTAAAATCTGTTCTTTGCTAAGTTGATATTTGTATAAGTCTTTAGCCTGCGATTGGTTAACAGTTGCTGGTAGATTTTGTCCTTTAGTTAAAATAAATGCCAGGATCAAAAATGTAATGGTTGAAATAATCTTTAATTTTTTCATTTTTATTCCTGGTTTTTATAAATCAGTTTGGGCGAGATACCGCTTTGTATTTTGATAAGCGTCTGTTCTGTTTGTACCATATTGAGCTTGTCAATTTGGATAATTAAAAACTGCATTTCCTGTTACAGTTGCAACATTGTGGTCACCATTCATCACAATGTTACTACTGCTGTTTGTCATCACACAAAAATTCAATTGAAGTGTATTAGTACCACTACCTCCGGTAGATCCACCATAAGGACCTCCGGTTGCAGGATTCCAATTTCTTATTGTTACCCCTCCACCTCTCACAGATATAGAGCTAAAATAAGTTAGATAATAGAGAGAACCTTCAAACTTTTCCCAGAAATTGTTAATGGTACAAATACTGTCCAATTTGTCTGATACTCCTGATGGGTATGTATTACAAAATCCTCATCTCTGGTAATGCTTATAAATGGTATTTCAACTCCTCCACCAGGCCCATCTCCTTCTACCGTGTCTGTTGGTTCTCCCTCGCAAGTTGTAAAAACATAAACAGAACTCACCAAAACATTATTTATGTATGTGTTTAAATACCAATTAATACAAGTAAATGAGTTAGTCTGTGAGTTCCTTATTCCAGCATCATTTGAGCCGTTAGAATATTTGTAACGTACAAGATCAGTTACAAAATCTTCAATTATTTTTCCTTTAATATATTTCTTTGCATCGATGTGGATTCCACTTAAACTATATTCAAAAATGCATCCAGAAAAATTTAGCTTAGTTTCACTAAAATTGAATAACTCATAATTCCAATGAAATTCTTGTGCATTAAATTCGCTCATCTTATTGAAGAAAATAAATTTTTGAGTTTCGCTTTTAATAGATCCGTCTTCATTTAAAATCACTTTTAAAAATTTTTTCAGGAAATTACTTTTTAAGTTTAAACCTATGTAAATTTCATTCCCATATTTAAAGGAAAACTCAGATTTCCAATCTACAATTCCAACATTCAAAAGGCTAGTACTTTTAAAATCTCCAATTGCCTTGTCATAAAAATCCCTTGCCTTTGCGAAGTCTAAAATATCGCTTTCGGCTTTCTTGTCCCTAACAATAGACATCTTTTTACAGCCAGATATGCCATAAGAGAAAAATAACACAATAAACCAACATATTTGTTTTCTTTTCACAAATACAATTTTAAAAAAATAGACATTACAATAAATAAATTTAGTAAAAATAAACTTATATTTTTTTTTACAAGTTGGCAACTATTGATATTAGTACTGCAAAAACAATTTATTTCTTGACTTAGTTATCATTTAAATATTTGACAGGGATTTTTTGAATCCCAACCGCCACAATTGAATCGAAGGATTATAAGAAGTATCATCTAATCTAATTTAATCTAATACTTGTTCAAGTGTGAAGCCAGAAGCGGCATCTGTGGCTCCGTTGCTCAGTATACCTTTTGGCAACCATAAAGACAACATAGAAAAAGGTAGAAAAAAAATATAAAACACTTGTGTGCAAACAGTAAAATGTATGCCCATTTTTTATTTTGTACCTGCAAAAAACTTTATTAAAAATATAGATCACAGACAATACACTGTAACTTACAAATTCAATCAACCAATCAACAACCTAAATGTCCATCATACAAATACAAGATCTTAAAAAATACTACGGAGCAAACCTTGTTTTAAAAGGGATTGACCTTAACATCACCGCCGGGCAAATTGTGGGTTACATTGGCCCAAATGGCGCAGGAAAAAGCACTACTATAAAAATATTGAGTGGTATCATCAGCGATTTTGAAGGCACCGCCACCGTAATGGGCATGGATGTGCGCAAAGATGCGCTGGACATAAAACAAAAAATAGGCTACATACCAGAGCAGGCGGCATTATACGATGTACTTACCCCAATGGAATACCTGCGGTTTGTAGGCAAACTATATAACCTGGAAGATGGAATAATAAATACAAAAAGTAACGATCTGCTGCGCCTTATGGAACTGCACGATAAAGCAGATATCCGCATGACAACCTTTAGCAAAGGCATGAAACAAAAAGTATTGCTCATCAGCGGTTTTATACACAACCCCGAAATAATTTTTTTAGATGAACCCCTCAGCGGGCTGGATGCTAATGCAGTTATTTTGGTAAAAGAAATTTTGGGGCAGCTCAAAAAAAATGGAAAAACTATTTTTTATTCATCGCATATAATGGATGTGGTAGAAAAAATAAGCGATAGAATTATTTTAATAGATAAAGGAGAAGTGAAGGCAGATGGTAGTTTTGAAGAACTTAAAAACAATGCACATTTGGGCTCACTGGAAAATATTTTTACCTCCCTTACCGGTGGCAGCGAGCAACACCAAAGTACTGCACAGGATTTTATAAACGTTTTAAAAAGTTAAGCATGGATAAACTGGTATTAACGTTTGTACTTGCTGTGGCAAGACTATTCTTACAAAAAGATGTTGATATTGATAAGCTGAAAATTATTGTGGAAACCAAACTCATGATGGACAGAAGGCGGGTAAGGGTTACTATGAAAAAACAATCGGATAAGGAACCAAAAAACCAACTGCTCGTTACACAGATTGTGTATGCTTTTTTTGGTCTCATGATGGCAGGGTTAATATTTTACCTGAAAGCCATTGTACTCACCATGATCTTTTTGCATTCGTACATTCTATTTATGATGGCCATGACCATGATAACAGATTTTAGTACCATAATGCTGGATACTACAGATAACCAGATTATATTGCCCAGGCCGGTGAGCAGCAAAACATTATTTACGGCAAGGCTGGTTCATATTCTGGTATACCTGCTTCAGTTTACTTTGGCACTTGCACTGTTTCCGCTTATTGCCTGCTTTGTTGTATTTGGGCCGCTGGTGGGCATTACAGCTATTTTTACAGTATTGTTTACAGTAGCTTTCGCCGTGTTTCTTACATATCTTTTATATGCGCTTGTACTTCGGTTTGCCAATGAAGAAAAAGTAAAGGATATTATAAGCTACTTTCAAATTTTTATGACGATTTTTTTTGCAGTAGGTTACCAGGTACTACCAAGGCTTATTAATTTTGATGCAATAAAGCGTAATTTTTCTTTGCACACTTACTCTTATTTTTTACCACCAGTGTGGATGGCAATAACGCTGGAAGCCATTCATGATTTTAATTTTGATGGCATTCATGTTTTAATGATTGCATTATCTTTCATGATACCTGCATTCGCTTTTTGGATTATGATCAAATTTCTTGCTCCAGCATTTGCAAAAAAACTAAGTGCCATGGGCAGTAGTAGTGATGCTTCATCAGGTAAAAGCATTTCAAAAAAAGTACATTATAAAAAACCATTTGAAGAAAAATTATCTGACTTGCTTAGTACAAACAATACAGAAAAAGCAGGCTTTGAACTTACCTGGAAAATGACGGCAAGAGACCGGCTTTTTAAAATGCAGTTTTACCCCAGCCTCGGGTATTTATTTGTTTTTGCATTTATTTTTGTTTTTAAATCCGGGCAAAATATAAAAATGCTTTGGGCCACACTTAGTAGTACAACATATTTTTTATGGTTTGTATACCTGCCCATGTTCAGTATATCGTCTGCCATTATGCTTATAGCTTTTAATGAAAACTTTACGGCTTCATGGGTATATTTATCCAGCCCTCTTCGCCTGCCGGGCAGCCTTATTTCTGGCTCCTTAAAATCATTACTGGTAAAGTTTTTTTTACCCATATTTGTTTTGCTTTTTGGTTTTTCGTTTTATGTGTGGGGGTATACAATTGCAGATGATTTTATTTTTGGTTTCTTCAACAACATTCTCATCTTTTTATTAACAGCACATTTTAACAGCAGCTATTTACCCTTTTCTATGCAGCCAAATGTAAAGCAGCAAACGGGCAAGTTTGTAAAAGTATTTTTGCAACTGGTTATTGTAGGCGCATTAGTGGGGCTTCATTATGTGGCACTTATGCTGCCGTGGATGGTAGCTGCACTTATACCTTTTTCTGCAGTGGGCTGTTACTTTATGTTTAAAACTATACAACAATATAAGTGGATACAAATAACTACCTAGAATATGATAGATACTGACGCATATAAAAAAATAACAGAAACATTAAAACCGCTGCAAACCTTGCTGGTAGCGGTATCCAAGCTTAAGCCTGTGAGCGATATACAGGAAATGTATGCACTAGGGCAGCGGGATTTTGGAGAAAATTATATACAGGAACTGGCAGAAAAACAAGCGTTGCTGCCTGCAGATATTCGCTGGCATGCCATTGGCCATTTGCAAACAAACAAAGTAAAATACATAGCCTCTTTTGTACAGCTTATACAAAGTGTAGATAGCGAAAAGCTGCTGAAAGAAATAGATAAACAAGCGGCTAAAAATAATAGAAAAATAAATTGCTTGCTCCAGGTACATATTGCGGAGGAAGAAACAAAATTTGGTTTTAATGAGGCCGAGCTCGCTGAGCTTAATTTTTCTGCGTACCCAAATGTAGTTTTTTGCGGCCTCATGGGCATGGCAACATTTACTGATGACAAAGAAAAAGTAAAAAAGGAATTTCTTTATTTAAAAAACATTTTTGATAAAATGAAAGAGAAATTTTCTAAAGATATGCCCATACTTAGCATGGGCATGAGCGATGATTATTTACTGGCTGCGGCATGTGGCAGCAATATGGTAAGGATAGGCAGTTTGTTATTCGGAAAAAGGTAGAAAGACAAATATTATTCAATACTAAAATGTTAAAATTATTTATTGATATAGCATGATCTGTTTTAATAAAATTAACTTTAGGGCAGTATATAATTTTTATTATGGCAAACGCATTTGAATCTCAAAAAAACAGGAAAGCTTTTTTATACACTGCCACTATTTGTGCTGTTTTACTGCTGCTGTTTATTTTAATAAGCTGGAAGGTGCAACCTCCTGCGCAACCTGTAGTTCAAGACCTATTAGAAATAAACCTGGGTAACAATGAAGACGGCTTTGGGCAAGTGCAGCCATTGATAAAAGGAGAAAGATCGCCTGAAAGAGAAACGGCGCCACCTGCAAAACCTGCACCGCAAAAAGAAATTGTAGCAGAAGAAAAAGTTACACCTGATGATAATGCAGAAGAAAATGCAGCACCTGTAATAAAAGCAGAAAAGAAAACGCAAGCAATAAAAAAAATAACTTTACCTGTACCAGTTACAGCTATATCAAAACCACAAAAACCAAAAATTGTGTATAACGGACCTGGAAAAGCTGGTGGAAATAATCCCACGCAGGATAATGGTTATACCATGCAGGGCAATACAAAAGGTGGTAAAGGCGATAACGGTTCGCCGGAAGGAAATAAAGATTCTTACGGCAACACCCCCGGCGGAAAAGTAGGCGGGCCAAGGGTTATAAGCGGAAACAGGAAAGTAATCCGTTATTATTCCTTTACCGGTGAGTTGCCAAAAGCTACAATAAATGCCGTAATAAAAGTTTCGCCGGGCGGGCAGGGATCGTTTGTAAAAATTGGGCAGGGCAGTACCAGCACCAACCGGGCTTATGGCGATGCTATTATAAATTATTTACGCAATATGCAGTTTGATAAGGGAGCAGATGAATCCGTGGTTACAGTACAATTTAATTTTACCGTAAATTAAAATTCATAATAATTACTTTTTTCCATAAACGAAAATAAATTCACAAGTAATAAAAATACTTTTGCGCTGAAGCTTGGTTTGCAAATTCATTTTTGCCATAAAGAACAATGCAATTTATTAATTATCGAAAACTAACTAAACAATTTATTGTATAAAATATTGGGTATAATCTGCCATCGGCTATAATAAATTTCTCTTTAAGTTTATATTTTTCATCATCAACATACAACAGTAATTTTGGTGCATGACTTACCAGCAAACTATTGCTTATTTGTATGAACACCTCCCTATGTTTACCCGCATAGGCGCAGCAGCTTATAAGAAAGACCTGCACAATACTATAGCACTCTGCAATGCATTGGATAACCCGCAGCAAAAATTTAAATCCGTTCACATAGCAGGCACCAATGGCAAAGGAAGTACTAGCCACATGCTGGCCGCTATATTACAGGAGGCGGGTTATAAAACAGGGTTGTACACCAGCCCTCATATAAAAGATTTTAAAGAACGCATAAGGGTAAATGGTACGCCTGTAAAAGAACAATTTGTAGTAGATTTTACAGCAAGAACGAAAACATTATCTGATGCAGTACAACCCTCCTTTTTTGAACTTACGGTAGCAATGGCTTTTGAATATTTTGTTGAAGAAAAAGTAGATATAGCTATTATAGAAACCGGTTTGGGTGGGCTTTTGGACAGTACAAACATTATAATGCCTATCTTATCTGTCATTACTAATATTGGGTACGATCACCAGTACATTCTGGGTAATACACTGGAAGAAATTGCATGGCAAAAAGCAGGCATCATTAAGCAAAATATACCGGTTGTTATTGGCGAAACCCTGCCAGAAACAAAACCCATTTTTTTACAAAAAGCTATTAAAGAAAATGCGCCTCTTTACTTTGCCGAAAACCTTTTTGCGGTAGAATATATTGACCACGAGGGAGAGCTTATGTTTTGTAATGTAAAAAATACAGAAACAAATATTATTGAAAAACTGCGGCTGGGTCTAACTGGTTTGTACCAGACAAAAAACATTTGTACAGTACTTGCTGCCGTAGATCAATTAAAAGAAGCGGGTTATAAAATAACAGAACTTGCGCTGCACAACGGGGTGGAGCAGGTAAAAAAAATAACAGGTATTGCCGGGCGATGGGATGTGCTGCAAAATAACCCTATTGTAATTACTGATGTGGCGCATAATGCAGCAGGCATAAAAAATGTAATAGCACAATTAGACATTGAATACAGCACTGCCAAAAAACATTTTGTATTGGGGTTTGTGCAGGATAAAGATGTGGCAAGCGTACTACAGCTTTTTCCTGCTGATGGCTTTTATTATTTTACCAATGCGCATATTCCAAGAGCTTTGCCATATACCGAACTGGCTGCAAAAGCAGCAATGGCAGGGCTTACAGGCGATGGGTATGATGATGTGAATGATGCAGTTACTGCTGCAAAAAAAGCTGCAGGTAGTAATGATGTAGTAATGGTATGTGGAAGTTTTTTTATTCTTGGAGAGTTGAACTAAGCGATATTCGAAAATTAAAAAGATAATTTATAAACTATTCATTCAAATAAGCCATCATTATTTCATCTAAGTATCTATCTTCTTTTTTGAGGTAAGTATATTTTTTGAGAATCCCTTCTTTTAAAAAACCAGTTTTTTTGTAGAGGTTTATTGCTTTTTCATTTTGTGCGGCTACGCTTAATTCTATTCTTAAAAAACCCGCTTGTTTTGTAAAAACTTTAATGGCATTTAACATAGACCTACCATAACCCATGCCTGCAAACTGGGGGTGTACGGCAATACCGCCAAGATACACTGTATGTGCAGACCTGTAGGTGTGCGGGATAAGTTTAAACATACCCACATCTTTATCATTATCGGAATAAATATATTGTACAGCATCTTGTAAGAGTTGTATAAAAATGGGCGTAAATATTTCTTTATCCATTACCTCGTACAATAAAAAAGGATTTATTGCCGGGTGCATGTATAAGTCGTAAATATAATCCAGATCAGTAATTACAGCTTTTCTTATGGCAGTTGCTGGTATCATTTTGCAAGCTGGTTAAAGGCATAATAAACACAAAGTGCGTGCATGCTTTGTTTAAATTCATTATTGAGCAGCATTTGCCTTACCTCCTCCAGCGGCTTAAACAATATTTCTATTTCTTCGTTTGCATCTAATGATTGTATCGCAACTTTTTTACCACCCTTGGCTAAGAACATGTGTGTGGCATTGCATAAAACCCCGGGGTTAGCATATGTTTTGCCAAGGTAATGATAGCTTTTAAATTCGTACCCCGTTTCCTCCATTAGTTCCCTGGCAACGGCAGTTTCCAAAGGTTCATTATCATCTATAAACCCGCCCGGCAGTTCTGTAGAAACTGCATCAATTGGGTGGCGATATTGTTTAATGAGCAGTACTTCATTATTTTCTGTAATAGCCATTGCCAGTGCTGCATCCGGCATTTCTACCACAAAATATGGATCTACAATTTTGCCAGTGGGCGTTTCGTAACTATCCCTGCGGGCCGTAAAATATTGGTGCTTGTTAATATACTCTTTGTTGAGTGTTTTAAAATTATTCATGCAGGAAGATAATTGAGGAAAGATAATTGCGCAATGTTTAAAAATGATGAGTTATGTATTATGAATGATAAATGTGGAATGATGAATACTTAATTTAAAATGAGTACTTATGAATGTTGAGTTTGTAATTCATAACTCATGGTTCATAACTCATCAGATTTTGTAATTCATAACTCCTCATCAACTACCCCCACGCTTCTCTGCTTCGCAACGAACAGGGCTTTGTTGCAGGTTGGGAATTAGTATTCCTCCTGCCCGGAACCGAAGTCGATTGAAAATATAAATATAAATTTAAGAACTAATGCTCAATGTTGCTTGTCCTGCCCGAACAAAAGCAGAATAGAATTACAAATGCTCATTGTTATTCCGTCTGCCCAACTTGCACAAAACCCCATGTTGGTGGCTGCCGTTCTTCGCTTTTGGTCCTCAAATCATTCCTATTTTTTTCGCTAATTCTTCATTATCTGTAACCATTAAATTGTCAAGTCTTCCATAAACTTCTTTATCTGCTTCATTTATAAACCCTGCTGCACTAACAAATATATTTTTATTATTTGAAAATGATATTTTTATGTTTTGAGGATAAATAAAGGTTTCTTTTCGTTGTGATTTTAGTTCAGTAGTAGTTACACTTTCCCAAGTTAGTTTTATGTCATTAATTGTTGAACCCAAAAGATTGTTCCAAAGTTTGTCATTTGAAACGTCCCATTTTTGAAAACCTGAAAAGTCTGACTTCTCATTTAGTTTAACTCCGATTCCAAATTGATAAAATCTACCGTCCCAATAAATTTCAATCGTTTGATTATCTTTTGTCTTGAAAACAATTGAAATGTCCACGGTGTCTAAATTATCAAATTGTGTGTTGTACCAACGCTTTGGTTCATTTTCACTATAAACGACTTCCGAGTATTCTACAGAAATTATTGTCAAACCAATTAGCTTGTTACAATATATTTCGTATTCAATATGTTGATTTGTTAAAGTCATTCTAAGTGTCGCACTACGGTTGCCACCAATTCATTTATATGTGCAGTGTGGTGTTTACCATGCCATGCATACATACCCAGCAGGTACCAAAGCGTCATTTGCTTTTGCGACCCAGGGTGAAAGATTGTGCGCTCCCAATCTTCAGGCCGCATATTCCGCAAAAAATTATGCAGCCTGGCATGCAAAGCATATAATAAAGTAATAGAAACATTTATGGGAACATTTTTTACATCGCCTGTATCTGCCCACAGCACTTCATCGTAAGGTTTTATAACAGGATTGTTTTCCGTAAAACCGAGTTTAAAACGCATGTATGCATTTATATGGCTATCTGCTACATGGTGCACTACCTGCCTACTATTCCAGCCGCCGGGGCGGTATGGTATCTCCAACTGATGCGCATCAAGATTGATAATAGCATATTCTAGTGCTTTTGGAAGCACTTCAATATCCAACAGCCATTCCTGTAACTGAGTTTCAGAAAATGGCTGCTCCGTATATTGCCCTATCGGGTATTGCAAATTTTCCATTATTGTGCAGGTGCATTTTTAGCAGGTTTAATATCTTCCAGTGTCATATCAAAAACGAGCACTGCATTGGAGCCAATTTTTGAACCCTGCGGCGGGTTTTCACCATAGCCCAATTCGCTCGGTATATAAACTTTCCAGTGCGATCCTTTTGGCATTAATTGCAAAATTTCTGTCCAGCCACGTATAACATTGCCCAGCGGAAACGTAATAGCCTGGCCTCTCTTAAAAGAATTATCAAACTCAGTACCATCAGTAAGTGTACCTATATAATTTACTACCACCGTATCTATTGCCAGGGGTTTTGGGGCATTGGCATCGCCGGCTTTTATAATTTCATATTGCAATCCGTTTGGCAATGCAATAATACCCGCACGCTTTTTATTAGCCGCTAAAAATGCGATGCCCGGTGCTTTTAATTCCTCATTTTTCTTTTTAGAATACTCCTGCAATTTTTGTTGCAATGTCATATTTGCCTGGTCTTTTGTGAGTAAACATTTTCCACCGGCATACACATCGTTCATGGCTTTTGCCATTACCTGTGTATTTAATTTTGTAACGCCAGATTGTCTCATACTTTCTGCAATACTTAAACCTGCTGCATAACTAAAACTATCCGAGGCGTTTTTTAAAAGAAGCTGGGAAGCTTTTGGCAATGTGGGAGTAGCTTTTACTACAGGCTTGGTTTGTGCATGTAAAAGTGTTGCGCTCAGTAAAGCCGTAGCCATCAAAAATCTCTTCATCATTTTTAAATTTTAATTTTTAATTTACTGCAAAGAAATAAAATTTTAATCAGGTCTCATTTCTTTACCTGTTAAATGTATAAAAACATCTTCTAAGTTTGCAGCTTTTACCTGCTTGGGTCTTTCAAAACCATTAGCCACCAGTTCATCAATCATTGCATCCGGCGATGCCAGTTTTATAATTTTCCCCTCATCCATAATAGCTATCCTGTCGCAAAGCTGCTCTGCCTCATCCATATAATGTGTGGTAATAATAACGGTGGTCCCGTTATCCCTTATGCCTTTTATAAGATCCCACAAATTACGCCTTGCCTGTGGATCTAGCCCGGTGGTAGGTTCATCCAAAAAAATAATTTTAGGATTATTAATAAGCGTAGTGGCTATAGAAAAGCGCTGTTTTTGCCCACCGCTAAGTTCTTTACTTTTGTTCCTTGCTTTATCCTCCAGGTTTACTTTTTTTAGCAGTTCCATCGGGTCTGCATTTTTATTATACAACCCATTAAATAGATTTATTAATTCTAAAAGATTAAGCCCGGGGTAAAAGCCGGATGTTTGTAATTGTACCCCAATAATTTTTTTAATTTCGTTTGGCTGCTCATCCAGGTCTAACCCTGCAATAGTTACCTTGCCCGAAGTTTTTTTACGAAGCGTTTCCATAATCTCCAGCGTAGTACTTTTGCCCGCACCATTTGGCCCTAGCAAACCAAATATTTCTCCTTCTCTTACATCAAAGGAAATACATCTTACGGCTTCAAAATTGCCATAGTTTTTTACAAGGTTTTGTACAGATATAATGGTGCTGTTGTTCATAAATTTTGCAATAAGTAATTCTATAAATAAATTATTAAAAAGCGGGCCTCAAAATATAACATTTACTGGTAAAACGTTATCTGCAAATGTAATGGAAGAATTTAAAAGCTTTTTCGTCTTTCCTGTAAAAAAACGCTTGCATAACCGCATTGCAGCACAAAATTTCTTTAATGAAAATACCTCTTTTCTCTGTAATTTTAATAGTGTTTTCTTTTAAGACATTCATAAAACAATCCAATGAAAAAACAATTTTACAATTTATATTTATTTTTTGGCGTAATAATCTTTGCTGCCTCGTGTAGTAAAAAAGATACAATGGGTGGCGAAGTAATTTTGCCGCAGCCCGTAAATGTAGTTATAGCCCCACCACCCCCGTTTGGTTTTTATGTTATTGGCTATTTTCCTTCGTACAGAAATGAAACGCTTGTGCCAGATGTAAAATTTAAAATGTGCAACGTAATAAATTATGCCTTTGCAAATATGGATAGCACAGGCGGCCTCAGCATAAGCAATGGGGCACATTTAATAGCAGTAAGAAACAAAGCAAAATTAAATGGCGCAAAATTTTTTTTGAGCGTCAGCGGCCTCGCTGCAGATTTTAAAACCGCTGCCAGTACAGCTTCTGGCAGATTAAAAATAGTTACCAATTGCATGAGCCTGCTCCGTTTTTACAATCTTGATGGTCTCGATGTTGACTGGGAATTTCCCCGTACAGATAATGGAACAAATATTACCTACACCAGTTTTATGAAACAACTAAGCGATAGCTGCCATACTGGTAGCAAATATTATTTAACCGCAGCCATTACCGCCGGTAAATATGCCGGTGCAGTAAGAGATGGTATAAGCGATGAGTTGTTACTAGGCCCCTATATTGATTGGTTCAACATAATGTCGTACGACGATTTTAGCACTACAGTACCCTATAAACATCATACAGATTTGGCATTGGCAAATACCAGTTTTAATTATTGGGTAGGCACACGCAACATGCCCAAAAGCAAGGCTGTACTGGGTATGCCAGCTTATGGCAGGCCAAGCGGCATTACACAATCCGGTACTGTTTTAGGATTTAATGATATTGTAGCAAGAGGTGGAAATCCGCAATCAGATTCTGCTGTGGTATCTAACGGAACGTTTTTAAATTATTCTATTTATTACAATGGTATTGCCACAGTAAAAAAGAAAGCCATGCTTGCAAAACAAATGGGCAATGGTATAATGATGTGGGAAAAATCGCTGGATGCACACGATAATAATTCTTTGCTTAAAGCCGTTTGCGATACTATTGGAAGGCCTTATTAAAAATTTATTTTTTTAGAAGCTCATCCCTAAACCCTTGCTCAGCCTTGGTCCCGCTATACGCAGTACTCCTTGTTCCGTTCGTGCCTCACTGCACTGCGGGGTACTTGCTGCTATCGGGGCTACTGTTTCGGCTTTATATTTGTTGATGAACATTTGTACTACAGGGGCTGCTATATTGCTTTGCTTTTATGCCCAGCAGCATAATAATATTAATTTTATTTTATAAACTACATGAAGCTAATATTATATTCCATTGTCAAAAATCTCTTAGGAATAAAAAATCCATAATTCATGATTTATTATTCATCAACTCAAAATTTTTTGATCCGCATCCATATACCCTTCCAGCTCTTCCATCATTTTTAAACTGCCAATGTACATGGCAGTGCGCTGGTGCAGTGCTGTGGGCTGTACATCTAAAATTCTGATAACGCCATTAGTGGCTTTGCCACCAGCTATTTCTACAATAAATGCCAGCGGATTGCATTCATACAATAAGCGCAATTTTCCTTTGGGTTTTTCTGTGGTAGTGGGGTACATAAAAATACCACCTTTTATTAAATTCCTATGCACATCTGCTACCATACTACCTATATAACGCTGTGTGTACGGGCCCCCTGTATCTTTTGTCTTTTTTTGGCAGGCAGTAATATATTCTTTTACGGGCTGCTCATACGTAAAAAAATTTCCGTGGTTTACAGAATACATTTTGCCCGCTTCGGGGCATTTTATATTTGCATGGCTCAGTAAATATTCGCCAATAGACTGATCCAGCGTGAAACCATTTACTCCACGTTTTGTAGCATACACTAGCATGGTAGAAGATCCATAAATAATATAACCAGCAGCCACCTGTTTATTTCCCTGCTGTAAAAAATCTGCTTCAGTAGCGGGTTTGCCCAACTCACTCACTCTTTTGTACACACTAAAAATAGTACCAATAGATACATTTACATCTATATTGCTGCTGCCATCCAGCGGATCAAAAAGGCAAACATATTTTGCATTATTGCTCACCGGGTCATCAAAAATTACAATATCATCCAGCTCCTCGCTGCCAATACCTGCGCAACTAATACCGTGTCGCAATACTCCCATAAACTGGTCGTTTGCTATTACATCCAGTTTTTTTACTTCTTCACCCTGCACATTTATTGTGCCTTCATCGCCAAAAATATCTACCAGGCCTGCTTTGTTTACTTCCAGGTTTATACGTTTTGCAGCAAGTGCTACATCTCTTAAAAGCCCCGCCAGCTCTCCCGTTGCACGTGGAAAGGCTCGCATTTCCTGTATCGTAAATTCATCCAGCGTAAGTATATTCCTATTGGTAGCCATGTGTAATTTTTTGAAGTAAAATTATTTTTTCAAATGTAAGAAAATGAAGGGAAGGGTAATGTGAAAATTGTTTTTACTTTTTTATTGAGGGAAATACATCCATACTACTGTACATGTGCCACTGTAAAAGAGTACATTAAATAAAAGGAAATTCGCACAAATATTTCGTTATAATTTTCATTGCATAATCAGTTAATGATGCATGATATAGAGGTTAGAACATTTTCACAAAGGGTTCGTTTTATATACAGTTCTTTCTTATTTTTTCTATGCTTTGTATACTAATAGATGTTGAATTATGAAAGCAAATGAAAATAGATTAAGTTGTTTATTTTGTTGTTACGTGGCACAAGCATTTACCGGGGAGATTATTTTTTTAATCCAAGTTTTCTAAATATTCCAGGCCAGTTGATAAACCAGTTTCCATTATTGATTATATATTTATTTTTACCTGTTTTAGTATATTTAACGGTATTTCCATTATAAGTTTGTATCACTTTTTTACCTGTTTTTATATCAATAATTTTTTTCGCAGGTATAGTTCGTTAGTTACCATATTTGACAACATTGGCGTGTAATAAATACAATCTTCAAATGCAAAAATTATTTCTGTTTTACTTTTTAAGAATGCTGATAAAAATTTAGTTCGATACAAAGGTTAAAAATTTATTTTATACCAGGTGAGAGGAAGAGAAGTGCGGTGTACATCTGTATACTTGATATCCTTTTTTGTGTTATTCATTATCGATCACTTCTCCCTTTCCATCAGTAAAACCGCCAGTTGCCGCAGCTCAGCTTTTCTGGTTTCAGATACGGCCACATCATCCAAGTGTTTTATGGCTATGTTGTAATATTTTTCTTTTAGTTCGGTGGCCCATTCATCTGCCTTGCAATCTCTAAAAATCTGCAATACCATTTCTACTTTATTTGCAGGGTTGGTTTGTATAAACTCATCCAAAGCTGCATTTGCTGCGGGTGTAGCAAACTCCCTTGCGTGTATCATGAGAAAAGTTTTTTTGTTTGCCAATATATCACCGCCCTGCTGTTTACCAGTTTTAGCTGCATCGCCAAAGGCATCGAGGTAATCATCCTGCACTTGAAAAGCTATACCCAAATTTTTGCCAAACTCATAAAGGTGTTCTTGGTTACCAAAGCCCGCACCGCCAATAACGGCCCCTATTTGCAGGCTCCCGGCCAGCAATACAGATGTTTTAAGTGTTATCATTTTCAGGTAATCATCAAAACTTACCTGCGGCATATTTTCAAAATCCATATCCAGTTGCTGCCCTTCGCACACTTCTTTTGCTGTTTTATTAAAAATAGCAATACTGCGTGGCAGGTAGGTTGCACTTATTTTACTGAGGTATTCATAAGCGGTTGCAAACATTACATCGCCTGCAAGCAGTGCCGTATTATGGCCGTATTTTTCATGTACAGTTTCCATACCACGGCGCAGTGGCGCCTTGTCCATTATATCATCATGTATGAGACTAAAATTATGAAAAAGTTCTACAGATGCTGCAGCATTATAGGCATCATCTGCAGCCGGGGCAAATAATTCATTGGCCATATAGACACATACCGGTCGAATACGTTTTCCTCTTATAGAAAGTATATATTGTGCTGCGTCGTACAGCGTTTTTGTATGATCCGGAAAATGGCGCACGTTAAAACGCTCTTCAAACTGCAGGGATAATTCTTTGTAAGCGTGCATCGGAAATTTTAAAATGTAATAAGTTTTTTTAAAGGACTAAAATTAAAAATAATTATTACTCAATTTTTTAAAAACATTAATATTTACTTTTCTTGCCTGTCTTTTTTACTATAAATTTCTCCGGTATTGCTTTTACAGATGCTCCGGCTTTTTTACTCATGGCGCCTTTTGCTTTACCTGCATCGTTTGCTACGGAGTTATCTGCAGCAGGTACCCACTCATAATCAAGCTGCCGTTTATCCAGGTTGGCGCTCACAACTTTTATAGTGATATGATCTCCCATCCGGAATTTTTTTCCGGTGCGTATGCCCACTACTGAATAATCCGTTTCATCCAGCCTAAAATCATCATGATCGCTCAGGTCTTTTACACTCACAAGCCCTTCACATTTGTGCTCCACCGTTTCTACCCAAAAACCAAAGGCCGATACGCCGGAAATAATTCCTTCAAATTCATCTCCGATAAACGATTTCATAAATTCTACCTGCTTGTATTTATTACTAGCACGCTCTGCTTCCATTGCCGCACGTTCTCTGTCGCTGCTGTGTTTGCACTTTTCTTCCATCGCTTTATCCGGCACCAGTTTTTTCTCTATTATACTTTGCAGTACCCGGTGCACAATCACATCGGGGTAGCGGCGTATGGGGCTGGTAAAATGGCAATAGTTTTCAAAACCGAGGCCATAATGCCCTACATTTTCTACGGTATATTTTGCCTTTGCCATGGTACGTATACCTAACTGCCCCAGCACATGCTCTTCTGGCGTTCCTTTTACGGCCAGCAATAATTTATTAAAAGAAGTAGCTACAGATTTTTCATCCGTCATATCAAACTGGTAACCAAATTTTTTTGCAAATGCCACAAACGGTTTTAACTTTTCCGGGTTGGGTTCCTCATGCGTTCTGTAAGGAAAGGGCATCGGCTCTTTGTTCACTTTTATTTTAGATACATATTCTGCCACGGCCCTGTTTGCCAGCAGCATAAATTCTTCTACCAGTTTATGCGCATCTTTGCTTTCTTTTACCACTATGCCCACAGGTTGTCCTTTTTCATCTAACTGAAATTTTACTTCTGTAGATGAAAAATTTATTGCACCATTATCAAATCGTTCTTTTCTAAACTTTTTTGCAAGGTCATCCAGCAACAGAATAGCTTTAAAATGAAGCCCGTCGCCACTTTCAATAGTATCCTGCACTTCATCATAAGTAAACCGGTGGTTACTG
>JANXXM010000105.1 GCA_025350645.1 Ferruginibacter sp.
GCAAACTTGGCGCAGGTTCCGGCGGGTGAGCCCAATATAATTCAGTACCCCGGTGTGGGTCGTTTTTTTGTGGAACGCTATATTAATTCCGGTCGCAAATGGCGTTTTCTTTCTGTACCGACCGATGCGGAAACGGGCACCATTAGAAGCAACTGGATGGAAGGCGCTGCAAATAAAGATCAAGATTTAAAACCAGGCTATGGCACTTTGGTAACAGATAATACAAGCAACGCAATAGCCGTTGGGTTTGATACCTTATCCTTAAGTGGTCCATCCATAAAAAACTATGTAGCTGGGGCAAATATTTTTAATGGTATTGCTAATCCGGATCTGCTGCTTAATGGGCAGGAGGGGTATATGTCTTTTATTCGTGGTGATAGAACAGCCAGGTTAAATAATAATCTTGTGCCGCCAACTATATTGCGCACCAAAGGAAAGTTAATAACAGGCACAAAAAACATCAGCATTCCAGCAAATAATAATTATGTTGCTGTAGGAAATCCATATCCATCTGCTATTGATCTCAAAACAATAATTGCATCTTCCTCTGGTATTGCATCTACTGTTGCAATATGGGATCCTAAACTTACGGGGTCATTTGGTTTGGGTGCTTTCCAATACATTACTCAACTACTGCCGGGAGCCGATTTTATTATAAGCCCCGGTGGTGGTAGCTTTGGTAGTATTGGTTCCATTGTAAATAATATACAAAGCGGCTCAGCATTTTTTGTACGGGCATCTGGCTTAGGAGGTACGGTTTCCATAACTGAAACTGCAAAGACTACTAATTTTACTGATGTATATTTTACTGGAGACAATCACCCGCAATCATTTGGCTGTTTATTACAAATTAAAAATACTACAGGAACTGCAACCATAGTAGATGGTATTTTTTCTTATTTTACAGGGAATGGTAATAATGCAATTGATTTTGCAGACGCTCCAAAATTATCTAACACACAGGAAAATATATCTGCAAAAAGAGAAAATAATTTATTGGCTGTAGAACAGCGCAGGTTCATAAACCTTGCAGATACAATCTTCTTAAACCTTGCTGGGCTAAGGGTTGCAAGCTACCAATGGAAATTTGTGCCTGCAAATATGGATGCGCCCACGAGAGAGTGTTACCTTATAGATAAATACCTCAATACTGTAAAGCCACTTAGTCTTACTACAGCATCGCTGATAGATTTTGACGTTGAAAATGCCGGAGGTTCGTATGCGGCAGATAGGTTTATGATCGTCTTCAAACAGCAGCCAGATGCATCTTTTAAGTTTACGGGTATTAACGCAACCCGTCAGTCAGACAAAGAAATCAGCATTAATTTTTTCACTGCTTTCGAAAATCAACTGGAAGTATTTACTATAGAGCGCAGCTATAATGGTATTGATTTTACTGCGGCTGGCACAACTCCAGTTTTGCAAAACAACGGAGCCAGTGCATCCTATCATTTTAATGATATACAATCAAATGATGGATTAGTTTACTATCGCATAAAAGCCCGTAAAACCAGTGGTGAAGATGTTTTCAGCGATATTGTAAAAGTTAAAGCAGGTCATAAAACCGCATTATTAAGTATAGTTCCAAACCCGGTAAAAGATAAAATAATTCACATTGTTTTTAGGAATAGTGTTACTGGTAAATACAACATCTATTTAATTAACAATATTGGTCAGTTATTAATTTTTTCGTCAGTACAACTGGATAGCAGTATTGTAGTAAAAGACATTTTCCTTCCAGACACAATTGTAGGAGGTACTTATCAGCTTATCATTATTAACGAGGCTGGTAAAAAAGAATGGAGGAGTGTTGTGGTAGAATAGCTATTTATAAATCGCACAAAAGAGGGAAGCGGTTAATTATTTTTAGCCAGATAGTAGCATATTAATTTAAATGTACTATGGCAGTCCTGCTTTTATAAATATGCTTATGGATTATTCTATTGTAGCATTTATAAGTCTTTCTGTAATGGCATCCCGCTGTGGCTTTAAAGCATCATAACTGCCGTTTTTTACGGCATATTTTCCTTTTGTATGGATGAGCATAGCACATTGCTCAGCCTGTTCCCGTTCATGGCCGCAT
The DNA here is from genome assembly GCA_025350645.1 of Ferruginibacter sp. GTDB lineage: Bacteria > Bacteroidota > Bacteroidia > Chitinophagales > Chitinophagaceae > Ferruginibacter. The sequence goes on from JANXXM010000105.1 coordinate 2,084, forward strand.
ACATCCATTAAAGTATCTATTACCCATTCAAAAGTATTTACTTCATCATTCCATACAATAAGATTATGACTGCTGATGTTTTCAGTAAGTACATCACTATCATCTACAGGCGATGTAAGAGGGTTGTAAGTTTGATTGCTGTATTGCATTTGTTATGTAAAATTAGAGAATGTTTGTTTCTAATAAATAAAAAAATTTCAAACCTGTAAAATTGAGTTTTAAAATGATAATAAATGTGAGCGTTTTAAACAGGAAATGTGTTTTAATTATTGGGTGGTAATAGTAAAAATTGCAAAACTAATAACCGTTCACATTGCATAAATACCGCTATTTTTGCAACATCACCACTAAAAAAGCTATGCAGTTATCTTCTTTGTTATCAAAATTTAATGAGCCGGAAACATTAAAAATGGCTAAGCTGGGCAGAGAGCTAAGAGCAAATGGAATAGATATTACAGACCTTAGTTTGGGAGAGCCGGATTTTGATACACCGGTACATATAAAAGAAGCAGCAAAAAAAGCGATTGATGAAAATTTTAGCCATTATACACCTGTAGCGGGATACATTGATTTAAGGGAGGCAGTTTGCTATAAATTAAAAAGAGATAATAACCTGGACTATGTACCTGCACAAATAATAGTGAGTACTGGTGCTAAACAAAGTATAGCCAATGCTGTACTTGCTGTAGTAGATAAAGATGACGAAGTAATAATACCTACACCTTATTGGGTTACCTATAGCGAAATTGTACGTCTTGCAGGCGGAGTGGTAAAATTGGTAAAAACAGGTTTTGAAAACGGATATAAAATAACGCCACAAGAACTCCAAAATGCTATTACTCCCCAAACAAAATTGTTTATGTTTTCATCTCCCTGTAACCCTACAGGTGCAGTATATTCAAAAGATGAGTTAGCAGCATTGGCAGCAATTTTTAAACTTCATCCTCAAGTTTTTATTATGAGCGATGAAATATATGAGTTTATAAATTTTAACGGAAAACATGAGAGTATAGCACAGTTTGATTTTTTGAAAAATCGTGTAATTTTAATAAATGGTTTAAGCAAGGCATTTGCAATGACGGGCTGGCGGCTGGGTTATATGGCAGCATCTGCAGACATTGCTACAGCATGCGACAAATTGCAGGGGCAGTTTACCAGTGCTACATGCTCCATTACACAGCGTGCTGCAATAGCAGCACTTACCGGTACTTTGCAGCCAACCCATATTATGGTGCAAAAGTTTAAAGACCGCAGGAAAAAGGTAATGAGTCTTTTAAAAGAAATTCCATATATTATTTGTACAGAACCTCCTGGAGCTTTTTATGTTTTTCCTGATGTAAGTGCTTACTTCGGTAAAGTTACTGCCAATGGTGATACACTACAAAATGCTGATGAGCTGGCCATGTATTTTCTTAATACTGCCCATGTGAGTGTTGTTACAGGCAAAGCCTTTGGTGAGCCAAATTGTATAAGAATATCTTTTGCCAATAGCACAGCAAATATTGAAAAAGGGTTTGCAAAAATTACCCGTGCACTTGCTGCATTAACATAAATTCTACTCCAACAAATTAATTTACACAGGTTTTTGAATAGTAACTGGAGTTACTGTTGTATGTATTTGTATAATACCTGTTCTTTGTGGTTGCACATTATTATTTTGTTTATTGCAGGTACCCAACCCCCAATATATAAGTATGAAAATGAGTATGGTAGAAAAACAACCACCACCGAGCTTTTTTGCTCCATACCCTGCTATTAATCCACGAAATAAATTATTCATACTTTTTTATTTTTAAGATTTTTTAATTTAATAATCTAGATATATTAATACAAAAATGTGCCAAAAAAAAGAGCCCTGTTATTATTAACAAGGCATCTTTTTTGTTATACTTGTCTGTTTGTCTTTAGTTATTTTATCAACTTTTCGTAAATATTACATCACCCAATTTTACTTCGAGTATATAATTCCCCTTTGCAAGTTGCAAAAGATTTTAAATTTAAATCTTTAGATGTATTACTTAAATAATAAGTTTTTAATCAATATTTCATTTTTTATTCATTAAAAAAATTTTACCATTAGATCCTGCAAAAAATACATTTTGTCCTTTCTTCGCTTTTTTGCATACATTAAAACCCTCATTACTTATAGCAGTAAAATTCTTTCCATTATCATAACTGATATCTGCGCCATTTATGCCGCAGGTTATCCATTTGTTTTTACCCAAATATTCAACACAACTTCTATAACCATTTGGCTTTTTAATTGGTTCCTGCCAAGTAATGCCAGCATCATTTGTATAATAGCAAATTTTATTACTACTATCTTTTGTATTAAAATCGCCGCCTACAACCATTATTGTTTTACTGTTTTTTACAGCCACACTATTTGCTCCTGTACTCTCCAGCCCCTGTAAAATGGGTAAAATTATTTTTTTATCCCGTATATAAATATGAGACGATAAACCACCACTTACAAAGACGGCTTCTGCATTATTTAATTTTACAACATTAGTACCACTGCTGGCAAAGCAGGCCTCACCACTATCTGCTAAGGGCAATTTATCTCCAGGTAAATCTTGCCAGGTTTTTCCGCCATCAAAAGTGCGGGTTATAAAAAATTTATTTTTTATGGGATCACCTATCGCAATTCCACTTTGTTCATTCCAAAATTCTATAGCATCTAAAAAAATTCCTTTTGTTTCGTTTTTATATAACACTTTCCAATTTTCACCACCATCAGTTGTTTTTAAAATATATGCAGGTTCTGCAACTGCCATTATTATGGCGGTTTTCGCATCAAAAGCTTCAATATCTCTAAAATCATTTTTTTCGAAACCTTTTACTGTTATCCATTTCCATGTGATGCCGGCATCAGTACTTTTGGCTACAGTACCATTACTGCCACTAGCCCAAATTATTTTATTGCTAACCACACTGAGCCCGCGTAACGATGTTTTCGTACCACTCGTAAGCAACCGAAGTGTTTGAGAAAATAAAAAATTTGTACAAAATATATATACAATAACGAAGAATGTTTTTTTCATGTGAGGTATAGTTTAATTTAAATATATGGTGACAAAATACAACCCATTTTACAGTAGTGTTATTTCTTTTATTT
>JANXXM010000027.1 GCA_025350645.1 Ferruginibacter sp.
AAATATCAGGTCAGTTTAAATCACTTCAAACTGCAAATGTATTTGCTGTACTTAGGTCTGTTATTGATACCTCCATCAAAAATGGAAACAATGTATTAAACGCTTTACATTTAATCGCTACTTTTGGGACTGAATAGTTACCAATTCATAAATTGTTTCCCCTTCTAAAAAGTGATTTAAATAAACAAATCATTGTTGATTCATTAAGATTTTTATCAGACAAAGAGTTGATCACTGTTTATGCTTTTGTAATAATGCCAAATCATATTCATTTAATTTGGCGGCAAAATTATTTGAATGGCAAGGAAACGCCCAAGGGAAGTTTATTAAAACATTCAGCGCATTTGTTTTTAAAGCAATCGAAAGCAAACGGCACTTCAAAATTTTACGAAGTAAATGGAGCAAATAAAAAACATGAGATTTGGCAGAGAGATTCTTTAGGTATTGAAATTTACAGTCGTGAAGTAGCAAAACAAAAAATCGATTATATACATTTCAATCCGATAAGTGGCAAATGGCAATTAGCAAAAGATGATTTAAGTTATCAATTTTCATCGGCAAGGTTTTATGAAACAGGCATTGACGAATTTGGCTTTTTAAAAAATATTTATAATTTATTCGATGGTGATTAAAGTGAACGGTTCGTGAAGACAAGAACCGAGGCGTAGTAAGCATTTTAAATTTAACTAAACAATGAAGTACTTTTATAATTCACTGCACAGATGCCTTGCCTTCCCCCGTAATTTAACCTTCCTATAACCTCTCTGATTAATTTTCTGTAAATGCTGCAGGTATGGTTTCGTTTGCAATTGTAATTTTACTGAAAATAGCTTCTGCAATTTTATCTGATGCAGTATCACAAAAATCAAGTCCTGAAAAATCAGGATTTAAACCGCCAATAAATGGCACTGCCATAATATAAATACCCGGGTTATAAGCGCCAAAACTATTGAGTACTTGAAAATGATCATTAATATTTAAGCCCGGCACTTTTAAATAATATCCTTCCGTGGCTGCCGATACCACAAGTTTATTTCCTTTTTCTATTTCTTCTTCCGCTATTTTATCATCTTTAAAATGTAAATATGCATTACTTACAATTCCATCTTTTTTTAATGATTCAAAAGGAAAATCATTAAACTGCATAGCTCCTTGTCCTATTGCATTTATATAAGTTTTAAAAAAAACTTTTTTATTTTTTTCTTTATCATAAAAATAAGTAGCACCGCCATTTTCAACAGGTTTAATATCACTGCTTTCATCTACAGGTGTTAAACTTATTATTCCTGCATCATGCAAAGCAAGCAACTCTCTGCACGAACTTTGAGGTACGTACGCAATAATTAAAGACACCAGCGGCATTAATACTTTTTTTAAACGCAGCATATCTTCTGCACTCATGTGTTTTGCGGGGTAATTCATGGCATAGCTTAACGCACCCAGTGTTTCTTTCCAAATTACTGATGTTCTGTTTTCAATACTTTCTAGCGCTTCTTTGTATTCTTGTTTTAATAAATTAAAGCCGTCAGTATTTTCTCTATCCTTAAACATGTAATCAACAAATTCTTCTATACTTAAATCTTTTATAATGTTATAAAGTGTATTATCCTGCATTTTTAATGGCTCCACAAAATTTGTTTTGTAAATAAAATCCAGTGGTATATAACCGCCGAATTTTTCCTTCAATAATGGGACTTCTTTTTCTTCAATAAAATTTTTTGGAGTTAGATGCGTATCTTCCAAATGAAACCTTACAGCCGGCAAGTAGCCATGTAAAGAATGTAATACCATACAAAATCCTTCACTTTCATTATTCAATTTATAGCTGTATGAACCATCCTCATTATGAATGAAAATACCATTGGCATGAGCAAGAGTTCTAACAGCATCAATGGCAGTAAGCGAAGCGCCTTTTATAGCAATGGGTGCATTAAAAGTTTGTTTTAATTTTTGTGGCGGATAAGGCGAATCGAACCATCCATCAATTTTACCTTCAAAAGTTTTAGGCCAAATATGCCCCGTACAAATTATTACCTCATGTACCAGGTTACCTTTATGTTTTTCATGTACAATTTCAGAAAAACTAGTTATCTCATCATAAATAATATCTTCTACCTTAGTATTATACCATACAGTAGTTTTTATATTTTTTAATTTGCTTTGCTTTATAAGCAATTCAAACTGCTGTTGCAGGTAAGTACCAAACAGTAACCTTGGCAATACTTTAAAATTATTAAAATTTTCGCTGTTTATCTGGTAGGGTTTTAAAATAGCAGGATCCACAACCGATACCCATTCTTTAATAGATTGAGGAAGCGTGGGTATTTCATTGCCCGACACGTTTGTAATATGCTCCTGCATGGCTCCTAAAGTGCTGTAAGGAAAACCTGCTCCTAATTGATTATTTTTTTCATAAATAAATATTTCTATTGCTTCTTCCGAAGTGTTTTCTATCAACTTTTTATACATGAATAATGCTGCAGGACCACCTCCTATTAATGCTATCTTTCTACTCATACTAAGTTTATTTATTTGCCAGTAAATTTTGCCAGATATATATAAAATTTTGTACCACTTATTTTAAAAATAAAGGAGTTGGAAATTTATTGCTAAAATAGATAAACAGGTTTCCCGCATTCCTTAGTGCTCATACTTTAAATTATTGTATGCCAGCCTGTTTTAACGAGCCGGCTTATCAATTTAAAAAATCATCAATTAAAAAAATATTTCCAGTGTGCAGGATGGTCAGAGAAAAAGTCTTGTCTTGTGAAAAATAGCAATTTTAAATAGCGGAAATGAAGCTAGGATTTTTGTGTAGTGCCTCTCTGTGCGAAAGGCATTTAAAATCCATAAAAAAATAAAGTGCTCCTATAATTTACTGCACAAATTCTCTTGCACAATTTTACCTGGCTGCGTATCTGCTATAATCAGTTTTATTTGCAAAAAAAATGAAGAATTTGTAAAGGTCAAAATAAGCACAATAGGGTGACGGAACGGGGTACGCTATCAATAATAATCCAATCTTCCAATTATTAAAAGTTTTATCTTAAAAATTATTTTTTGCGGGTGCAGAAAATATTAAAAAAGGTACGCCACAGCATTTATAAAACCCTGTAGCATTTCCTTCTTACAGATTTATTTAATTGGTTTTTCCATGGCACTGCCAGGTCTTACTCTATTGTTCAAAATCTAATTGTATAGTAAGAATTTTTGTATAGCGTATATTTTGATCGAAGATTTACAACTTAGCCAACCACAATGAACCATTTAAATGTAGTTTTCTATGAGCACCACTTAAATCTGTCCAGCCAGGAAACAAATTATTACCAGGCTGCCCGGTACCATCATCTGCAGGCGAGCTATCTCCCACAGATACTACTCTCCCCAAACCAAATGTGGCTTGCAAAGTCATGATACTTGCAGTACTTTGGGTAATGCCTGCTTTCCATATTAAACCTTTTGCTACAGCCGTATTACTAATATTCATTGTAGCACCGTTACTATATTTTATACCACTTACGCTTCCCAATGCACTATTCAAAATTGTATTGGTTGTTGTTGATAACCGATTAGTAGTTGCTTGAGAAATATTATCCAAATTAAAACTAAAGCCAAATGGATTTGTTGCTATAGTATTTGTACTCATTAAATCGTTCCAAATATTTGGTGAATCCCAGCCATCATTATTTCTATCGCTAATATTATGGTCTGAAACCATAAACAGACCACCGCCATTTTTTACAAAATTTAAGATGGCATTTTTTTCTGCGCTGGTAAATCTTATATTTGGTTCTACAACAATATATACATCATAGTTATTTAAATCCTGTGCTGCAGTTGTGCCATAAGTTATGGCAGTACCCGGAGGCAATTGTTCTACAAGATGCCCTTGCTTTACTAAATCAATTCCCCATGCACTGTTTGCACCTGTCCAAAAACTTTCTGATGAACTTGAAGTAACATTTGCCTGCAGTGGTGTAGGAAAACGATTAATTACTCCATTATCTGCATCCAATATCCAGTCTGCATTTCCTGCTGTTTCTGCTTTGGTAGCGTCAAACAAAAATTTCTTTTGTACACTTGCTCTTGCCTTCGCATTATTCGGTTGCGAAACAGTATTGGTGGTTTGGTCTGTAGTTATTATACCTGTTTCTTTTTTACAGGAATACAAAGCAAATACTGCAGATAAAATTAGCAAAGTTTTTTTCATGAATATATTTTTAGAGTGTAAATGTACTGATGCAATATGTTTAAAAGTTAACCAAGAAAAAAGTTTTGTAACAATTTACCCATGCCGCTTCATTTACATAATTTGCCGGCCGGC
>JANXXM010000033.1 GCA_025350645.1 Ferruginibacter sp.
TAGTAACAGATATGCACCTGTTTTTTTGCAGTTGAACAATATTATAGGACCCCAAAAAATTTCAGTTTCGTTTAGCAATACTATAAACGGTTCGTTGCCAAACGTTACTATTGGGGCTCAAACCGTAACCCAATTATTAAACGGCGGTATATTCACTGTAACGCCGGATGCGGTAGTTACTGCAGGAAATTATTCTATAAAATTACAAGAAACAGGATATACTAATGGTGTAGCAAACCCTGCACAATATGTTGTTTTAAAAAGAGCAAACTCAAGCAGCACATGGGGGTTTTATGGTAACAATGCTGCTGCCACTCAAATTGCAAATACTGCCACAGCATCTGCAAATAACATTACAGGCTTTAGCGATTTTGCTATAGGAATTGCTAATGCTGCTGTGCTGTTACCACTACAATTAAATTATTTTTTAGCCTCTTTAAAAAATGAGCAGGTTACCACTGTATGGCAAACCAGCAACGAAATAAATATTCGCCATTTCGAAATTGAAAGAAGTTTTGATGGTATAAATTTTACAAAAGCTGGAATGGCTGAACCACAAAATACGGTTGGCAATCATAGTTATGAATACATAGATTTAAAAATAAATAGTTTGTTGCAGGATGTTATTTATTACCGCCTAAAAATAGTTGACAACGATGGAAAGTTTACTTATAGCCAAATTCAAAAAGTAAAACTAAATAATCAAACCCATATTAATTGTTACCCAAACCCCACCACTGGCATTATAAATATTGATGGCTATAATACAATAACCAGGTTACAATTATTTAATATGGAGGGTAAAAAAATAAAAGAGTGGAGCAGTAATTTTTCAAAGATTGACATAAGCGAAATTTTTGGCGGAGCATATATTTTAAGCGTTCAATTAAAAACTGGGGACGTATCATTTCAAAAAATTATAAAAAAATAAATGCGCCAAGGCTTAGGAATTTAAACCAAATACAATAAGCCCAAGGCTTGGTCTCTACCGGCAGCTGCACAGCTTATTTATTCTTAAAAAATTTAAAATCGGTAGACTGTTCAAAGACCAAGCCTTGGCTCTTAAGAATTTTTTCTCAGCAGCGTCTCGGCCCATGCCGGACGTTGCTCCTACAATATAAAATACCTCTTATTGCCATTGAGCAACGTCCAGTTTGGTAGACGTTACTGAGAAACAAATTTTAGTCTCTCTGCTAGGGCAAGGACTTTGAGGATTGATTTAATTTGTTTTTCTATATCCAAAAGGATGATAGTGTCGTAAAAATATTACCGCTAACCTTTGTTCCTACTTTAATAATCGCCATCTTTTTATTGATATATTTTTAAAATAACCCGATTTATAACTGTTTGTTTAAAAAACTGCGGCTTAGTTGGAGTAGCGCAAATATCACTTCCCTTTTTTTCGGCAACATCTCGGCCCTTGCCAAACGTTACATCTACAATATAAAATGCCTCTTACTGGCATTGCGTAACGCTCCCTTTCGGAGACGTTGCTGAGAAACAAGAAAGCACCTTCTCCCATGGGAGAGGCTGTTGCGAAGGAAATGTTTTACCTTGTTGTTCTTTATTAAGCCGATCATTTTTTTGAATTTTTACAGTAAAACATAAATTGTAATATAGATTTGATTAACTTTAATAGGTCTGTCAAACTCTTTATAAAAATGATTTAAAAAAAGTAAAAATAGCCTTTTTGATAAAATGATTTGATGATAAATGATATTGTAACTATCACTATGACTCAACTTTGAATAATACTGTTAATGATAAATTCACGTTAAGGTATAATCAACCAAAACAAGTTCAACAAATTCGTGAATGCTACTTAATTTTTATGCTGAGAAATAAAACTACAGATATTTTTGCAAATGTTGTTTTGCCCATTGTTGTGGGCATTGTGATATATAAATTTGGAACTAAGTGGAATCTAAGCAATTTATTTATTAATTATTTACCGGATGGTATGTGGGCCTATGCATTTATTTCAAGTATTTTAATCATCTGGAAAAGAACGTTCAATTACATATGGCTGGCAACAGCATTTCTTATATTCATCCTCTTTGAAACTTTTCAATATTTTAAAATTATTAACGGTACTGCAGATTTTAAAGATGTAATAATCTATTTTAGTTTCGGACTTATTTCTTTACTGACAAATAAATTTTATAACAACCAAAACAAACACTATGAATAATTTTAAACATTTGATGTCTGCTATTACAGTGGTTTTTTTCTTATTAATCGGGCTTGCAAGTTCAAATACAAAACACATGACTTTTACCAAGGAGGCCGGGCAGATACCACCCGACTTTAATAAATTTAAAGACACACTCTTAGTAGTAGGACACTCAGATGATATGGGATATAATAAATATTTAAAGAAAAACTTTGAAGATGATTATACCGGGAAATATAAAATTATTAGGCCCAAAGAAGTTAAAAATTACCCTATTGAAAAATACAGATATATTTTTGACCATAGTTTAAATTACTCCTCAAAAACCACCATGACATCCACTCCGATAACAGGGGGAGGAAATGTAACAAATGGTGGTTCAAATACATCGTATCATACTTCCTCTTATGCTTCGTCAGATGTATTTTTTATAACAGACAGAAAAATAGAAAAGGATTACGTAACAAAGAGCTCCGCATTTTTTTCAAAGTTAATGAAGGCATATATTAAAGCGTTGAATGAAGAAAGGCAAAATTAATTTATACTTCTCAGCAACGTCTCGGCCCTTGCCGGACGTTGCGCTAATTAAATCGGTTTTTCTTTTATAAGAAAACTTTGTCCGTCATCTCTGCAATATTATTAACCCAATAAAAACTTTGTACTCTTACTTCCTCCGCCGGGAGGGCTGGTGGAGGCTGTATTACTAGAAGGTAAAAAATTATGGCATGCATACTTTGCAAACACAGATGTACACACAGTAAGGGAAGAATTAAAACTAAACAGACCAGATGCAGGTTGATACCAAATACGCAAAGCCCTGCAAGCCTGCAATGCCAGCGGTGATTTTGCTTCCGTATCTTTCAAAGCATTTGAAGCAGCCTACAAAGCACTTACAGAAAAGCTGCAACCAATGGTGTATGAGTTGGGGTTTTTGAGGGTGTAGGCTAAAAATACAGAGTAGTAAATAAAAATACCAAAACGTACAATTCATGGAGTTATTATTAATATTACTAGTTGCACTTTGTCAAATTTTGACAGTTGTTTTTGCAATAACTAATAAGCAAGAGGAGACTATACTTAGTTAGACTATGCAATTGCCATAGTGAGTATTATTGGATTTGGTGCAGCATGTATCGAATGGTAGATTGGCCTATAAAGCGGCATACACAAACTGTAATGATGGGGTTAGGGGATTATATTTTTAAAGAATTTGGGGACAACGGCAGGCTATAACCACCACATCTGCCTTTGGCGTCTACTCTCCGGTGGAGGGGAATGAAAGACCCAGCCCTTTAAGTATTCTAATAAATTATGGGGATGGAGAATTTAGTTACAAGTTTAAGTTTTAAAAAAAGCTGCTCACAATAAAGTAAGCAGCTTTTTTTTTCTGTACCAATGTTTAATTTTTACTCTTATCAATAGTTATTGTAGTTTTTGGTATTTCTTTTTCCTCTATTTCTTTTACTTTATCCGAAAACTTTTTGGTAACCGCTACATTTTTTTCAGTTGCTTTTTTAATATCTGACTGTAAACCTTTTACTCTTTCCAGCTGCAGGTTAGAAGGCCGTACTTCCTGGTAGCAAACAGAAGTATACACTTCAGAAATTTGTTCTCTTATCCGCTCTTCATCTGCAAATAAAGAAGTTTGTGTAGTGCCCATTAGCGTAGCTCTAAGCGTTTCCAGGGAATCATAATATTGCTGCAGCACTTTTTTTGTACCGGCATTTTGCAACTTTTGCATTATTACTTTTAATCCTTTTTGTTTACCACTTACCTCATCAGATAAAACAGCAAGCTCTTCGTGCATTTTATACAATTCCATTGCGGTGTTATATTGGGCTTCTCTATCTGCCAGTGTAAAATTAGGATTTTGTTCCGCTGTTAATTTCATTTTACTCTCATACACTTTGTCTGCTACTTTTACTTTTACAGTATAATCTCCGGGCAAAATCATGGGTGCAGTAAAGCCGCTAAAGTCTGGCTTGGCACCACCTGTAGCCACTTTTGGCGGAATGCTGCGCATATTCCAGTACACTACGTTTATGCCTTTTCGTTTTGTACCGGGCAATGATTGTATGAGTTTTCCTGCCTTATCATACACTTCTACTTTTACATCGCCGGTATTTAATCTGTCTCTAAAATAATATTTTATCGGGGCCTGCTGCGGCGTATTATTTGTGGCCCAGCCTTCGCTTTGCGTACCTACGGTTTGGTATTTACCCATCGTTAAATTAATGGGACTGTTCTCAAAAATATATACTTCTTTGCCCGCCATTTCTGTCGTCATGGTGCGCATAGCAGCAATATTATCTACAATTAAAATTCCTCTGCCGTGTGTACCAATAATTAAATCGCCGGTGGCAGGTTGTATTTGTATATCTCTTACCATCGCCTTCCAGGGAATATTATTTTTCATACGAAACCATTTCTTTCCGCCATCCAGCGTTGAAAATAATCCCATTTCTGTTCCCAGAAACAAGAGATTCTTATTTACATTATCTTCTTTTATTTTATGCGCAAACGAATTAAATTCTTCGCTTGCAAATAATGTAAATGTTTTTCCCATGTCGGTAGATTTGCCCGCATACGTTTTCATATCTCCATACATATGGTTTTCCCAGGTTACATACACCGTATTTTTATCAAACTTCCCCGGCTCTATACTGCTTACCCAGCTCTGTGAAGCTACTCCTGCTGCTGCATAATTTTTTGAAACATTTACCCAGTTTTTGCCGCCGTTGTTTGTGTATTGTAAATTGCCATCATCAGTACCCGCCCAAATAATATTTTCATCTAAAGGCGATTCTGCAATGGTAAATATGGTACAATGATCTTCTGCAGAAGTATTGTCAGCACTCATTCCGCCAGATTTTTCCTGTTCCTGTTTCTTCTTATCGTTGGTAGTAAGATCTCCTGATATTTTTTGCCAGTTCTTTCCCTGGTCGGTAGATTTATATAAAAATTGCGCACCCATGTACAGATTTTTTTTGTTGCTGGCGCCTATTACAATCGGGCTATTCCAGTTCCATCTTAATTTTTCATCGGTTATGGTTTGCTGTGGTTGTACGCTGTAAGATGTTCCGTCTTTTATATCTACACGGCTTGCATGCCCGCCTTGGTATTCTGCATAAACAATATTCTCGTCTGTACCATCTGGCTGTACCCAAAAACCATCACCGCCATTAATAAATTTCCAGTCTGCATTTTTAATACCAAATGCTGCCTGGCTTGGTGCCATCCAGCTACCATTATCTTGCAGGCCGCCATACACATTGTACGGTGTTTTATTATCGTAGGCTACATGGTAAAATTGCGGTACGGGCAATGATGCCAGCAACATCCACGATGCACCTCTGTCTGTACTCATATACACACCACCATCTGTACCTAAATACATTTGGTTGGTATACTGAGGATTTATCCAAAGTGCATGGTGATCGCTGTGTACAGAGCCGCCGCCATCTGCAAAAGATTTTCCACCATCATTACTATAGCTAAAACCAAAGCCGGGTCTGTACACACGGTTTGCATCTTTAGGATCTATAACAAGGCACGAAAAATAAAAAGGACGGGATACTACATTTACAATTGCACTTTGCGGTTTCCAGTTTGCACCGGCATCATCGCTCATAAATAAACCGGTTTTTTCTGCTTCTATAATGGCTATCAATTTATTCGGCTGAGATGGTGCAAGCGCCAAAGCCGCTCTGCCAAAGGGTTTCTTAGGCAAACCGCCCGTCATTTCTTTCCATGTTTTGCCAGCATCTGTAGTTTTATACATCCCGCTGCCCTGCCCGCCGCTGTTAAAAGAATAAGGTTGTCTGCGAAACTCCCAGGTACTCGCATACAAAATGTCAGGATTTACGGGATCAATAATCACATCTGCACAGCCGGTTTTTTCATTGATGTATAAAATCTTTTCAAAAGTTTTGCCCGCATCCGTAGATTTATATAAGCCCCTGTTTTTACTATTGCTCCACAAAGGACCTGGGCACGACACATAAATAACATCCGCATTTTTTGGATGTACAATAATTTTACTGATGTGTTCTGTACTGTCAAAGCCTGGTAGCTTTGTCCAATTTTCGCCGGCATCAGTAGTTTTGTACAAACCATCTCCCACAGATACAGTGTTTCGCATATTGCTTTCGCCGGTACCCACATAAACCGTTTTAGGATTTTGCTGATCTATGGCAATTGCACCAATAGACTGACAATATTTATCAAATACAGATTTAAAAGAAACGCCTGCGTCTGTGGTTTTCCATACACCTCCACCTGCAGTACCAATGTACAATGTGCGTGGCTCATTGTTTACACCATCTATACTTGTAATGCGGCCTCCTGTAACTGCCGGGCCTAACTGCCTTGCACGCATACTGCCAAATGTAGCGGAACTTATTTGTGAAAACCCTGCAACAGCAGTTGTAATACTTATAAAAAGAATAATAATTTTTTTCATAAAATTTTATTTGTACGTTTAAATATTTTATTTTTTTGCGGAGAATAATTTATCATCAATAGGCCCATTGAGTTCAATGCTATCGTAGGTTACATCATCTATTGTAAAAGCATACAAAATGCCTTCTTTTGTTTTTTTAAAATTGTAATAGTTGGAAGTACTGGTAAATTCCTGGCCATTGCTTTCTCCTTTTGCCGTGGTACGAATAATAAAATAAGTATCAGGATCTATAAAATAAAAAATTGTTTTTCCGTTTTTTAATGTTGCTCTTATCTGTATAGCATCTACACCGTCTATGTCTTCATTTTCCATAAGCTCCATTTTATGTCCTTTTGCTTCGTAGTTTAGCAGTGGGCTTTCGAGATCATAATCATCGGCAGCCATTTTTACGTCTTCGTCCGTCATCCGCTCTGCTGCTGCCATACCATTAAAAGGGCTGAAATTAAAACCGGAATCTTTTGTTATAATCTGGTATCCGGTAAGGCCATTAAAAGAAAAATCTGACCGCTCAGAAATATTATGTACAGCATAATAATTTACAGGATATTTTACACCCTGCGATTCTCCAAACCCCATTTTTTTAATTGTTTTTATGGTAATTAATTTTTCTTTTCCACCCATTGTTTCTATAACTTTTGCAATAATGTTATCTTTTTTTTGCTGCGAAAAAGAGGTAGTCACAAAGAGGAGTAGCAAAGCGGAGAAAATAATTTTTTTCATAAGCTGTAGTTTATTTTTTGTTTAATGCTTTTTTGTAGTAAATGATACCTTTAAAAACTGGTTGCCAAAAAAGGCAAAAAGACCTACATCTTTTTACTTTATAAAATATGATTTCATTTTAATATTTCACAAATCATTATTTTATATGGTTTTACTATTTGGATAGAGATGCCGGGGTTGTATTAAAAAAAGGATCGTTTATAAATTTTGGCAAATTAAAGCTACTAATGCAAGAAGGAAATATATTAAAAGGTTTTTTATCAGTTTGTATTAGATGCTGTTTAGTATATGGTATTATAATTACACAATATTATTCAAGCATACGTTACAATATTATTTTAAAATTTACATGCAAGTAAATGGTTTCGAAGAAAATAAATTATCGACTCCGGTGCTATTTTTTTTCGTACAATAAAAAATGTTGTATCGGCAAAAAATCTCCTTTATAAAACAATTTAAATCCATTAGCAGATAATTCCTTGTTCAGTTGCCCAACTGTAGTTTTGTGTAAAGGTTTTATAGCCACAGCAGGGTCTTCACCACGATATTCCAGCAATAGTATTTTTCCATCTTTCTTTAATGCTTTGCTAATGCCCTGCAGCATTTCCTGAGGGTATTCCAGCTCATGGTACACATCTACCATTATAGCCAGGTCAATACTGTTTGCAGGTAAGTTTATATTTTTTACAGTACTTTTTACAATCTCCACCACCGTATCTTTTGCTGATGCTTTTTTACTTTTTAAAATAGCAATCATTTCATCCTGTAATTCTACTGCAAATACTTTTCCGTAGGGTACTTTAGTAGCCAGTTTAAAACTATAATATCCCGTACCTGCTCCAATATCGGCTATAACAGCATTTTGCGGCAATACAATTTTTTTAATAGCCAAGTCAGCATTTTCTTCTTCATTGCGGTCCAGCCTGTCCAGCCAGTCGCTGCCGGCAACACCCATTACCTGTGCTATTTCCCTGTCATAATAAAATTTCCCCACTCCATCCGCCGAGGCATTTTTATAACTGTAACCATAAACAGGTAAAGTTTTTTGTGCAGAAGCTTTTTGTTGCGAATTACATTTTGCAAAGCAGTTTATGCAAATGAGCACAAACAAAAATATTTTTATTTTCATAAACAGTGATTTATTTTCTCAATAAAATCTGTAATGGTTTACCGTAAATTACTTTTTTCTATTTCACTAATTTACCAGTAATTTTCCAGTTTCCAGCAAGCTATTATCTGCAATAAAAAGTTTGTAAATGATAACACCTGATGGAAATGCGGCCATTGAAATAGTTGAAGGAATAAAGTTAAAAGAACGCAGGAGTCTTCCAGTCACATCAAAAAATTGTATTTTACTATTTATAGAAACTCCTTGTTGTACTACCAGATTTACGCTGCTGTTTTTAGCTACAGGGTTAGGATAAAAACGAACTGCTCTTTTACCGGATGTTAATACTGTTATGATATCTGTATAAACAACTGCACCTGTTTTTAATTTTATTTTTACCCTAAAGTAAGTATTGCCTTCTTTTAATATGGGCGTAATTTGAGCATATATATCATTGCCTGCTATTACATTTTGTGTACTGTATGTTTGCAACAATATCCCTTGTTGCGTTACTTCTTCAAACGAAATATTATCAATATAATCCGTACCACTTAATTCAGCATTTAGCACAACTCGGTTACCATCCTGCAATTCATAAAAAAAAGTTTTATAAAAACATTTTACACCCTGCTGCAATATATTTATAGCCAGACTGCGGGCAGCAGGTATATTATTTGCAAGTATCGGTTCTACAGCATAAATTAATGTTAGGTTTATATTTCTCTCAAATACAATAAATGTATCGGTAGTATTTTTTATTGGTTTTAAATAAGCACTATCCGTAAGCGTATATATTTTGTAACTATTTGCATACACATGTTTTTTCCACGATATCCTAAAAGAATCTGTGCAAACAAAATCTGCAACCGGGCTGGTAACATGGCTAAGTATAAATTCTTTTGATAAAAAATTTCCGAAAGCTGTTTCCATTTTAAAAATGCCTGTACTGCTGGTATCTTTTATGGGCCATATATATTTATTGGTATGAATTTTATGAGTAGCTTTTATTAATTGCCATGTATTACCACGGTTGTAACTTATAAAAAGATTGCCAGTTGTATTAGTGTCTGCTACAAATGTTTTCCATTTTATAACAAGATTTTCGGCTTCTGCTATATTTATATCAGAAGTATGTTGTGGGTTGGTAAATGCAAATGTATTGAGCGTATCTGTGGAGTAAGCTACACTAAAAGCTATAGCTGGCGTGGTTATCAGCGTACCTTTTACTTTTATTTCATAAGTACCTGCCTGTGGCAGTGCTATGCTGATCATTTCTGCCGTATTGAGCGAATCTCTTTTTCGCACGGGTAATGTTTGTAGTGAATCTCCATTTGCTATGGTATTTAAACCCCATGGTTTATAAACAATGCCCGAAGTAATTTCTTTTACTTCCATATCCAGATCATTTATTAATGCCTTTGTATTATTGATAGCGGCTGTGGTATCCGTCCAGCTCAATGCTATTTTAAATTGTGCCGCAGCAGCAGGCACAAATATATTTTTTTGCCATTGCCCGTTTTGGTTGATACTACCCGTATCATAATTTTTTTGCTGAAAATTTTTTATGGCTTTAAAACCATTTACCAAACCATAACCCGTTTTATAATCAATACCAGGTTTACCAATATCATCTGCAGTGGAATACAATAATGCTTTTACGAGAGATGCAGGAGGCAGCGCCTGTGCATTACTGTCTTTGTATACTTGTTGCAATACTGCTATGGTGCCAGTTACAATGGCTGCCGCATCGGATGTGCCATTAGGACCAAGTGCCGTTAGCTGCGGAGCCAGCCGTCCGTCAAACAATGGCCCTGCAGAACTTTCGGCGGCAATATTTCCTGCATTATCTATGGCCGCTACAGTAATAATATTTTTTGCCATTTTAAAATTGCCGGTAATATTTGCAAAGCCTGCAAGGTTTGCGTATTTACCTTCGGTAGCTGCGGCAAAGCCTCTGTTGCCTGCAGAAAAAACATGCAGTATATTTTTATTTTGCCAGGTAGCTGCATCATAACTCACCGCTTCTGCACCGTAAAATTGTTGTGGAATAGTACCATAAGAATGATTTTGAATACTTACTCCATTTTGATTTAAAATAGTTGCATCATCTGCAAAAAGATTTGCAAAAGAGCTAGGGTAGAAGTTGCAGGCATTTGCCTGGCCTCGCCCGTTATAAAAACTATTGCCTGCCCCGCCAATGATGGACGCAATAACGGTAGCATGATTGTCAGTTTTTGAAGAACTCAATCCTGAAAGTTTTACTCGCTTAAGAAGATCAATATCGCCTGCCTCCACATTATTTTCTTTTATGCCGGTTATAATATTTTTTCCATTTGCATTGGGTAACAAATAATCCAGTTGGTTAATGCCGTTAAAACTTCTGTCATACCCTATAATATTTACTTCTGTTTGTGGTGCTATATATTCATCTACAAAAAGTACAATTGCAAGTGGCAGAATTACCTTTTTAATAAAACCAAAACTGCATTGTGCAAGTATAGAACCGGACGCTTCGTTTTTTAAAATTATTTTAATAGAAGCATTATCTTTTGGAAGTACAGCATATAAACTGTCCAGTACTTTTGCAGTGATAATAAATTTTAAAACTTCTTCATCTTTTATTTTTTTATGAATTAATGAAGGAGAATATTTAGCAGAGTATGCTGGAAGGGATGGCGTTTTTTGTGCGGCGGCGGTCATGCTGATACAAATACACATAAAAAAAAACAACACTTTTTTTTGACTTTTTTTTACTACAATATTAGAAGCAAAAAATGGCATAAAGGATGGAATTATTACTGGATGAAATGGTAGGTAATGAATTTGGAATGTTGAATTATAAATGAT
>JANXXM010000035.1 GCA_025350645.1 Ferruginibacter sp.
TATGAATAAAAAACCTATTGGTATTTTTTATGAACACCCGGAGTGGTTTAAAAAACTTTTTATCGTTTTAGATGAAAGAGGAATATCATATAAAAAAATAGATGCCGCATACAGTTCCTTTAACCCGGCAGATGATGAAGCGGAGTACTGTGTTATTTTTAACCGCATAAGTTCTTCTGCCTACCTGCGAAACCACGGACAATGTATTTTTTACGCAAAAGCATTTATAGCCCATGCAGAGCAAATGGGTATACCAATAATTAACGGATCATATTCCACAGCAATAGAAACATCCAAAGCGCTGCAAATGCTCTTGCTTAAAAAGCTGGGGTTATTATTTCCTAAAACAATTATCGTAAACCATGTTTCTCAAATAGCCGGCGCAGCAAAACAACTTTGTTTTCCACTTGCTATAAAACCCAATATTGGCGGCGCAGGCGCAGGTATTGTTAAGTATAATACTGCAGCGCAATTACAAGATGCATTAGCCGCAGAGAGCATACAATTGGGCATAGATGAAACTGCATTGGTGCAGGAATTTATACCTGCACGTGGTGGCCATATAAATCGTGTAGAAACATTGAACGGTAAATATTTATATGCCTTAAAAATATTTACCAGCGGCGAAACTTTTAATCTTTGCCCCGCAGAAATTTGTGCAGTACCTGCTGCGGCGCAGGATAAAGGAGAAATGTGTTTAACAACCGCTGTAGCAAGAGGGCTGAAAGTAGAAGCATTTACACCAGCGGAAGAAATAATTACACAAGTGGAAGCTATTGTAGAGGCAGCGGGTATTAATGTAGGTGGTATTGAATATATTATTGATGACCGCAATGGAGATGTTTTATTTTATGATATAAATGCGCTATCAAATTTTATTGCAGATGCAGAAAATGTTATAGGATTTGATCCCTTTAAAAGCCTGGCAGATTTTTTAGAAACATATATTTCTTAAAAATGAATTTATTTTTAAATTAGCATTAGGTCTTAAAAGTATACGGTGAATAATTAATATAAATTAAACATTGTTAAAGAATGAGACCAATATTATGCAATTAAGATACAGCTACAGAAAATAAAAATATTTTCATAAAATAATTTGTAGTAAAAATTAAAAAAATATAAAATGAAATTTGGATATTGGTTACCTGTATTTGGCGGCTGGCTTAGAAATGTGGAAGATGAGCAAATGGAAACGAGCTGGAACTATGTAAAAAAACTAGTACAAAGAAGTGAAGATATCGGATACAGCGTAGCACTGATAGCAGAACTTTTTTTGAATGATATTAAAGGTGAAGAAGCTCCCTCACTGGATGCATGGAGCACCACCGCAGCTTTGGCTGCCGTTACAAATAAAATTGAACTGATGGCTGCAGTGCGGCCTACTTTTCATAACCCTGCCATACTTGCCAAACAGGCGGCAAATATTGCGCACATTAGCAACGGGCGATTATCGTTAAACGTAGTATCATCCTGGTGGAAAGAAGAAGCTTTAAAATACGGTATTGAATATGAGCAGCATGATGACCGTTATGCAAGAATGAAAGAATGGATAGATATTGTGAATGCTGTTTGGGAAAAAGATCACTACAGCCACCAGGGAAAATATTATACAGTAACAGATAATATACTGCAGCCAAAACCAGCTGAAAAACCTTACATATATGCAGGCGGAGAAAGTGAAGCGGGTAAAAATCTTATAGCCCAGGTGTGTGACGGTTATGTAATGCATGGAGATGCTCCCGATGTAATAGCCACAAGAATAAACGATGTAAAACAACGAAGAGAAAAAGCGGGATTGCCGGAAATGAAATTTGGTATGGCTGCTTATTCCATTATTAGAAATACAGATGCAGAAGTAAAAAAAGAACTGGAGCGTATTACAAATGTAAATGCCTCTAACAAAGGGTACAATAATTACCAGCAATGGCTAAGCGGTACTCAATTAGAAAAAAGAGTATCACTGCAAGATTATTCTGTATCTAACCGTGGGCTGCGCAGCGGGCTGGCTGGTACTCCCGCACAGGTTACGGAACAAATAGGTGCATTTGAAAAAGCAGGTGTTGATTTTTTTCTTTTGCAATGCAGTCCTCAACTAGAAGAAATGGAAAGGTTTGGCGAAGCTATAATGAATTTGTAACTGTTGCTGTGCATACCTTTTTTTTTAAAACTTGCAGCCAAAGTTGTTTAAAACAATAATCTTTATACTCAGTCAAAATTTTTATCTACAACTCCCCAATTATACCTAATACGAAAATGAATATACTAATTTGCTTTAATAATTCCGAATTTAAAATTCAACAAAGATTTTAAATCTTCTATTCTACTTTCAAATTGTGTGAAAAAGGTTTCAACAGCTTGCTCAAAAGTTGCGTAGTCAGCGTAATATTTATTTTTCATT
>JANXXM010000107.1 GCA_025350645.1 Ferruginibacter sp.
CCGCGGTCAGTATGACGAAGCGCTTGCCCTCGCTGAGACCGCCCGAGATATCTACACCGAACTTGGAGCAGTAGCGCCCGCTGACGGGCTCGCCCATTCTCATTAAATTGTCACTATCGTATAACTTGTATAAAACAATAACGAACCCCATCCTTCATTAAAACAAAAAAATAATGCGTACTATAAATAAATTACTGGAGGAGTACGGTGAAAATCATCAGCATAAAACAAATAAAATGATACATTGGATATGTGTACCACTTATCGTTTTTTCTATAATAGGATTATTGTACAGCATTAAACTACCTGTAATTATAATGACCCACCAGTTGAATATAGCTTTTGTGATTACAACATTGGCTATGTTTTATTATATAACATTATCTTTTTCTCTTTCTATTGGTCTTTTTGTTTATGTTACCATTAGTTTATTTATTTGCCATTTGGTAGAAAAAGCCGGCATTATTCCACTATGGCTTTTTGCGCTGATAATTTTTATAGGGGCATGGATTGGCCAATTTTATGGTCATAAGATTGAAGGCAAAAAACCTTCTTTTTTAAAAGATATTCAGTTTTTGCTGATTGGGCCTGCATGGTTAATGAGTTTTATTTATAAAAAAACCGGCATTTCATTTTAATAGTTTTCCACATATTTAGGAGGTTCTAAAAAATTACCCCAAATGTTAACCCCAACTCTTTTAAATCATCTGCTACAACTTTATGTAATGGTATTCCTATAGCCCTGCGTTCCTTTTCTATGGCGGCTTCCGGCTCACCGGGTATAATTACTGGTTGGTTTTCATTTACCGGAGTTGCTTTTTTAAAAGCCCTTATCCAATTATCCATATCGTTTTTAAAATCTATCGCAGTGCGAAAAGCATCAATACGCATTGCACCAAAAAAGTGGCCTATGCCTTTGCCTGGCATATTTGCAGGCATAGGAATATAGGCAGGAAAAGGAGGTACCCATGGGCCATAATTGGCACCACTCAATACAGCAGAAAAAATATCTACAATGCTGCCGAGCATATACCCCTTATGACTGCTGCCTTCTCGGCTGCCACCCAATGGTAGTAAGGCTCCGCCATCTTTTAATTCGCCTGCGTTCACACTTTCTTCGCCCTCTTTTGTCTGTACCCAGCCTGCAGGCACCGGTTTATTTTTTCTTTGTAATATTTCTAATTTTCCATTTGCTGCCGTGGTTGTAGCAAAGTCTGCCACAAAAGGCTGTTCATTGCCAGCAGGTATTGCCACTGCTATTGGGTTTGTGCCGAGCATTTTATCCTTGCTAAAAGTAGGTGCAACCAAAGCCGATGCATTAGTCATAGCTATTCCAATCATATCATACTGCAAAGCCATCATTGCATGATATCCTGCTATTCCATAATGATTGCTGTTTTGTACGCTTACCCAGCCTGTGCCCACTTTTTTTGCTTTATCAATAGCTACCTGCATAGCAAACGGTGCCACAACAAGGCCGAGACCTGCATCGCCATCTACCACAGCAGTACTAGGTGTTTCGTGTATAATGTTTATTATTGGTTTTACATTTACACGCTGCACTTGCCACAGGCGCACATAGCCAGATAGTCTGGCTACACCATGGCTATCCACACCCCTAAGATCTGCACTAAGCAATACTTTTGCGGCAATAGCTGCGTCATCATTATTACAACCTATTTTAAGAAAAATATTTTCTGCGAATAATAAAAGTCTCTCGTAAGTAAGCGTTTCTTCCATGCTGCGAAGATAGTAAAAGGGATGATGTACGATGGACAGCAGATAGCAAATGATAGACTATGGATCACAGAACTATTTTTTCAAATTTTAGAAAGAGTCTTACACCGAAGCGGCAATGACTGTTGCCGTTCATATCCTTTTCCTTAAATTTGCCCACATACAAAAAACAAAATCTTAAATACATAATGGGACGCATATTTGAAGTAAGAAAAGGTGCCATGTTTGCCCGGTGGGATAAAATGGCTAAAGACTTTACCCGCATTGGTAAGGAAATAGCAATAGCGGTAAAAGCCAGTGGACCAGAGCCTGATAATAACCCTGCATTGAGAAGATGCTACCTTAATGCAAAGGCTTGTAATATGCCGAAAGACAGAGTAGAGGCCGCCATTAAAAGAGCTATGGGCAAAGATATAAGCAGCTACGACGAAATGGTATACGAAGGTTATGCGCCTCATGGTGTGGCAGTACTGGTAGAAACCGCTACAGACAATAGTACCAGAACAGTGGCTAATGTGCGCATGCATTTTACAAAAGCAAAAGGAGCATTGGGTACTACAGGCAGCGTGGCATTTATGTTTACCCGTATGGGAGAGTTTAAAGTAAAAAATACCGGTATTAATATTGATGAATTGGAACTGGAATTAATAGACTTTGGACTGGAAGAAATTGGTGAAGATGCTACAGGAAATATTATTATAAGATCTGCTTTTGCAGAATTTGGTAACATGAACAAAGCCATTGAAGATAAAAAGCTGGAACTCGTAAGTGCAGAGCTTACCAGAATACCGGCTACCCTTACTGAACTAAGTGAAGAAGATGCCAACGATGTTTTAAAAATGGTAGACCATATAGAGCAGGATGAAGATGTGCAAAAAGTATATCATAATTTGAAATGATAAAAAGCGGGCTTTGTAACGGAATGGGTTAAAAATAATTTTATAAAATTACTTCAAGTATTTTTTTCTGTGCTTTGGTAACCGGCAAAACAATATAATGGTAAATTAATTATTTGTAGGAACGCTTCATTATATGAAACAACTCAAAATTATATTTTTATTTGTTTGCCTACAATTTTTTGGACAGGCACAAACCAAAATATTTACTACTGATATTGATAATTTTTGGATTGCTTATGATAGTGTGAAGACTACTATTGATACCACTAAGCAAAAGGAATTTATACAAACTATATACTTAGATAAGGCTACAAGCGGATTGAAAGATTTTATAATTGCCCGCAAACATTCTGCAAAAAGACATGTAGACAACATATTGCAAAATCCAAAATTTTGGGTTTCATTAAGACCACATACTTTACAAATAAAATTTCATACTAAAGAGATTGAAAATATAATGCTTAAGTTTAAGAAACTATATCCAAGTTTCAAACAACCTGATGTTTTCTTTACAATCGGCTGTTTAAATTCAGGCGGGACTACTACAGCAAATAAAATATTAATTGGCTCAGAAATAGCAGCGTCTGACAGTACAGTAGACGCTTCTGAAGTTGGGAGTTGGTTGCGTGGAGTTTTTAAATTGAATACAAGTGTAGTTTCGTTGGTAGCACACGAAGTAGGACATACCCAGCAAAAAGGCGGGGATTCAGAAGATGACGGAAAATCAAATTTATTGGGGTATTGTATTAAAGAAGGCGCCTGCGATTTTATAGCAGAATTATTACTTGACAAACCAGTACAATCGCCATATATGACTTATGGAAAAATGAATGAAAAATTGCTTTGGGTATTGTTTCAAAAAGATATGTATGGACAAGAAACTAAAGATTGGCTATACAATGGCGGGCAAGCTCAAAATGGAAAAGCAGATTTAGGATATTTTACCGGTTATGTAATTTGTAAATCTTACTATCAAAATTCAAAAAATAAAACCAAAGCCTTAAAACAAATAATTGAATTAGATTACACTAAAGAAAGTATAGCAAAATTTCTTAAAAAATCACAATATAATGGCGGAGGTCAGAGATAAAGTATTATTAAACTTTGCAAGTTAAATAGCACTTATGTCTTCAATTTTCTTACACAACTATAAATTAAACCACCACCAAAATAATTATAAAATTTAGCGGAGTATTTATTTATGGAATTAATCAAACCCCAATAGGAATAGATGAGTTTTAATCAAGTGTCCTTCATGTAAGAACACAATTGGGATAATCTAATAATTGTTGATTATTATTTTCATTTTTATCTAATACCCTTTTTTCCAACTGATAAAGATGCAAATGTGGTTTGTAAAATCTGCAGACTAAAAGGATACGGCATGTCATTCAACCAAAATTTCATTAGCAATTTTATTGAAATAAAAAGTGATTGCAAACACCCTTGGTTTAATTATGCTGGTTTGACATTTGTAATTATAATTTTTGTGATAATTATTGCAGTAGCAATATTTGGATGTTATTAACGGTTATAAAAAATTGCTTTACTAAATTTTAATCATTTGAAAAAATTGTAGTTATTTGCAAGAAGTATTTTCTCTAAATGATTGTCTCGTTTTTAAAATATAGAACGCATATTCTATTTTAACTTTCTTTTACTCCCACCTTTCTAAAAACCTCACTCCATTTAATTTTAATTCCTCCAGTACAGGGATATAAATTTCTTTGATGATAGGTAAGTGAACTCCTGTTAAAGTTATGGTGCCGTTTAATATTAATTTTGCTGAGATGCCCAGTGGTAATCCTACCGTTTTTGCCATGGCTGTATGTATATTATCGTTGCCTTTTACAATGAGTGAACTGGTGACCTGCTTTTTTTCGCCATTAACTTCATATATTATTTCATGCTGCATTACTACCAGGTCTTTATCTGCCGGGGAGAGTACCAGTTTTTTTTCCATGGCAAATTGTAAGCCATCAGCAGCACTTATCATGCCTTTGTTTATAATGGTAGTATCATCATCTAACCCAAGAAAATAAAGTTGCTGAAGCACTTTGTTAATGTCATGTGCAGCCTTAGTTTTTTCCAGAGAATTTTCTGTGGGCAATGCCGTATCTGCCGCCAGCGCTTGCAGGGCTATTTTTGAAAGTGCTTCTTTTTGGGCTAACTTTTCTAACAATACTTCTGTGAGTTCATGATTATCAAAATGGGTTTGAAAAAAAGAAGCAAGGCTCATATCGTCACTTTGGTAAACAATATTTTCATCTGTAAGTTTTAGATCAATAATATTTTTCCAGCCGAGCATAAAGTCTTTACATCGCAAAGTGGTGCGTACAAAAGTTTCTGCATCCTGCAGGTTATACAAATCTATGTAGGGTAAACTGTTTCTGTTGGGGTAGTAACTTAAATAACCAATGGTTTCATCGCCACTATATATGTTTCTTTTTTCATCAAAAAGGTCTTCATATTTTTCTTTGATGATAATACTTTTTTCTTTGTAAGCTGCCCCAGCTTTGCCTGCGAGCACAACATTTTTTGGGTTCCAACTTATTTTATAGTGCCAGGGGTTATCATCACTTTCCGGTGCAACCAACCCGCCGCAATGGCTTTTAAAAGAAGTTATTTTTCCGCCTTTATTTTTTATGTCATCAATCAGTTGCATGGCACTTATATGATCTATACCTGGGTCTAATCCCATTTCACAAAGAAAAATAAGGCCTTTGTTTTTTACTTCACCGGCAAGCTGCTGAATGTTTTCATCTGCATAAGATGCAGTAAGCAAATGTTTAGAATATTGCAAACAATCTTTTGCCACGAGTATATGTAATGCAGGCGGCATCATAGATATTACGAGATCACAATTCTGTACAAGCCTGCTGCGCAATGCTTCATTGTTAATATCAATTTCTATGGCAGAGGAGAGGGCATGATTGTTTGTTTTTAGTTTTATAACTCCTATATCCGCATCTGCAATGGTAATAAACCAATTATTAGCTGCAGCATTTTGCAAAAGATATTCTATTAAAACAGAGGATGATTTACCGGCACCGAAAAGCAATATATTTTTCAAACTTTTTTTTGCGAAGGTAGGAGAAATGATATAGAGATGCAGTAATGGAAGTTGCAATAAGATTGTACATAAAAGTTGAAAAAAGTATTACTGCTCCCGAGCGGCGGCGGACGCAGCGGTGTGGCTGGCAATACGCAGTAAATTGCCGGCTACGGAACAGCGAAGGAGGCCGGACAAAGGCTGAAAAGTACCTGATTTTGATCGCATAAAAACTTTAAAAAACCTTTTCCACAATATGCTTTAAAACTGTGTAAAACAATACGGCAAAAGCTTGTTTTTTACAAGGAAAAACCATTGTAAATCGGTACTTTCGCCTACTTTAAATTTATATGGAAAATAACGATATACCCAACGACGAAAACAGTTTGCCCAACAACGAAAATGACTACAACAACCGTGGCAAAATAATACCTGTACTTATTGAAGAGCAGATGAAAACTTTTTACATTGATTACTCTATGAGTGTGATTGTAGGAAGGGCTTTGCCAGATGTGCGTGATGGCCTGAAACCTGTACACAGAAGGGTTTTATATGGTATGAATGAGCTGGGAAATGCCAGCAATAAAGCGTATAAAAAATCTGCCCGTATTGTGGGTGAAGTTATGGGTAAATACCACCCGCATGGCGATGCATCTATTTACGATACGATGGTGCGTATGGCACAGGAGTGGGCCATGCGGTATAAAATGATTGACGGGCAGGGTAACTTTGGCTCTCAGGATGGAGATGAGCCTGCAGCTATGCGTTATACAGAAGTGCGTATGGAAAAATTTACCGAGGCAATGATGGATGATATTGACAAAGAAACGGTAGACTTTCAACTTAATTTTGATGATTCGTTAAAAGAGCCTACTGTACTTCCTTCTAAAATTCCGCAATTGCTGGTAAATGGTGCAAGTGGTATTGCCGTGGGTATGGCCACTAATATGATGCCTCATAACCTGTGCGAAGTAGTAGATGGCTGTATTGCCTATATTGAAAATAATGATATAGAAATTGAAGATATTATTAAGATTGTAAAAGCACCTGATTTTCCTACCGCAGGAATTATTTATGGGTATGAAGGTGTGCGTGCAGCCTTGCTTACAGGGCGTGGGCGTGTAGTATTGCGAGGGCGTACCAATATAGAAATTGACAGCAAGGGCAGAGAAAAAATTATTATTACAGAAGTGCCTTACCAGGTAAACAGAGATGCCCTTACTGCAAAAATAGGCGAACTGGTAAGTGAAAAAATTGTAGAGGGTATAAGTGATGTAAACAATGAAAGTAACAGCAAGGAAGGAACAAGGATAGTAGTAGATCTTAAAAAGGATGCTATGGCGCAGGTGGTAATAAACCATTTGTACAAACACTCGGAGCTGCAAACATCGTACGGTATTAATAATGTGGCACTGGTAAACGGGCGGCCAAAAATATTAAATGTAAAAGATCTTATAACAGAGTTTGTGGCTTTTCGCCACGAAGTTGTTGTGCGCCGCACACAATACGAATTGCGCAAAGCGCAGGAGAGAGCACATATTTTAGAAGGTTTTATTATTGCTTTAGATAACCTGGATGCCGTTATAAAACTAATAAGAGAAAGTGCAACACCCAACATTGCACAGGAAGGTTTAATGAGCAATTTTGGAATGACGGAAATACAGGCAAAAGCAGTATTGGAGCTGCGTTTACAAAGGCTTACGGGTATGGAAATTGACAAAATTCGTGAGGAGTATGCAGAGCTTATGAAAATTATTGAAGCACTGAAAGAAATACTGGCCAGCAGCGAGCTACGTTTTGGTATCATTAAAAAAGAATTGCTGGAAGTAAAAGCAAAATTTGGCGATGAAAGAAAAAGCGAGATTGTATATGCCGATGATGAAATGAATATGCTGGATTTTATTGAGGAGGAAGATGTAGTGGT
The DNA here is from genome assembly GCA_025350645.1 of Ferruginibacter sp. Lineage (GTDB taxonomy): Bacteria > Bacteroidota > Bacteroidia > Chitinophagales > Chitinophagaceae > Ferruginibacter. Next base: position 7,613 of record JANXXM010000107.1, read on the forward strand.
TACCATATCCCACCTCGGCTACATTAAGCGCACAAAAGCAAACGAATACCGCCAGCAACGCCGTGGTGGCCGTGGCGCAAAAGGCAGCAGCACCAGGCAGGAAGATTTTATTGAGCATTTATTTGTAGCATCTACACACCATACGCTCATGTTTTTTACAGAAAAAGGACGATGCTTCTGGCTAAAAGTGTACCAGGTACCGGAAGGTGATAAAACCAGCAAAGGGCGTGCACTGCAGAATATGATACAAATACCGCAGGATGATAAAGTGCGAGCCATTATTGATGTTAAGAATTTTGATGATGAAGAATATGTAAATAATCATTTTATTGTATTGTGTACAAAAAATGGTATCATCAATAAATCTAAATTAAAAGATTTTAGCCGACCAAGGCAAAACGGTATCAACGCAATAAATATTTTAGAAGGCGACCAGCTTATTGCCGCACGTATGACGGACGGTAATTGCGAAATAATGATGGCCGTAAAAAGCGGCAGGGCTATACGTTTCCCGGAAAATAAGGTAAGGGCTACAGGCCGTGGCGGTATTGGTGTGGGCGGTATAGAAGTAGATGAAAAAAACGATGCAGTTGTAGGAATGATTTGCGTAAATAAAGAAGATAAAACAAAAACGGTTTTGGTAGTGAGTGAGAAAGGGTTTGGTAAAAGAACTTTTTTGGATGACCCTGAAACCGGAGAAGCAAATTATAGAATTACAAACCGTGGCGGTAAAGGTGTAAAAACAATAAAAGTAACCGAAAAAACTGGCGGGCTTGTAGGTTTGCTGGATGTAACAGAGCAGGAAGATTTAATGATAACTTGTGTGAGCGGAATTACGATACGGATGGCGGTAAATAAAGTGAGCGAGCAAAGCCGGGCTACACAAGGGGTAAGATTAATAAAAGTAAATGAAGGAGATGCTATTGCAGCCATTACACAATTAGACGAGCAGGAAGCGGATGATGAATTTGTAGATAGCGAAATAATTTTAGGCGAAGACGGTTTGCCCATTGTAGCCGATACAACTGAACCTGATATTAATAGTGTGGCTAATGAAACAGATGTAGAAGAAATAGAAGGGGAAGATGATGCAGTTGATAATGAAGATGAGACAAAATAATGTTAAATTATAGTTGATAAACAGGTTACAAAAAAGTAACCTGTTTTATTTTTTTTCTCTATATTTTATTTTCTATTATTTAAAACACAATAAGCAAAACATTTTCATTTTTTGGATAGAAGCTGCAAATGTATTGTTCATTAGCAGTTTTTTATACTTACTTTTGCCGCCGCCTTTATGCAAGCATTACACTTATTATACAAAGAACTCTCAACGCCAAAAAAAGTAATTATTACCATGCATCAAAAGCCTGACGGCGATGCAATGGGTTCCACACTGGGCTTATATCATTTTTTAATACAGTTTGGCCACGAGGTAACGGTAATTTCCCCCACCAACTGGGCAAATTTTTTAAGCTGGATGCCGGGAGTGGATAAAGTATTGGATTATGACAAAAATCCTGAAAAAGCAGACCAGCTTATAGGTGCTGCAGATTGGCTTTTTTGTTTGGATTTTAATACACTTAGCCGCACCAAAAAAATGGAAGATGTTTTAGGTGCTGCATTAGGTAAAAGGATACTGATAGATCATCATCAGCAACCGCAGGAAGAAAAATTTGCCTTTGGTGTAAGCGATACTAGTAAAAGCAGTACCTGCGAAATGGTATTTGATTTTATAATGGCATCTGGCTTTGCCGATAAAATAAATAATAATATAGCACAATGTTTATATGCCGGGGTAATGACGGATACCGGCTCATTCCGTTTTCCTTCAACCGGGGCCAGTGTGCATAGAATGGTAGCACATCTTAAAGACGGAGGCCTGCAGCATAGCTTAGTGCATGAGGCGCTTTTTGATAACTCTACGGAGAACCGCCTCAGGTTTATTGGCAACGTTTTAGTAAACAGGATGGAAGTTTTCTATGAGTATAATACTGCACTTATAGCAATACCACAAGCGGATCTTATTAAATTTGATATTAAAACGGGAGATACAGAAGGATTGGTAAATTACCCGCTGGGCATAGAAGGAATAAAATTAGCGGCAATTATTATAGACAGGGGTGAAGAGCGTAAATGTTCTTTTAGAAGCAAAGGAGATTTTGATGTAAATACATTTGCACGAACTTATTTTAATGGCGGCGGTCATTTTAATGCAGCGGGTGGTGCCACAAATAATAGTTTAGAAAATGCGGTGGCAGATTTTAAAAAAGCCATGAAAAAAAACAAGGATAAACTTAGTACATATACATTTTAAAAAAATCAAAAAAAACACAATGAGAAAAATTTCTTATTTTTTAATGCTGTCAGCGGTGGTATTATTTTCATCTTGCCAGCAACAATGGCAAAAAGCTGATGAAGGAATGCAATATAAAATTATTGCAGATGGTAAAGGAGAAGCTATAAAGCCAGGTCAATTTATGGAGTTTCATTTTACGTCTGTGTGGAACGACGGTAAAAAAGATTCTATTATAAACAATACCAGGGATATGGGTAGCCCACAGATAATACCTTTTGATTCTGTTTCCCTGCCACCCATGTATTATAAAATTTTTAAGCAATTAAAAAAAGGCGACAGCCTTACCACAAAAATGCTTACAGATTCTATATTTAAAAAGCAACCTGAGGCAATGCCTCCTTTCATGAAAAAAGGACAGTATTTATTTACCAATCTTAGGGTAACAAATATTTATAAAACCAAAGAAGAAGCAGACAAGGCAAGGGAAGCAGGTATGGCTGCAGCACAGGAAGCCGCCAAAGTAAAAGCAGTAGTACAAACTAAAACAGATGATAAAATACTTGCAGATTTTTTAGCAAAAAATAATACCAAAACTACTAAAACAGCAAATGGTACATATATAGAAGTTGTACAAGCTGGTACAGGCGCACTTATAGATACATCAGTAGTTGTAAAAATAAACTACACTGGTAAATTATTAAATGGCAAAGTGTTCGATTCCAACACTGACCCTTCCAAAGGACATTTGGACCCGCTTACCGTAAACCTTACAAATAACCCAGCACTGGGTGGTGGCGTAATACCTGGTATGACGGAAGCTTTAAAAACACTAAGCAAAGGTGCAAAAGCAAAATTATATATTCCATCCGGGCAAGCTTATGGCCCTCAGGCGGGTGGTCCGGATATGCCAGCAAACTCCAACCTCATTTTTGATGTGGAGATTTTGGATGTTTTAAATAAAGATGCGGCAAAAGCGGCTATGGATGTTCAACAGAAAAAGATGATGGATATGCAAAAGCGTTATACAGACAGTATGCGCAAGGCACAACCAGATACTACCATGAGAAAATAATTTCAGAAAAAATAATTTAAAAGCATCCTTTACTGGGATGCTTTTTTTGTGTCTTCAACTGTATTTTCATCATCAAAAGAAAAACTTTCAAAAGTATTTAACTTAGAAATATCCAGAACTGTAGTATTATTTTCACCATAAAACATAGGTTGAAAGGCGGCACCAAAAACAATTTCCTGCATAGTATAAGAAGTGCGGGTTACAACAGTGTTGCTAAACATGTCGTCAAAGGCTTTTATAAAAACAATTATTTCGCCCCGGGCAGATGCCATACTTTCTTTTGAAAAACCAAACAAAGGGCTTTCTTCATTTATAGGATGCACTAAAGTCCAGCTAAGGGTAAATGCATTTATTTTAGATAATTCCAGATCTGCAATGTAAAATTTGTTGATGGGTTTGCCGTTTACCTCCTCTGTAATAACGATAGTTAGCCTGGCTTCTGCATCTGTAAGCGTTGTATTTTTAAAAGGTGCCACTCTTATCATGAGTGCTTTTTCGTTTTTAAATGGTGATATAAGCGCATTACCAGAAAACTTTAAATAAGCAGTAGGCTTACTAAAGCGCCCATACATAAGCCCTGTAGCTACTGCAAAACTTAGTAACCCTATTAAAGCCTGAAAGGCTGATACCGTACTGGTGAGAAAGCCTACCGGGCTTATGCGCCCATAACCAACTGTAGTGAATGTTTGAGCACTAAAAAAAAATGCTTCTGTAAATTTGTCAATGGGGGAGTGTACGATTAATCCACTTAGGTGCTCTACTCCTATAAGATAATAAATAGCTGTAAAAATTAAATTGACTATAATGTAAAATGAAAAAATAATTAGAAAAAAACGCCAGCCACTTACAGACAGCATGCTGTGGAACCAGCTAAACTTTTCCATAAAACCAATGCCGGTTTTTCGTATGTTTGGAACACCATCTTTGTTGAGAAGCCTGCCACCGTAATTGGTAGCATTTGTGCCAAAACCACTATTTGCGATGGTGGAGTCGGCTGTTGTTACTTTTTTTGAGAATGACATGTACTTAGAAATTGATGAATGCAATTTAAATTTAAAAAACAATTTGTTAATGACTATCTTATCTATTGATTTATTTATTCAAAAAGCAAGTGTCATTTTTTTTCGTGTCAATTCCTAAAATAGAGAAAAATTTATTGATTGCCATTAATAGTTTTTATTTTACTAAATAAATTTTTTTTGCAAGTCATAATAGTACAAAATGCATCTGGCATCTTAAAAATGATACGAAATAATGAGTTATATTTTGAAATTGGCGGGATGGTACCCTAGTAAAATAGATTTATTTAACGGCGATTTTGTACAGCGTCATGCACAAAGTATTGCACTTTATGAAGACGTAATAGTAATTTACGTTGTAAAATCTACGTTGCATAGTGAAATAGAAATCGAAAAAAATACTAATGGCAGGTTAACGGAATATATTGGATATTATCCGGCCAGAAATATTGCAGATAAAATGTTTTCCATTTTTTTTTACCTCCGGCTTGCAAAAAGAATAATAAAAAAAATATTTTTAGAAAAGGGAACTCCCCGACTGGTTCATGTGAACATTGTATGGAAGGCGGGACTGGCGGCACTTTTTTTAAAAAGAAAATATGGTTTGCCTTTTGTAATTACCGAAAACTGGACGGGCTATTATAAAAAAGATAATGGTTACTTAAAAAGAAATTCCTTAAAGTTTTTCCTGCATAAAAAAGTATTTAAAAATGCTTCTTTATTTTTACCGGTTACTGAAAATCTGGCGCTTACCTGTAACCGATTATTTCATTTAAAACTTCCTTTTTTTGTAATTGAAAATGCTGTAAATACAAAAATATTTTATGAGGAAAATAACCGCAACACTATGTTTCAGTTTGTTCATATTTCCACTATGGGCTATCAAAAAAATATTTATGGTTTAATAAAAGTATTAAAAAAGCTGAGTGAAGAAAGAGCTGATTTTGAACTTACACTGGTTGGCCCCTGTGATAAGCTTTTGCAAGAAGAAATAAATGCGCATATGGCACTCTCTGCAATAACTACTATTACAGGAAATATTACTTATGAAAAAGTTGCAACCCGGGTACGAAAGGCCGATGCATTGATACTATTTAGTAGGTATGAGAATTTGCCTTGTGTAATATTGGAATGCCTTTGTGCGGGTGTACCAATAATAAGTACAGATGTGGGAGGGATAAAAGAAGTGATAAATGAAAACAATGGTATCATCATTAAGTCTGAAGATGAAGTAGCATTATATAATGCGTTAGAAAAAATGATTGATCAACACCATTTGTTCGATAAAAAACTAATTGCTGCTGATGCGTCTAAAACATATAGTTTTGAGGCAATCGGAGTAAAATATATACATGCTTATAATAAATTAAAAACAGACAATTAATGGCTTTTATTACTATTCTTTATATAAATTAACGGTATATCGTATGACTGGTTCAATTGTAAAATAAATTTAAATTAAATTTTTTAGAGGAAACATACTTTGATATTTAAGTCTATTATTGATAACTCAATTACAAAGGGTAGTAATATTTTAAAATATTTAATTTAATGTCTATTTTAAAACAGAGAGCTATAATTTATAAAAAATAATAATTTCAATGATTTATAAACTGAGTAGAGTGGCTGCCTTTATTGATAAATTTGGGTTAGTAAAAGGTATTACGCTATATATAAAATTCAAATTTAACTGGTTTCAAAATATACAATTAGAACACATTAAATCGCCATTTTTTTTAAGAAAAAACACTTCTGATATTGCAGTATTTGATCAAATATTCTTACAAGAACAATACGACATCCGATTCTCATTTATTCCATCTGTTATTATAGATGCCGGTGCAAACATTGGGCTTTATAGCATATTTAGCAAAAACAAATTTCCAAATGCAAAAATAGTTTGTATAGAATCATCTTTAGAAAATTTTAAAATTTTAAAAAATAACTTAGCCAGCTACAATGATATATTTATTTTAAACGAAGGATTATGGAATACAAATACTTTGCTTACAGTCATTGACAACCAATTGGGTTTTTCTTCCTTATCGGTTAAAGAAGATGTGAATAACGGAAGTATAAAAGCAATAACAATAAATACATTAATGGAAAAATTTGGTATGGCGCATATTGATATTTTAAAAATAGATATAGAAGGTAGTGAGGATGCACTTTTTTTTAAAAACTATGAGACATGGCTACCAAAAGTAAGAGTAATAATTATAGAACTTCATGATTGGTTATTACCTGGTAAATCAAAGCCATTTTTTAAAGCTATTCAAAAAACT
>JANXXM010000112.1 GCA_025350645.1 Ferruginibacter sp.
TTTGCATTTGGGTTTATAAATGCTGTACAAATAGTTATACACACCAGCTATTTTATTTTTATAGAGTATCATTATAAAGTAGAAGGATATGTAAAAATAGCCGGGTATATCCTATTTACAATAATGCTTTTAAGTTTTATACAGCCTTCAAATATTGTAAAATGGTTTCAATGCATTCTGGCAGGGGCTATGGCGTATTTTTTTGTGGAATTAATAGGAAGTGGCGTAGCCCTTTGGCTTTGGGGAATGCCGGTAAATGAAGTTATTAAAAACAGTTTTCAATAATTTATAAATATGATTCACATAGTTTTTAATGAGGCAGATGTAAAAGTACTGCAAGAAGTAATTAAAATAGATGACACACTTGCTGGAGAAGTAACACAGATAAAAGATGATTACGCAGTAGGCCCGCTGAAAAATATTTATGTGGGGGAAGGAAAAGAAACCCGCAGGCAGTGGTGGCGGGATGTGATTGCCGGTGGCGATTATGAGGGCAAAGCAGATAATGAAAATATAGATGATTATGAAACCGCAGCAGAACTTGTAGGAAAAATGCGAAGGAATGAAGCAGAAATAGTTTGGATATGGGCAGCACAAAATAAACATGATGTATGCAGCTACTACTGGGTGCTTAATTATATGAAAGAATTTCAGGGAAGAATATTTATTCTTTACCTAAATAATCTTCCGTTTATAAATGAAAAAGGAAATATTTTTTATCCGGAATGGTTGTCGGAAATACCTGCCAAAGAATTTTTAAAAGCAAAAAAACTAGCAAGAGAAATTACACCAAGCGAATTTGAAGTAGACCCGGATGAATGGACAAAAATATGCAGCGAAAACAGAGGCGTAAGAATATTAGAAGGTGGTAAAAAACTGGCGCAGTTTGATTATGATTATTACGACGCTGATCTTAAAAAATTTGTAACAGGGGAGTGGCAAAAGGCATCAAAAATTTTACAACAGGTAGGCAGTAAAGCTAAAATACAAACCGGCTATGCATATTTGCTATGGCGTTTAAAAACAATGTCAGCACTGCAAATATTTGAAATACAGGGAGAAATGAAAAGCATGAAAGATTTTGAATTGAAAAATAAATTGTAATTGGGTCTATTGGATGTAGAGACAGTATTGGAATTAACATTATGGCAAAAGCAAACAAAGAAGAATATCAACATACAGATACCGGTATTGGCGGGCAATATAAAACATGGTTTTTAGATTATGCAAGTTATGTAATTTTAGAAAGAGCGGTTCCAGCAATTGAAGATGGCTTAAAACCAGTACAACGCCGCATACTGCATGCAATGAAAGAAATGGATGATGGCCGTTTTAATAAAGTGGCAAACATCATAGGACAAAGTATGCAATACCATCCTCATGGTGATGCAAGTATTGGAGATGCGCTGGTAAATATGGGGCAAAAAAATCTTCTCATAGAAACGCAGGGAAACTGGGGAGATGTGCGTACCGGCGATGATGCAGCCGCACCTCGATATATAGAAGCACGCCTCAGCAAATTTGCACTGGAGGTAGCCTTTAATACAAAAACTACTAACTGGCAGTTAAGTTATGATGGCCGCAAAAATGAACCCGTAACACTCCCCATGAAATTTCCTTTACTGCTTGCACATGGTGCCGAAGGAATTGCTGTGGGCCTTTCAACTAAAATATTACCGCATAATTTTTGCGAAATAATTGATGCATCTATAAAATATTTAAGAGGTAAAAAATTTGAATTACTGCCAGATTTTTTAACAGGCGGTACAATGGATGCAACCGGTTATAACGAAGGAAAACGTGGGGGCAAAATTAGGGTACGTGCAACTATTGAAGAGCAGGATAAAAAAACGCTTATCATTAAAAGTGTACCCTTTGGTGTTACCACTACACAGTTAATGGAAAGTATTGTAAAAGCTAATGAGCAGGGCAAAATTAAAATTAAAAAAGTAACCGATCATACTGCTGCGGATGTAGAAATTTTTATAGAATTAGCTTCGGGAATTTCGCCAGATATAACCATTGATGCGTTATATGCCTTTACAGATTGTGAAGTAAGTATATCGCCCAACGCATGTGTGATAGCAGATAATAAACCACAATTTTTAGGTGTGCTGGAGTTATTGAAAATTGCAACAGAAAACACTAAAGAACTGCTGAAACGAGAACTCGAAATTAAGCTCGCAGAATTACAGGAAAAATGGCATTATACCTCTCTGGAAAAAATATTTTTTGAAGAAAAAATATATAAGGAATTAGAGAAAAAACATGAAACCTGGGATAAAGTTTTAGAAGCTATTGATAAAGCTTTTGATCCTTTTAAAAAATTACTCAAACGGGACATTACAAAAGAAGATATCATTAAACTTACTGAAAAACCTGTACGAAGAATTTATCGGCTGGATATTGATGAGTTGAGCCAACAGATAAAAAACCTGGAAGCAGACATGAAAGCGGTAAAGCATGATATCGCAAATCTAACAGATTTTGCTGTAGCATACTTTGAAAATTTGATTAAAAAATTTGGAAAAGGAAGAGAAAGAAAAACAGAAATAAAAGCATTTGATACCATACAGGCAAAATCCGTAGCCATTGCCAACATTAAGTTATACGCAAATTTTGCAGATGGTTTTATTGGTACAAGTTTAAAAAAAGATGAATTTATTGGTGAAGTCTCCGATCTCGATGATATCATTGCTTTTACAAAAAGCGGTATTATGAAAGTGATACGTGTATCTGATAAAACATTTATCGGTAAAGACATAATTCATGCAGCCGTTTTTCAAAAAGCAGATGAACGTACTACCTACAATATTATTTATGCTGATGGCAAAACAGGAATAAGTTATGCAAAGCGTTTTAATGTAACGGGTATCACACGGGAAAAAGAATATGATCTTACCAAAGGATCAGATAAAAGCAAAGTGCATTATTTTTCTGCAAACCCCAATGGCGAGGCAGAAGTGGTAAAAGTTTTATTAAGCCCCAATTGTACTGCAAAGAAAAAAGAAATGGATTTTTTCTTTGAAGAGCTGGAAATTAAAGGGAGAGGATCGATGGGTAACCAAGTTACAAAATACCCAGTAAAATCTGTAAAATTTAAAGATGCAGGCCGCTCCACATTAGATGCAAAAAAACTTTGGTTTGATGATAAATTCGGAAGACTTAATACGGAGGAAAAAGGAAAATACCTGGGTAAATTTGAAGCAGAAGACAGGCTGTTGGTATTTTATTTTGAGGGCAATTACGAAATCATAGATCAGGAACTTACCCAGCGTTTTGAACCCGATAAAATAACATTGATAGAGAAATTTAATCCGGATAAAATTATCTCTGCTATTTACCTGGATAATGATAAAATGCAGTACAATGTAAAACGTTTTAAAATTGAAACTACCACACTTCACACTAAGTTTTTCTTTATAAAAGAAGGAAAAAATAACAGCCTTTCTTCGGTTAGTTCAGCAGAAAATCCGGTGTTGAATGTAAAAACTGGACGAGGTCAGCAAATAAGCAATGTGAAATTTAAAATAGATAAACTGGTAGAAGTTATGGGCTGGAAGGCAATAGGAGCCAAGCTTATAGACTTTAATAAATCAATAGAAATGGAATGGCTTTTACCCAAAGAAGAAGATGCACAGGCAAGTTTATTTGATTAGTTACAGGAATTTTTTTATTAATTTCCTAAAATAAAAGCAGCACATTTTTTAACGAAATGTGCTGCTTTTTAACAGAAAATATTATTTTACATCCGGTTTCTTATGCACAAACCTTATTGTTCCGCTCTTGTTAAGATCCGATGTAATTCTTACTTCATACCTTTTACTACCATCATGTACGATCATTAGTGCGGTATTCGGTGGCAAAGTACCCAGGTTATCTGCATACATTACCAATTCATTCATACCATCTTTTATGGGTAGGTCTATTGATATTGCTTTTTCAGTAAGTCTCTTATGAGCCACCAATATTTTATTATTAAAAAAAAGTGTTACGCTATCACCATCTATTTCTCCGTTATCATATAATTCTACCTGTACAACAGGGCTTTCTACCGATACTGTTTCCAAAATATTAGTGGTTCTTTTTTCAAAAATACCGGGTATAGTAATTATTTCTTTTGGTTTTTGTATAACTGTTAGCGGAAGGTCTTTGGCAAGTGTATCTTTTTTAGATAATACCAGCGGTAGTTTAGCAGTAGTTGTTGCGGGTATTTTTATAACAGGTTTTATTGTCGTTACTTTTACCGGTGGTTTTACTGGTGGAGCTTTCGCTGTGCTGTTATTTTTTTTAGTTTCTGGTGTGGGTCTTGCACTGGCTAATGGCCGTTCCGGCGATCCTTTTTTATCATTCTTAATTTTGGCCAGTGGCGCTATTTCAGTAAGCATTCTTTTAGATAAAACAGTGGTTCCATAGCTTTCATTATTCATATCCTGGCCGGGTGCAGGTATCCACGTGCCCTCCAGCAGTTGGTTGCCATTTTCTTTGCGCCAGGTAAGCTTATGAATTTGAAAACTGTTGCTTATATTAACTGGCACATTTGTTTTTGTACGCTCTGTTTCTCTTACCTCTACATACTTTTTCTTTTTATCGCAAAATCCTTTGAGTTTGCAAATGGTATAATATTTTTTTCCGCCATCGGTAAAATAAGTATATGAATATCCAGATACAGAACTACCATCTACATCAAGATCTATAACATAATCGCAAGTATTGCCCCCCCAGGATAAGATAGAAATACTCTTGTCTACAAATCTTCCCTTCCATTGGCCTTTAAAATTTTGTGCATTACAAATACCAGCCATAAAAACAAAAGAAAACAATAATAAATATTTGTTCATTCCCTTAAAAATTAATTATACAAAAATAAAATTTTAATATTCGTGGGCATCATTTAAAAATAAACTATTAGCAAAGACTTCGTTAAATTTGCTGCTAACAAAAATTTGAAGTTAACACAAATGAAGATAAATATAACACTGCCCGATGGCAGCATAAGAGCATACGATAATGGGGTGAGTGCTATGGATATTGCAAAATCTATAAGCGAAGGTCTTGCAAGAAAAGTACTTGCCGCAAAGGTAAATGACGAAGTGTGGGATGCCGCCCGGCCAATACAGGAGGATGCATCTTTAAAACTATTAACATGGGATGATGCCGAAGCAAAAGCAACCTTTCGCCATTCTACCGCACACCTTATGGCAGAGGCTGTACAAACCATTTACCCTAATGTAAAATTTTGGGTAGGCCCAGCAGTAGATGCAGGTTTTTATTATGATATGGACCTTGGCGATAAAGTGATTACCGAAGATGACCTTGCCATTATAGAAAAAAAAATGGGGGAGCTGGCAAAAAAGAATAGCAGTTTTGAAAGAAAAAAAATAACCAAAGCAGATGCTTTTAAATATTTCACAGAAAAAGGGGATGAATACAAATTGGATTTGCTTACCAACTTAAAAGATGGTGAAATAACTTTTTACACACAAGGAGATTTTACTGATTTGTGTAAAGGACCGCACATTCCCAATACCTCTTTTATAAAAGCTGCAAAGTTAATGAGTGTAGCAGGTGCTTACTGGAAAGGCGATGAAAAAAATAAACAGCTCACCAGGCTATATGGTATTTCATTTCCCTCTCAAAAAGAACTGGACGAGCACCTTGCAATGCTGGAAGAAGCAAAGAAAAGAGACCATAGAAAACTGGGTAAAGAACTAAGCATTTATACCACGGATGATAGCGTGGGTGCAGGCCTTATTTTGTGGATGCCCAATGGTACAGTAATTATTGAAGAGCTGGAAAAACTGGCCAAAGAAACTGAAAATGCTGCCGGGTATAAAAGAGTAGTTACACCGCATCTTGCCAAAGAAAATTTATATTTAACAAGTGGTCATTTGCCGTATTATGCAGATAGTATGTTTCCGCCAATGGTAATGGATAACGAAAAATATTATCTGCGTGCAATGAATTGCCCGCATCATCATAAAATATTTGATGCAGAGCCAAAAAGCTACAGGGATATGCCTTATCGCATTGCAGAGTATGGCACATGCTATCGTTACGAGCAAAGCGGAGAGCTATTTGGTTTAATGCGTGTACGTTGCCTCCACATGAATGATGCACACATTTATTGTAGCAAAAAACAATTTGCACAGGAATTTAGGGCTGTAAACGATATGTACCTTAAATATTTTAAAATATTTGGTGTAGAAAAGTATGTGATGAGATTGAGCCTGCATGACCCCGAAAAACTGGGACAAAAATATGTGAACGAACCGGAGCTATGGCTGGAAACTGAAGCCATGGTAAGAAAAACTTTGATAGAAGCAGGTGTTCCTTTTGTAGAAGTAAAAGGGGAGGGGGCTTTTTATGGTCCGAAAATTGACGTGCAGATTTGGAGTGCGATTGGCAGAGAGTTTACATTGGCTACTAACCAAGTAGACTTTGCACAGCCCCGCAGTTTTAAATTGTCATTTACCAATAAAGAGAATGAGCAGGAAATTCCATTGGTAATCCACAGAGCGCCACTGGGTACGCATGAAAGATTTATTGGTTTTTTATTAGAACATTATGCAGGTAAATTTCCAACATGGCTTGCGCCGCTTCAGGTAAAAATATTACCCATAAGCGATAAATTTATGGACTATGCTAACATTGTTCTAAAAAAATTACAAACAGCGGGCATAAGGGCAGAAATAGATGAAAGAAATGAAAAAATTGGTAAGAAAATAAGGGATACTGAAATTATGAAAGTGCCGTACATGCTGGTTTTTGGCGAAAAAGAAATTGCAGAAAATGCAGTAGCCGTTCGCAGGCAGGGCAAAGGCGATACAGGGGTAAAAAACCTGGATGAATTTATTGAAGCACTATCTGCAGAAATAAAAGAGCGCAGAGCAGAATAATTTTGTAATTTTAATTAATAACAGGCAGATCATTCATAAAACAAAAAAAACAATTGCATAAAGCGCTACACTGCCAGCCGCCGATTGCGATACGAATAAAATGGCATTTCCACCAAGACCGCCCCGGGGAGCGTTTAATCCCCGTTTTAAGAAAGAACAACAACAGGAACACAGAACCAACCACATGATAAAGGCGCCGGAAGTGCGACTGGTGGGAGAAAATATTGAACCTGGTGTCTATTCACTCGTACAGGCAAATGGCTTTGCAAAAGAGCAGGAGTTGGATCTCGTAGAAATTTCTCCCGGCGCAAACCCGCCCGTTTGCAGAATTATTGATTACAATAAATTTTTGTACGAAGAAAAGAAGAAGAAAAAAGAAATGAAAGCGAAAGCAAAAACCAGTGAGGTTAAGGAAATTCGCTTTACACCAAATACAGACGATCATGATTTTGAGTTTAAGGTAAAGCATGCAGAAAAGTTTTTGGAAGATGGTAATAAAGTAAAGGCACACGTTCAGTTTAAAGGGCGAGCAATTATGTTTAAAGAAAGAGGCGAAGTACTATTGCTAAAATTTGCAGACAGGTTGAAAGATGTGAGTGCGCTGGAAGGTATGCCTAAAATGGAAGGAAAAAGAATGCTGGTAATGTTTGCACCTAAAATTATAAAGAAAAAATCATCTGGAAACGATTTGGGTAAATTGCACAAAGACAAACCTGAAGAAAAAGTTGCAGAAACTATAGCTACACCTGTTGCCGAAGAAACGCCTGCAGCAGAATAATTTTAAAATGAGATTATAACAAAATAGAAAAGCTTTCTCAGCAATGAGGAAGTTTTTTTTTGAACATAATTTTTAATGTTAAAGTAAAATCTTTGAAGAATTTCGGAAGATAGAAAATAATTTAAAAATGGACACCAGTTTAAATAAATACATTAGCGAAACAGGGTTTTGCAGCCGCCGCGAGGCAGATAAATATATTGAAGAATGCAGGGTAACCATTAATGGAAAAGATGCAGATAAAGGTAACAGGGTGAAACCGGGAGACACTGTAAAAGTAGATGGAGAACCACTGAAAAAGAAAAGTACACCCGTATATATAATGTTGAATAAACCAAAGGGAATAACCTGTACTACAGATACCAATGAAAAGAATAATATCATTGATTATATAAATTTTAAAAATAGAATTTTTCCTATAGGCAGGCTGGATAAGCTTTCTGAAGGATTAATTTTTCTTACCAACGATGGAGATATAGTAAATAAAATTTTGCGGGCAGGCAATGGGCACGAAAAAGAATATATGGTTACGCTGGATAAAAAATCTGATTTTGATTTTATTAATAATATGCGAAATGGCGTAAAAATATTAAATACCACTACTAAACCCTGCTTTGTAAAACAGGAAGCTGATAACCGTTTTCGTATAATTTTAAAACAGGGATTAAACAGGCAAATACGCCGCATGTGCGAAGCCCTTGGTTATAAAGTTGTAGCGTTAAAAAGAATTCGCATAATGAACTTTACCGTAAAAGGAATAGAACCAGGCAAATGGCGCCATTTTACAAGTAAAGAAATAGAAACGCTTAATGAGTTATTAAAAAATAGTAGCAAAACAGACGGTGAAGACGGGATGGGAGAATAGGCAAGCTGGTATAATTAGGAATGAGGAAATGGGAGGTTGAACCATAATTTGAAATATCGAAGTAGGAGCGTTTTTAAAATGTAATACCAAAGCTTCCACTCATCCATTTGCTGTATTTTTTTCAAAGTATAATATTAGTTTTACCCCATAAATTGCTGCATGAGATTTCTATTTCTTATTGGATTATTTTTTATGACTTTTATAGCAATTGCGCAGGTTAAAAGTGTGCAGGGTGTAAAGATTTACAATGCTATAAAACTGGATGGTAATCTTTCTGATGCTGCATGGGAAAATATACCTGAAGCGAATAATTTCATTATTTCATATCCTGATTTTGGTAAACCTTCTGCAAAAAAAACAATTATAAAAATTGCTTACGACGATGCTGCTGTTTATGTGGGAGCATACCTGTACGACGATAAAATAAACATACGCAAACAGCTTACCCAAAGGGATGGTATAGAGCGGCAGGATGCTGATGTTTTTACGGTCGGATTAGATACGTACCACGACAGGCAAAATGCATTTATTTTTCAGGTAAGTGCTGCAGGTGTACAGGGCGATGCAAAGCAATCTTTAAACGGGGATAATGGCATAGACAGGAGCTGGGATGCAGTGTGGCAAAGCGTGGTAAGCATAAAGCAGGATGGCTGGGTGGCAGAAATAAGAATACCATTTAGTGCTATACGTTTTGCAAAAAAAGAGGTACAGGATTGGGGATTACAGTTTACAAGATTTAGCAGAAAAATTAATGAAAGTGCAACATGGAGTCCCGAAGATCCAAATATTGATGGCAAAATAAACCAATGGGGCAACTGGGCAGGATTAAAAAATATTAGTCCGCCGCTGCGACTATCTTTTTTACCTTACCTGAGCGGCGGTATACGAAACTCTCCCACACAAAATGGAAATGTAACGGAATATTTAAAGAGTGGCGGAATGGATGTTAAGTACGGAATAAACGAAAGTTTTACGCTGGATGTAACACTTATACCGGATTTTGCCCAGGTGCAGAGTGATAATGTGTTTTTAAATCTGTCTCCTTTTCAAATAAAATTTGATGATTTTCGTCCGTTCTTTACAGAAGGCACAGAGCTTTTTAATAAGGCTGGTTTATTTTACTCCCGTAGAATTGGTGCTGCACCAGGTGGTAATGGGGATGTATTGGATTTTGCAGCTGACCATCCAGATTATACTATACAAAAAAATCCTGGCA
This sequence comes from Ferruginibacter sp., assembly GCA_025350645.1. GTDB lineage: Bacteria > Bacteroidota > Bacteroidia > Chitinophagales > Chitinophagaceae > Ferruginibacter. Next base: position 9,756 of record JANXXM010000112.1, read on the forward strand.
TAACCAGATTATACAATGCAACAAAACTAAGCGGGCGCACAAAAAATAACCTGGGTATTGGTATTTTAAATGCCGTGGGTGCGCCAATGTATGCAAAACTGCAAAATAATATTACTGGAAAAGACAGTAGCATTTTAACCGAACCCCTCACCAACTATAATATTATTGTGCTGGATAAAGCACTGAAGAACCGCTCCTCTGTTACGTTTACCAATACAAACGTTTTACGAAAGGGTAATAGCCGCAATGCGAATGTGAGTGCAGCAGATGTATCGCTATTTGATAAAAAAAATATTTTTAACCTAAATGTATTTACAAGATATAGTTATGTGTGGGGCAAAGAGGGCAACCTTGGCGGCTACACCAGCGGTGCAGGCATAAGCAAAGTAAGTGGTAAAATACAATGGGATGTAAGTACCACTGCCGAGAGCGATACTTACGACCCTAATGATCTTGGTTTTTTACAAAATAATAATACTTTTTCCTATACCGGAGGATTGCGATATCTAATTAATAAACCCACTAAACATTTTTTATCTCAGCGATATGCCATTCGGGTACAAAATAATTATTTATACAAACCTTTTAAATGGGCAAACTTTGAATTGATTGCAAGTGCATTTGTTTTATTTAAAAATTTTTGGGATGCCAGAATTAAATTTTCAACAACACCGTTTTATTTTAATGATTTTTTTGAGGCAAGAACACCGGGAATATTTTTAAAAAGAATTCCTTTCGCATATATTGGAACAGAAGGAAGCAGCGACAGCAGAAAAAAATTATACATCGAATGGAATATCGGGTTTGCAGAATCTCCTTTTCCTAAAGATTTGTATACAAATATTGGAGGGGGAGTGCGTTACCGTTTTAATGATAAATTTCAAATGAATCTAAGAGCATCATCTGAACATGACAGAGGCAAATGGGCTTACAGTTTTAGAGATAGTATAAATACAAATGGAGGGCTGTATAATGATCCTGTACTGGCTTTTAGCGATGTGCCCAGCACAAATGTTGTACTTGCTGCACAGTATAGCTTCACCCCTTGTATGAACTGGAATGTGCGTGTGCGCCACAACTGGACCCGTGTAGAAAATAAAAATTTTTACAAAATAAAAAAAGACGGTTACTGGTATGAAGTACCTTTTGTAAACGGACTTGATAAAAACTTTTATTTTCTACAC
>JANXXM010000135.1 GCA_025350645.1 Ferruginibacter sp.
TGAAAAATAAATATTACGCTGACTACGCAACTTTTGAGCAAGCTGTTGAAACCTTTTTCACACAATTTGAAAGTAGAATAGAAGATTTAAAATCTTTGTTGAATTTTAAATTCGGAATTATTAAAGCAAATTAGTATAAAACAATTTTCGTTCTACTAATTTTTTTGAGGTTTCAGATTTTTTTTTACAAAAGTCGCTGGGTTCTCTAAAAACTTCCTCATGCGTTACCGTCCAAGCAATGCATGCAATGGGCAGTGCCAATAAAAAAAGATATGCCACCTGTGTTTGCAATTCCATTTTTTATAAAGAAAAATCAAATTACATACCATTCCGTTTCTCACCTAAAATCAGATAACGTAGCGGTAAATATTCCCCGCTCCCGCTTTTTAAAAATAGCTTTCCAGTTACCGTTGTATCTTATAACTGCTGGCACGGTAAGATTTCCAACATTTGTCATTTCTACTTCCATGGTTACTTTAAAATCATATACGGGTGCATTGTAACTTAGTAAATAATTTCTCGCTACCACTTCAAACGTTTTTTCGTTAAACCATGTGGTCATTTCATCTACTACCACACTGCCTTCCCTGCCAGGTTTTACTTTTTGTTTAAAAACATAGCAATCAATATTGATGTGTTTTTCATAATCAATATCCATATTGTAACTGTCTGCCATATCATCATCGTATATGGCTGTTTTATTACTCATAAAAGGAAGTCCATTTATCTTTTTTCCGGGGTTAAAAAAAAGCATTTTTAATTGTTCCTTATGCTTCTCCATGCCAGATTTTCCTTCTGTAGAAAATGCTCTTGTGCCAACGATATTATCTTCCCCGCAAATTATACCTTTTGTAAAAAACAAAGAGGCGTACATATTTGCTGTGTAGTAATTAAAACTGCTGTCGTCGTTATATAAATCACCTGTTACCTCTTGCTCCATAATTTGCATGCTGCGGCAATTATCTTGTACTATTTGTTTTGTATGGCTGTATAGGCTTGCTTTTAAATTACCCTCAGCATCCGCCATCCTAATATCGTTTATGGCGCTAAAATTTAAAATATGAAGATTGCGAAAGGCTTTATAAAAACTGGTATCACTTTTAATCCGGTTTATAAATGCAGGTACATTTAATTTATTATCCAGCACTACAGGACTTAGTGTAATGATTTTTGCACCGTCTTTAAAAAGAGTATCGGGCTGTTGCGCAAATATTTTTTGGGCAAAAAAAAAGAGCATTAAAATTACTGTAAATTTCATTGGCGCAAAAATAACTTATGTTACTACAATAAAGTTTGTCAGCCGCACGAAAAAATTACTTTAACATTTTTTGGTAGAGTTGTTGAATATATTTTCCCTTAAAATTAATATATGAAGATAGCGATCGTTATTATTATTCTTTTAGTTACTTGCTATAGTTGTAGCAAAAAATCTGTTCCTGCTACAGCTTCAATAAATACATCAACGGTCATTATAAAAGACAGCAGCGCCATAGCTGCTCCTGTTGGAAAAAAGAAGAATATTTTAACAATACCTAAAATAATATCGGTAAATGATGCTATTGCAAAAAAAACATTGGATGGGCGCTATTATTACGATTTGCAGGGGCGCAGATATTGGCGCAATAACAAAGATGGCAAATATCATTTATTTAATAAGGTAATGTATACTGATGATGCTTATAAGCCGCAGTAAACAAATATTCAAACAAAATTGCTACTGCTGAATTTCTATTGATCTTTATTAAGAAAAAAGTTAATAAAAAAATTGTTCAAACTTTTTTTATTCTTTATGTATTTAAGTAATTATTTTATGTCATTTAACCATTCAATAAAAATAAAAAAACCCACCCTACAGCCCCTATAACACCCATAATCACACCAAAATTACCATCGCATTGCAGCCATTTTTTTTCTGGATAGTAGGTTCTGGAAAGCCTGTTAGTCCATATACAATACATTTTTGCATAGTGCTTTTTTAAAACATGCAAAATCATAAAACTTCATATCTTTTGGTTCATTGCAAATAGTATTTTCTCATTGGGTAAAATCCCGAAGCCGTTTCTTAAACTCATGTTCAATGATTGTTACTTAAATATTCATTTATCTTACCATTAATAATAAGCATTGGCCCCGATTGTGTGGCAAAAATAAAATAAGTATCCAGCATAAATTGCTGAGTGGCACTAACCATTGCAGCATTAGCATCTGTTAAATAAAAAGCATCATTAGGTTTTAGCTAAAAATTCTCTACACCGTTTGCAGTATCCAGCCTATTAACAATTTTTTTATTC
>JANXXM010000164.1 GCA_025350645.1 Ferruginibacter sp.
CATCTGCTGCTTTTTCTTCTAATAGGGATTCTTCCAATAAACTTTGTGCTTCACCTAAGCCAAGCAGTTGAGCATACCTGCCCAGTGTACCATAAGTAGCAATTTCATAATGCTCTACTTTTTGCCCTGCAGCAATAATGCCTGCATCTCTCATAGATCCTTTTTCGGTGTCTTCCATAATGCCGGTTGCTTCTTTTAATAATCCTTCCATTGCATCACATTTTTTTGCAACTACTTTCTGGTCTATGCTTGCAAACACCTGCTCCAGCCTAGTTATCTGGGTTTTTGTTTCTTCCAAATGTGCAGTAATTGCATCTGCCAATGGCTTAGATGTAACATTCTTTATCATTTTAGGCAATGCCTTTGTTAATGCTTTTTCTGCCCAGTAAATGTCCTTTAATCCATCAATAAAAAACTTATGCAAACCATCCGTATTTTTATTTTTAGCATCTGCAGGCATTTCGCCATTTTTTGTTTTTGATGGTTGTTTTGTTGTAGCCATAATTTAATTTTTATAAGTGAAAAGAAAATTGATTTAAATGAATACTATTAGCCAGTATGCGCATAGCAATAAATTATACAAATGGCAACTTTTTAAAAAATTGCCATTTGTTTTTAAAATGATCTTTTATCCAATAGCATTTTTAATTTTTGCTTCCATTTTATCCTTTCCTGATTTTAATTTATTCTTTCCTTGCTGTAGTGCATCTTCCGCATCATCCTTATAACCATAAATCATTTCTTTTATTTTTCTCCTAGTTTTTGTGCCTTTGTGCGGGGCAATCAATATGCCGATGGCAATGCCATATAACATTCCTTTTAATACTTTGAACATGATGGTAGATTTTAGTTGTTTTAAAATGTATAAATAATAAACAGGGTTATTACCTTACTTTACAAATTAAGAACTATGCCTATTATATTTATGTGGAAAAAAATTTTGGAAATGCTAATAGGGTTAACCAAATTTTTATTTTTTTTGCTGCATTGAATTTAAAATTTTGAATAATTTTTAAATATAAAAATGAAGATTACAATTGTGTTGCATAATATAACTACATATTTTTTGTTTAAAAGGAAGCAATGAAGAAAACGGTATATTCCATTATTTTAGAAATTACTGCTCTTTAAATAAATAAAAAAGTTTCCCTTTTTGGGTAAAAGAGGGGAAATGCAAACACATATTTATTATTATAGTTGGCCTGCCCAAAATTATTATAGCACTGGTAAAACTTCTATCTTCTTATTGCTTATTTTTATCTATAAATTTATTTACAATGATGATATACAAGAATAGTATTTTTTTTATAGCCCTCATCTTTATTTCTGCAACTATACATGCACAGCAGCGAGGTATAAACTGGACAGCAGACGGATTAGGTTATGTAAAATTTAAAGAAGGAAACATTGTACGGGTAGATCCTAGAACAGATGCAGAAACGATTATCGTAAAAAAAGAAACCCTTACAGCGGCAGGTGCAGCCGGTCCTCTAAGAGTGCAGTCTTTTGATTACAGCGCAGACAAAACAAAAATTTTATTATTTGCAAATACGGTCAAAGTATGGCGTTACAATACCCGTGGAGATTATTATATACTTACCATTGCCAGCAGCAGTTTAAAAAAGATAGGTGCAGCATTACCGGCTCAATCGCTGATGTTTGCCAAGTTTTCGCCAGATAGTAAATCCGTAGCGTATGTAAGTGCAGGTAATATTTATGCGGAAAATATTGCCGGCAGCCAATTAAAAAAACTAACGAATGATGGCACTAGAAAACTAATAAACGGCACATTTGACTGGGTATATGAAGAAGAATTTGGCTGCAGGGATGGTTTTAGATGGAGCCCCGATAGCAGGCAAATTGCTTACTGGCAAATAGATGCTACCGAAATAAGAGATTACTATATGCTTAATACTACAGACTCTGTGTATAGCCGTGTTATACCAGTAGAATATCCAAAAGTAGGAGAAGACCCATCCCCTGCATATATACAAACGGTGAACATAGCCAGTGGACAAATACGACGCATGGGCATAGACGGAGACCCTCGCCAGCACTATATTACACGAATGGAGTGGAGTGGCACAAACGAATTAATTATTCAGCAACTGGATCGTAAGCAGCAGGAAAGCAGGCTGATGTATTGCAATACAACCAATGGAACCAGTAGTACTTTTTGGGCAGAAAATGATGAAGCCTGGGTAGATATGAATACCGATGACCCTAAAGGCTGGAGTTGGATAAACCAGGGAAAAGATTTTTTGTGGGTGAGCGAAAAAGATGGCTGGCGACATATTTACCGTATAAGCAGAGATGGAAAAACAGTATCATTAATTACCAAAGGAAACTATGATATAGAAAAAATAAAAGCAGTAGATGAAGTAAACAATTATATTTATTTTACTGCATCGCCTAATAATGCCACCCAGCTTTATTTATACCGATTATCTTTAACCGAGCCTAAAAGTAATCCTGAAATGGTGAGTAATAATAAATTATTGGGTACCCATTCCTACGATATATCTCCTGGCGCAAAAGTGGCACTCCACAGTTTTAGCAATCACAATATTCCACCTGTAAAAGAGTGGATTACCCTGCCGGATAATACAGCGTTTTCCAAAGCAAAAAGTATAGCAGCTACCATAAAAACTGATCCCAATATTAATGTAGAATATCTACAGGTAACTACAGATGATAATGTGCTGCTAGATGCCTGGATAAACAAACCCAAAAACTTTGACCCCAACAAAAAATACCCTGTAATATTATACGTTTATGGTGAGCCGGCTACGGCTACCACAGGAGATGAATATGGTGCACACAGCAGCTATTTATACAACGGCGATATGGCTGCAGATGGCTATGTACAAATAGCGGTAGATAACCGGGGTACACCATCATTAAAAGGTGCAAAATGGCGCAAATCTATTTATAGAAAAATAGGCACGCTAAACATAAGTGATATGGCGCAGGGTACTAAAAAATTACTCGAAAAACCTTACATGGATAAAAGCCGTGTGGCAGTGTGGGGCTGGAGCGGCGGCGGTTCTTCTACACTAAACCTTATGTTTACTTACCCGGATATATTTAAAACCGGTGTGGCAATAGCCGCCGTAGGAAACCAGCTTAACTACGACAATATTTACCAGGAGCGCTACATGGGTTTGCCGCAGGAAAACCGTGAAGATTTTGTGAAAGGATCTCCCATAACCAATGCTAAAAACCTGCAGGGAAAATTGTTGTACATACATGGTACCGGCGATGATAATGTGCATTACGATAATGCAGAAATGCTGCTGAACGAATTGATAAAATACAATAAACAATTTGAGTTTATGGCTTACCCAAACCGCACACATAATATAAACGAAGGGCCAGGCACCTGGCAGCATTTAAGTACACTATTTACCAATTTCATCAGAAAAAATTGCGAACCCGGTGGAAGATAATGAACGGTAAATATATTTGTTATAAACTTCATGATTTTACTTTTTACATCAATGTTTGATCAGAGGAAAATAGTTTTTACGGATATTAAAAATAGGAGCAGTCTTCCTGTATTCAGTTATTTGTTTGATCATAACATAACAATAAAAATAAACAGAACTATTGTAAAACTTTTACTAAAGAATGCTAAAATAATTGCAGCATTTTTTTTAATAATGATGGGGCAATACAGGCCCGTAATGCAATTTTTTAAATCGTTTACTCTTTTCCGGATGTAGAATATCAGCAGCGGTTTCGTACCCTTCGTTGGCTACCTGGGCTACTCTTTTTTTGGTATTTTTTTTTCTGATAGCATACACTAAAAGCCCCGTAAATGCTATGGTTGCTGCGCTGTAAATAATTTTTTTAGTTGTTTTCATGCTATTGTGTTCTAAAGGGTGATGTTACAAAAATACAATATCATTTTATAAATAGTTGTTATTATACTCGTGTTACATTTTACCAATCATATCAAAAAGATTGCCATAAAGATCTTCAAATACAACTACTTTTCCATAAGGCTGTACCACCGGCGGTCTTACTATGGTTACCTTATTTTTAAGTAAATGTTCGTAGTCTTTTTCAAAATCATTGGTTTGTAAAAATAGAAATACCCTTCCTCCGGTTTGGTTACCTACAGCTTTTTGCTGCGCTTCATTTGCAGCCTTAGCCAGTAATAAGTTACAACCTTTTTGTGTTGCACCATTAGGTGCAATAACCACCCATCTTTTTTCAGCAGATAAAACAGTATCTTCTATAAGCGTAAAATTTAATTTTTGGGTATAAAAATCTATAGCTTCATCATAATCATTTACCAAAAGGGTTATCTGAAATATATAGCTGCTCATAGTTTTATTTTTTCTATTTGCAATTCATCCCAGGGAGTTGTACCATCTTTTGCCCGTTTAAAGTTAAAATCACCGGAGCTTTGCAGTACAATTTCTGCAGTAGTATAAATAGTGCAGCCTACAAGTAAATGCCCGCCAATAGTACGCCCTGTGCTATCGCTTATGCTTAAATGTATATGGCAGCCACTTGTGCTAAGCGTACCGGTTAGGCTCACAATTTCAAAATGGCCATTACCTGTGCTGCTATTTTCTTCATTTGCAAAACGAATATTGTAATGGGTGAGACTGCCGGCACAGGTATTTATCCACCCTGCTTTTATGTTATTTTCTTTTACATATTTTTCTATTTCCTGGCGCAGATCCTATCCGGGTTTTAAACGTATTGCATGTACCTGTATATTTTGTGCAGTCATATTTTTAGCTGTTTTGCATCCGTATAAAACAGATAGCAGTAAAATAAAAAAGAGTATTTTTTTAATCATTTTTTAAAGGCTTTTTTAATAATATAGAAAGTATTCTTAGCATTTCTTCCCGTAGCTGTTCATCGTCAAAATATTCTTCTACCTTTTCTATATGTAAACCATACTGTTTAGCAGGTTTTAAAAAATCTGACAAATGATGGTTGAAACACTTTACTACAGTGGTGCTCTCTGTTGTTCTAAACCGGGCTTTACTGCCATTGTATTGCTTACAGGGATGAAGCTCACCAATGTAAATATAACCTCCCGGCTCTAATGTGGCAATAGCTTTTTTAAAAATAAGATTTAAATTTTCTATATGCTCCAACACCAGGCTAAACGTAATGAGGTCAAAAGAATATTTGGTGAAATTCCAATCCTGTATTATGTCTTCCTGTATAAAGTTTACATGTGCCGCATGCACTTTTTGCCGGGCTATTGCAAGCATTACTTCGGAAAAATCTACCGCAGTTATTACATCCGCTTTTTCTGCAAGCCACAAAGTATTCTTACCTGTACCGCAGCCAATTTCCAAACAGCTTTTAAAACGTATATCTTCTAAAGTCTGTCTTAATGCAAAAGCTTCTACATCTCTTGTTTTATTTACATTTCCGTCGTATAGCGGCGCCCACTGGTTGTATGCTTCTTGTGTATTCATAACCACAAATTTATCGAAATGTGTTTTGCTGGGTATCATTTTATTTACTAGTATGCACGTATTGTCTCTGGCAGTATATAGGTAAAATTATTGATAGCTTTATCTTGTGTGGTATAAATCAGACTTTATTTTAAGGGCAAATACAGCTCTGCTCCAATTATTTTCATTTGTCAAATTGAGCTTGTCCAAATTGATAATCTTTTGAATGATGAAGTGTATGTAATGTTTCAACAAGTTCAACATGAGATACACTTCAACATTTTGAGAAGGCCTCTCCTTTTATTGCTGGGAAAGCAGATTTTAAATCGGAAGATAGTTTTGGTATTAGAGCTGCTGACTAACCTTTTGTTTCTTGCTGTTGAGGCTTGGTACTACCAATTTGCAAATACAAAAAATCATTTAGGCATTTACTCATAAAACTGCTTTTAGTTGAGCTTATTCTATTTGCCGTTTTATATCGCTAAACAACGACTAATATAAAAAAATGCATTTCCATTATTACAGCTTTTTAAAGTCAATCGCTTTATTTAATAAATAATTACTGCACAGCAGGCAAAATAATATTAAATATTGCAGCGCCCGTAGTACTACCTACAGCATTAATTTCCCCCTGGTGGTTTAATACTATTTTTTTACACATCGCCAGCCCTATGCCGGTTCCTTCATACTCAGATTTTCCGTGCAGCCGCTGAAAAATATTAAATATTTTTTTAGCATATTCCTTTTCGAAACCCATGCCATTATCCCGAAAGGTAATAACATACCAGGTGCCGGCATTTGTAAAAGGAAATTGTTTCTTTTCTTTGGAACTTAATATTGCAATGGTTATTTCTATAAGGGGTTTGATATCTTTTCTTGAAAATTTTAAGGCATTACTTATGAGGTTACTAAACAGCTGAGACATTTGCAAAGGGATTGCTTCAATAACAGGCAATACATCAAAAGTAATAGTAGCCTCTTTTTCTGTAATAAGCAATTCATAATCTACGATATTATTTTTAAGAATTTCATTAAGGTCGGTTTGCTTAAATATTTCCAGATCTTTTATGAGGCCGGAGTACGTTAACACATCCCGTATAAGGGTATTCATACGGGAAGAAGAGTTGTATATTTTATTAAGATAATTTTTAGATTGTTCATCAATACTGCCGGCAATGCGGTTCTCCAGCATTTGGGTAAAAGTGTGTATTTTTCTTAGTGGCTCCTGCAGGTCGTGGGAGGCAATGTATGCAAATTGCGATAGTTCTGCATTGGACCGCTGCAAATCTTTGTTTGCATCTGCAAGTTCTTTTGTACGTTCTGCTACTACCTCTTCAATTTTTTGCCTTGCTATTATTTCTGCAGTTACATCTATTGCAAGGCAAATAATACCAAATATTTTTCCATCCGTTTCCAGGTAAGCTTTATAAATAAGGTTCATGAAAATATGCTGATCTGCACCGTTTTTATGGAGTGTAACAGGGATACCTTGTGCAACATAAGTGTTACCGGTAAGGTACACTTCATTCATAATATCTTCATAACCCTGGTCCATAATTTCCGGTATGGCTTCTACAAGTGGCTTCCCTATTACCTCTTCAGTTTTTTTACCCCAAAAATCTATCATGTAAGTGTTTGCCAGCTCTACGATATGGCTAGGCCCACGTAGTATACACATAGCCGCAGGAGCCTGCAAAATAGTTTGTCTTAAATTTCGCTCACTCTCCTGCATTTTTTTTGAAGCCAGTACTTTTTCAGTAACATTTACAACAGTACTCATAATACCAAATACTTCATTATCTGCATTGCGAAGCGGCTTATACGTAAAATCAAAATACCGGGTTACTTCTTTACCATCAACAATAAGTTTGGCGGGTTTATCTTTTGCCTCATACATTACTCCACTATAAAACACTTCATTTAGTATTTGCAGGTAGGGCTGTCCGGCTATTTCCGGTATTGCATCTTTCAATTTTTTTCCAATTACAGATTTATCTTTTCCCCAGTAGTTTAATATGGCTTTATTAGCTACTTCTATAATCATATCTTTTCCTACATAAAGACTACTGGCCACAGTTGCTTCTTCTATCAGGTTTTTAAATCGCAACTCACTGTTCTCAATTTTTTTGCGGGCAAGTATTTTTTCGGTAACCTCTACTGAAATACATACCACGCCATATACCCTTCCTTCTGCATTACATACGGGGTTAAAAATAAAATCAAAATAATTTTCCCTTAACCTCCCATCTACCACTAAATTAATTAATGCTTCATTAGCTTTAAATGAGGTATTACTATTGTATACATTTTGCAGTATATCAAAAATATGCTGCTCTTTTAATTCTGGCAATACATCCTCCAGCCTTTTATGCAATACGTTATTTCCTTTGCCAAAATAGTTTATCATAGTATTGTTTATTACCGATATTACCATGCCTTTGCCGGTTAGCAAACAAGATCCCACGGAGGAGTTTTGAATAAGATCCTTGAAACTGTTTTCTGACGATTGTAATCTTTTCAGACTCAATATTTTTTCTGTAGTTTCTGTGCAGGTTACAAATACACCTGCTATATTTCCAGCTTCATCTTTTACAGGGCTGTAGCTAAACGTCCAGTATACCTGTTCCATTTGTCCGTTTCTTTCTATAGGCAAAAGTTGATCTTCATTCCAGCTTGCTTCTCCGCCTGCCATAATATTTTTTATTAGCGGTGCTATTACATCCCATATTTCCGGCCATATATCTTCAGCTTTTTTGCCCAGTGCATACGGGTGTTTTCCATTAGTACCCAGGCTGGGCCTGTAAGCATCGTTATAAAAACAAATACTATCAGCCCCCCAAAAAAGAAACATCGGAAATTTAGAATGCAAAATAATACTGAGTGTGGTGAGTAAACTTTGCGGCCAGGTATCCTGTTCGCCCAGCGGGGTGGCGCTCCAGTTATAATTGCGGGTAAGTTTACCCATTTCTCCGCCGCCAGAAAGGGAAGATAATTTACCCGGGGTTCCTGTACTATTGCTCATGGTGCAATCCTTAAATTGTGCTTGCTGTTATAAATGTTTAAGAAATAAGCGGCGTAAGTATATTTACAAGGTCATCGTACTTTTCCGGCTTGGTAATAAAATCTGCCGCCCCCAATTTTTTTGCAACTAAAATAGTTTCTGCATGAGATGACGTAGTAAATATAATTACGGGTATATGCTTTAACTCCGGGTTTTTTTTTATTTCAAATAAAAACTCCTGCCCGTTCATTAAAGGCATATTGAGGTCTAAAAATATTACATCTGCCATTATTTCTTTGGACGATAGTTTTTGAAGTGCCTTTGCAGCGTGGGTTACAACTATACATTGCACATGCCCCGAAACCTGGGTTACCGCACTTAGAAAAATTTCCTGATCTTCTTCATCATCATCTATAAGCAATATGTTTTGGTAATGCATTTTCTAAAAATAAATGGCTAAGGTAGATATTTTTTTATATCAAAAAACGGCAATTATTAAAAACAAAAATATCAGCAGGTTAGATAAGTCTTTTTGGGTGAAATTAAGAAGCATTAAGTTCTACCATTGAGAAAATTAAAGAATTTAGATTTTATAAGTTAGAAGATTAAGGGAAAGTATTTAGGGGTCATTTACCTGCACATCGTTGTTCATCTGCTACTTTTAATCAACATAAATATTTCGGATACAATTTTTATCCCGTAAAAAATCCGAGTACAGTTTGATACTTTTTTATTTAATCCTATTTATTTTTTGTATTTGGTTTTCTTTTTTGCAGTGATGATGAAGCATTGTCAGTTACGCTTCTGCTGCATATAACAACGCTGCTATATCAAATTTTTTCATTTGCATAAATGCCTTTACTACCTTTTGCGATGTAGCAGGGTTGCTCATAAGGCTGCCTAATATTGCCGGCACTACCTGCCACGATACACCAAACTTATCCTTGAGCCAGCCGCACTGGCTTTCTATTCCACCTTCTGTAAGCTTGCTCCAGTAATAATCTATTTCCTGCTGGGTGCTGCAGGTTATTACAAAAGAAATGGCTTCATTAAATTCAAAAGCATGCGCAGCACTACTGTCCATAGCTATTATGGTATACCCGCTTAAATTAAATTGCGCATGCTTTACCAACTCTTCGCTATCTGCATCTTCTTTTGCATATTTTAAAATACCACTTACCCCTGATCCGGGAAAAATATTTTTATAAAACTCAACAGCTTCTTCTGCTTTGCCGCAGTATTGTTTGGTAAACATAAGTACCGGCGAAATTTTTTGTGATACATCTTCTTTGCTGCCCATATTCAATTGCCACGATACCCCGAACCGATCTTTTACCCAGCCATATTTCGGACTCCATTCGTATGCATTAAGCGGCATTAAAATGCTGCCACCCTCAGTTAGTTTTTGCCATAGGCTGGTTATTTCTTCCTCATCATCGCTAGTTACAAAAAAAGATATTGATGGATTTATGGTAAATACCGGACCACCGTTTAGCCCCATAAATTTTTGCCCAGCCAGATTAAAGCGTACAACCATCCCATTATCTGTAATAATATTGGCATCAGCAAACATGCCGGTATAAAAATCTGCTGCGGCTCTGGCATTATCATTAAACCAGAGGCAGGGATATATTTCGTTTGTCATAACTGCAATTTTTATAATGATGATGAAATGGTTTCTGCATATTTTTTAAAATTATCCAGTATAGCCTGCCAGCCCTGTCGTTGTAGGTCTGCAGGGTTTTCATTTTCGAGTTCAAAGGTTTGGTCTATTTCAGTATGAGCATCTGCTGCAAAAAAATTTATCGTTACTCTTCTGCCATCATCCAGTGTATAACTTATATATTTATGCAGTACCACATCGTTGTAAGTACCACTAAAATCAAAGCCGAAACTATTATCTTTTGCCTGCATCCGAAAAATAAATTTGCCTCCGGGTTGCACATCATTCACTGCACGCAGCGTGTGCCAATCCGGCGAAGCATTGTTCCATTGTACAATATGTTCTGGCTTCGTAAAATATTCCCACACATTTTCCCGGCCTGCGTTTATGCTGGTATTAAGGTGAATAATATGTGCAGGGTTTTTCATAAATCCCGGTTTTTTTAAACTTAGGCTTTTGGCCATAATAAAGATGCAGTATTATTTTTAAAAAAGGTGATCCTCTAAAATAAAAATAATGATTTTTTTTCTTGCATTTTTAAGGATTTCTATTTTTTATATTCCTTTATTTGAAATTAATTAAATAAAAATTCAGGTGTCAAAACTACAGCAATAGTTTTTTTTATAGCCGTTTTATACAACTGCTTAAAACAGTACACAAAACTTAATGTTGATGCTGGTATAATTATTTTACCTTTTGGCAAATATTAAAAACATGAACTGGTTTATAATAATACCCGTAGCAATTGTTATAGTAATGGTTATTCTTTTTACCATTAAGCGCAATCAAAAAGATGAAAAAGAATTTGAACAGCAGCTTAATAATGATTACCCTGTAAGCGATGATATACCCAAAGATGCTGATGGCGAAGAGACAACTAAATGAATATAAAAAAGAAATTATTTTACCAATATACCTAATGCCTTTGCACCTGCGGTCGATGCCTTGCCCAGCATTTTAATTTTTTCACATCGCCTTCTTCTGCGCTCTCAGCGGCTTTGGTGGTTTTGTCTCCCAGGTTCGCCATAATAATTAATACAAATTTTTACTTTTACAGTCAATTTAAATCAATCAAAAAATGTAAGCTTAAATATGAATTTATCAGCTATATTTTTCTATTCCTGCAGAAGAAACACTAATTAAAACGCTCATAATAAAAAAAGTTGATTAAATAATATTAGATCCGCAGTTACCTGCAATATAGTTTTGCATCTTGGTAAACAATAGTCAAAACCCAACAAAACACGTGCTTTAATTATCTCGTATCTTTACGCCAAGTAAGGAAAAATATGGCTACAAAAAAAGCAGTAAATGCAGCACCTATGGCTGCGGAAGAGGTTATAGAAGTGTTTGGGGCAAGAGAGCACAACCTCAAAAATATTGATATAAAAATTCCAAAAAACAAGCTGGTGGTTTTTACAGGGGTAAGCGGCAGCGGCAAAAGCAGCCTGGCGTTTGATACCATTTACAACGAAGGGCAGCGGCGATATATGGAAAGTTTTAGTGCGTATGCAAGGCAGTTTGTGGGAGATATGGAGCGGCCGGATGTAGATAAGATTACTGGCCTTAGCCCCGTAATATCTATTGAGCAAAAAACCACTAATAAAAACCCCCGAAGTACGGTGGGTACCATTACCGAAATTTATGATTTTTTACGCCTGCTATACGCCCGCACGGGTGAAGCATACAGCTACAATACGGGTAAAAAAATGGTAAAATTTTCCGAAGAAGAAATTGTAACCAACATTTATAAAAAATTTGCCGGGCAAAAAATAAGTTTGCTTGCGCCACTCATACGTGGGCGCAAAGGGCATTATAGGGAGTTGTTTGAAGATATTCGCAAAAAGGGTTTTTTAAAAGTGCGGGTAGATGGGGTAATACTGGACCTTGCGCCACGTATGCAACTGGACCGTTATAAAATACATGATATAGAAGTGGTAGTGGACAGGCTCGAGGTATCGGATGATATGCGTTTTCGCCTGAGCCAGAGTGTTCAAAAAGCTTTACAGATGGGTAAAGACTTAATGTTTGTAGCCCCCCAACCACCCACAGGGGGGCTTTTGGAACCCTTGGCTAAAAAAACTAACACTAAAAAGAATGAAGTCGCCCAAATTCCCCCTTCAGGGAGCGGGGGGAACGGAGTTACTATGTACAGCAAGCAACTCATGTGCATAGATACTGGCATAAGCTACGAAGAGCCATCACCTAACGCATTTTCTTTTAACTCGCCGTACGGCGCATGCCCTATGTGCAAAGGCCTTGGTACAGTGTTTCAGATAAATATGGATGCGATTATTCCCGATAAAAATTTGAGTGTAAAAGAAGGCGGCATCGCACCACTGGGCGAAGAACGGGAAGCAAATTCGTACAAGCAAGTAGTGGCTATTGCAAAAAAGTATAAAATAAGCCTGGATAAACCCGTAAAAGACCTGCCACAAAAAGCAATGAATGTGCTGCTCTATGGCAAAGAAATAACAGACACAGAAATGATATCTGCAGATGTGGATATGGACATGCAGCAAACAGGCGACAGTTTTTATAACACAGAATATGAAGGCGTTGTTACCATGGTAAAACGCTGGTTTGCCGCCACCTCATCCAGCGAAAGTATAAGAGACTGGGCAGAAAAATTTATGCAGCTTCGCCCCTGCGATACCTGCGGTGGTACAAGGCTTCGCAAAGAAAGCCTGTGGTTTAAAATTGATGAAAAAAATATTGCAGAACTTAGCCTCATGGATCTGGATGTGTTGTACGAATGGTTTAAAGCTGTAGAAAAAAGATTAAACAACAAACAAAATATTATTGCAAAAGATCTGCTTAAAGAGATAAGAGAGCGGTTGGAATTTATGTTAAACGTAGGGCTTACTTATCTCACACTTTATCGCCCCAGCAAGAGCCTAAGCGGCGGTGAGTACCAGCGCATACGGCTTGCCACGCAGATAGGATCGCAGTTGCAGGGCATTACTTATATTTTGGATGAGCCAAGTATTGGGCTGCACCAGCGAGATAACCAGCGGCTCATACTTGCTCTGCAAAACCTGCGGGATATTGGTAACAGTGTACTGGTGGTGGAGCATGATAA
This sequence comes from Ferruginibacter sp., assembly GCA_025350645.1. Lineage (GTDB taxonomy): Bacteria > Bacteroidota > Bacteroidia > Chitinophagales > Chitinophagaceae > Ferruginibacter. The sequence continues at coordinate 13,176 of JANXXM010000164.1, forward strand.
AGATATTATGCTGGCAAGCGATCACCTCATAGATATAGGCCCGAAGGCGGGAACGCACGGCGGGCGTATAGTTGCAGCAGGTACGCCACAAGAAGTTTTACGCTCCGGCTCGGAAACTGCAAAATACCTTACTGGTGAAAAAAGCATTGCCATCCCTCCCGAAATAAGAAAAGGAAACGGAAAGTTTATAGAACTAAAAGGTGCTGCGGGCAATAATCTAAAAAATGTATCTGTAAAACTACCCTTAGGCCAATTTATAATGGTGACGGGAGTAAGCGGCAGCGGAAAATCTACACTCATAAACGAAACCTTATACCCGCTGCTGGCTACTTTTTGCTATGGCAGCAAGGGAGAAGCTATGCCATATAAAAGTATAAGCGGGCTAGAAAATATAGATAAAGTAATAGAGATAGACCAGAGCCCTATTGGCCGCACACCCCGCAGCAACCCGGCTACTTACTGCGGATTTTTTACAGATATACGCACCTTATTTTCTGCCGTGCCCGAAGCAAAAATACGGGGCTACAATGCAGGCCGTTTTAGTTTTAATGTAAAAAGCGGCCGCTGCGAAGTATGCGAAGGCGGCGGTATGCGTACGATAGAAATGAATTTTTTGCCTGATGTATATGTGCATTGCGAAAAGTGTAACGGCAAGCGGTATAATCGGGAAACGCTGGAGATTAGGTACAAAGGAAAATCTATAAGTGATGTGCTGAATATGACGGTGGATGATGCGGTAGAATTTTTTAATGCAGTGCCCTACATTTACCGAAAAATAAAAGTATTGCAGGAAGTAGGGCTGGGATATATAACCTTGGGGCAAAGTGCCGTAACCCTTAGTGGCGGCGAAGCACAGCGGGTAAAACTGGCTACCGAACTGGGCAAAAGAGATACCGGTAAAACATTTTATATTCTGGATGAACCTACAACAGGATTGCATTTTGAAGATATACAACACCTGCTGGATGTATTAAATAAATTAGTGGACAGGGGCAATACCGTACTTGTAATAGAGCACAACCTGGATATGATAAAAGCAGGAGATCATATTATTGACATTGGGCCCGAGGGCGGTAATGCTGGTGGCGAAATTTTATATGAAGGCACCGCCAGAAATATGCTGGATGTAAAGAAAAGTTTTACTGCAAAATATTTAAAGGAAGAGTTTAGGGTAAGTGATATGCATAGGTTGAAGAAGAAATAAATTTTTGGATAATTCAGAAGATATTTTTAAATGAAATACTTCTCCTGCTCCATTGGAGCAAAATATGGATACCAATAAACTAATGATTTTCTTAATGCCGTAGGTACGATATATACCTTAGATATTATTGGCAGGAAAAAAAATGAAAAAAATTATTGCCAGATTATATGCTGGGTAGGCTTTATTGCTTTCTCTATCAAAAAAATAATTCTCCTGCAATAAAAAACTGCCGGTTTTTATACCGGCAGTTTATTGGTTAAAAAGTTTCTAACACCAACTTTTGAAAATATAGCTAAGGATGTTAACGAAATAAATTTTGCTGGTTTCAGAGGTAAGGCATGCTTGTATGAATACATAATCCTTTATACAAAATCCGGCTTCTGTTATATGCTTTGCATTTTTCAGTTATAAAACGGAAACATTGCTTAATTATTGTATAAATGTGTGTACCTGAATATAAAATATTTGAGAGATCATCGAATTTAATATAAATACGGACAGGCTATAGTATTTATTCTATCAAAATTAATCTTTGCTGTTTCGTAAAATTTTTAAACCGCTCACCCCTAGTGCTGATAAATTATTTGAAAGATTAATATTATTAACGAATATTTTTACGGCTTGCCACCAATCACAATTACAATTTCACCTTTTACAGGCTTTGCGCTAAAATAATCAAATACTTCCTGCAAAGTACCCCGTTTATTTTCTTCAAATTTTTTACTAAGCTCCCGGCTCACACAGCATTGCCGCTCGCCACCAAAATAGTCTATACTCTCCCTTAGTGTACGAAGCAGTCGCATGGGGCTTTCATAAAAAATCATGGTACGTTCTTCGAGTGCCATTTTTTTAAAAAAAGTTTGCCTGCCTTTTTTAAGGGGTAAAAAACCTTCAAAACAAAAACTGTTCATGGGCAACCCACTATTTAACAATGCAGGAACAAATGCAGTGGCACCTGGCAGGCATTGTACTTCTATATTATTTTTTATACATTCTTTTATGAGCAGGTAAGCAGGGTCGCTTATGCCTGGTGTACCGGCATCGGTAAGTAATGCCATTGTTTTGCCTGCCGTCATTTGCGCTGCAAGGTGCACTGCCACCCGGTGTTCGTTATGCTGGTGGTAAGTAGAAAGCTGTTTGTGTATCCCATAATGGTTCAATAAAACAGAAGATGTTCTGGTATCTTCTGCAAGGATAAGATCTGCATTTTTTAAAATTTCTATAGCCCTAAAAGTGATATCGCCTAAATTACCAATGGGGGTGGGGACCAGATAAAGCACGAGGAGTTAATAATTAATAATGAATAATTGATAATGTTTTAAACCCGATAATAAAATATAAATAGGTTACTTGTCTTTATTTATTTTGCTAACTGCTAACTATTATTTCATAATTTTCCATCACGGCATTTGCCAATAATTTTTGTGCGGCATCGTCTGCTTTTTGTTTTGCCTCTGCTTCGGTTGATGCTTCTATGGTAAGATCTATATGCTTGCCGATGCGTACATCATTTATACCGGTAATGGCCAGGTTGTTTAACCCGCCCATTACTGCCTTGCCCTGCGGATCTAATAAATTTTTTAGTGGCATTACTTTTATTTGTACAGTAAATATCATGTTGTTTTGTTTTTAAAAGCCAAAGATAAAATAATGTAGGCTATAAAAACTATGGGCACAGCAAGCCAGTGCATAAATATTGCTGCTGCAATTGCAAACAGTATCAACAAATATTTTGGCAGATTATTTTTAATAGTAACGTCTTTAAATTTTAAGGCCATTAGCGGCAGTTTACTTACCATTAGTGTGCTAACCACAATGATTACTGCATACAAAAACCATTTGTTTTGCAGCAAGCCGGTTATGGTTTCGTTGTCTGTATTCCACAAAATAAGAGGAAAACTTGCTATTAATAAACCGGCGGCGGGTATAGGCACTCCTTTAAAACCATATTGCTGGCTGGTATCAATATTAAACCTTGCAAGCCTGTAAGCTCCTGCGGCGGCAATAATAAATGCGGGCAAGAGCCATACCGTAGAAACATCGATACCGCCTTCTGTTTGCGCAAAACTTATTCTTAAAAACTGGTAAATAATCATAGAAGGTGCTACACCAAAACTTACTACATCTGCCAGCGAATCCAGTTGCTTTCCCATTTCGGAGGAGGCATTAAAAAGCCTTGCAACAAAGCCATCTAAAAAATCTACCACCGCTGCAATACCGATAAACAGTGATGCCATCCATATTTTTTCGGGTATGTTTATAAACTGGCCATTATCTGCTGTGTATTGAATGCTGATGCCGTTTTGTAAAGTATACACTATAGCAATGCAGCCGCAAATAAGATTAAGGAGTGTGAAGATATTGGGGAGTTGTTTCATGTAATTATGACGACAGACAACGGACCATAAACTACCAGTTAGTAAAGGTTGAAGGTTGTTTTATCTGAGTTTTATTTGTTTAAAGCGTTTTTAAAAACCTGCATTTTTTTAACCAGATTATCTAATTCGTTGTATCTGATATTAAATATTTCTTTGGTAATATATTCACTTTTAATTGAAAGATATAAAGCAGTTACAACTTCTATCGAAGACCGTTGTGCGTATCCTAAAAGTTTTCTCTGTTCAGGATTTGATTGCCCGCTAAACCATTCCGCAATATTTAAAGCTGCTGCATCAGCGGCACATTTAATTTGAGAAGTTAGTAAAAACATTTCTGCTTTTAGAAAACTTCGGGTCATTAAATGAATGTTATTAGCCAGCTCAATCTCCAATTGCCAAATAACGAACTTTTCTAACTTAAAAGGCATGGATACTTTTTTTGATATAAATAATTTTAGAGTCAACGAACCACAGAAAACTTTTTGAAACTTTGAATGTATATTAAAAGATGTCGTTCCATTATCTGTAGTCCATTGTCCATCCTCACCCCCTTCTCATCAAAGCCTCTATCTCCTCCACCTCTATCGGAATATTTTTCATCAAATCTTTATTACCATTCTTTGTTATCCAAAAATTATTTTCTATACGCACACCCATTTTTTCTTCTTCAATGTAAATGCCTGGCTCTATCGTAAAAACCATTCCTGCTTTTATGGGTGCTGTGCGGGTGCCAAGGTCGTGTACATCTATGCCTAAATGATGTGATATGCCGTGGTACAAATATTTTCTGTACGCCCTGTCATTAGGGTTTTCATTTTTAATATCGCTCCTTTTAAGAAGACCAATTTTTTGAAAAATAATGGTTGCTTCATCCCCTATTTTTTCAGTATAATCTACAATGCTAATACCCGGCTTTAAAATACCTGCTGCATATTTATGCAAATGCAAACATGCCTTATAAACCGTTTTTTGCCGGCGTGTAAATTTGCCATTTACGGGGACTGTTCTGGTAAGATCTGCTGCATAGTTACCATACTCCGCACCAAAATCCATTAATATTAAATCACCGTCTTTACACTCCCTGTTGTTCTCTACATAATGCAAAACACGGGCATTATCGCCACTTGCAATGATGCTTCCGTACGCTTCGCCTGTTGCTCTTTGCATTAAAAAAGAATGGATAATTTCTGCATGAATTTCATACTCCATTACACCCGGTTGTATAAACTGTAATAGTTTTCTAAAAGTAATATCAGTAATATCCATCGCCTTTTGCATAACCTCAATTTCGTAGGCAGTTTTAATAGAACGCAGTTCCTTTAAAATGGGTGCGCTGCGTTTATAATTATGTAGCGGATATCGATCCTGCATTTGTTTTGCATAACGATAATCTCGCACAGCAATATTGTTTCCTTTGCGATCGTTCTCATTTGTGTTCAAGTAAATATTTTCTGCAAGATGAATCCACGGTTGCAACATTGCATCTAGCGCATCTAAATAAACAACTGTTTCTATTCCAGAAATATTTTGCGCTTCATTTATTCTCAACCGGTGTCCGTCCCATTTTTCTTTCATTTCATTTGGGCGCACCACTACCAATACTTCCCTGTATTTAGCATCCGGGTTATCCGGAAAAAAAATCATCATGGTATCCTCCTGCTCTATTCCCGTAAGCCAATACAAATCAGCATTCTGTTTAAACTTATGCAGTGCATCGCCGTTTAATGGCAGCTCATCATTACTGTTAAATATAGCAATTGAATTTTTAGAGAGATTGGCTACAAAACGTTTTCTGTTTTGTATAAATATTTCATTATTTAGTGGCAAATATTTCATGCGGTTAATTTTAATATCACAATATAAACGATGCGTTGTAAAGATTTATATTTTCTGCTATTGGTTGTATTGATAGAAAAAGTATTTTATAAAATAATTTGTAAGAAGTTGCATAAATAGTTTGTATAAAAAAACAACATTTACCTTCTCATATCTGGCGGTACTTTTATAACATATTCTTTTGGCGGCACTGCACCCATAAGGTTTTTCACAAAATAATCCCAGCGGCGGCGCATCATATAATAACTGTCTTCTGCATAGCCATGGTGCGCATTGGGGAAGATGATAAGATCAAAATCCTTGTTTGCCTTTTCCAGTGCTTCCACCACCAGGTAAGTATTATAAGGCGGCACATTATCATCCATATTACCATGCGCTATCAGCAAATTTCCTTTAAGGTTTTTTGCATTTACCTGGTTAGCCTGTATTTCATAATTCGTTTTACCACTAGCAGTTTTTGTTTCTAGCCCTATATACCTTTCGCCCCAGTCGTCTTCATAATTTCTGTTATCATGGTTGCCACTTTCGCTTATACCCACTTTGTAAAATTCGGGGAAATTAAACATAGCGGCAGCCGTTGCATATCCACCACCACTATGCCCCCAAATGCCTACTTTATCCAGATCCAGGTAAGGATATTTTTGCTGCAATTGTTTTAATCCGCTTATTTGATCGGGCAATGTGTTTTCTCCCATATTTCCATAACAGGCATCATGAAAAGATTTGCTGCGATTGGGGTTACAGCTTCCTTCCAGCGCCACCACTATAAAACCAAGCTCTGCCAGTGCCTGGTGGTCAGATGCTCTTGTGGCATTAAAAGACCAATTACCCACACTGCCGCCCTGCGGCCCCGGATAAATATAATTAACCACCGGGTATTTTTTTGTTACATCCAGGTTTGACGGCTGGTACATGATCCCATATAAATCAAACCCATTGGCAGCAGATTTTACAGTAAAGGGCACTGGCGCTTTCCAGCCGGTAGCAGTAAGCCTTGTTATATCTGCCTTCTCCAGTGTAGTTATTAAAGTAGCATTTACATCTCTTAGTACGGCTACATTTGGAGTAGTTACCTGTGAGTAATTATCTGTAAAATAATTTTCATCTGCAGAAAAACTAATGTTATGGTCACCCTCTTCCGGTGTAAGAAGCACCAGGTTTTTTCCACTAAAATCTACTTTATAAAAATATTTAAAATAAGGATTGCGACCTGCCTCCTTACCTTTACCTTCAAAATATAACTGTCTTTTTTTCTCATCAATTTTAAGCAGTTTTGTTACCACATAATTTCCCTGCGTTATCCTGTTTTTTAATTTGCCGGTGGTAAGGTCATATAAATACAAATGCCCCCAGTTATCTTTTTCTGAGTACCATATAAATTCATTGCTTGCGGGTAAATATTTCCAGTTTATACTGCCCTGTCCGCTCTCATATTGTGTGGGTACAGTTTCTTCAAATACCTGCCTCACATCTCCTGTAGCGGCATTGGCTATGCGTAGCGTAGCTTTCTTATGATCTCTTGGTGTAGATACAAAAGCAAGTGTAGCGCCATCCGCAGCCCACTCATTATCATCAAAAGATCCGCTGCAGCTAATGTCATCGCATAGGGTGCTGCGATGATCATCTGCAGCAGTTTTTAATTTTATAATACTACCGCTGATTACATCAATAATTACCCGGTGTATTTTTACAATTGCAGAATCGCCGGGTAATGGGTATTTCCATTGACTAAGCTCCGGTGCGCCTACGGTTGTTTTTACCAGGTACATGTTTTTTACATGGCGCTCGTCCTGTATAAAAGTGGCAATCTTTTTTGAGTCTGGCGACCATAACACAATAGCTTTGTCACTATGCGTCCAACCTGCATTGTCTGTAGCATAGCCAAAATCTTTTACGCCATCAGTGGTTATAGCATTTTCTTTTTTTGTATTAATGTCTCTAATCCACAAATTCCAGTTTTTTATATAGGCTGCTTTTTTACCATCGGGGGATAGTACCTCATTGTATTTTGATGAAGGCATTGCCGGTATTTTATAGTCTGACAAAATACCCTCTCTTGTAGCTGCAGTTTTTTTAGTGCCCGTTTTACTGTTTACCAGTACATATTCTACCCCAGTGGCAGTATTTACTTTGTACCAAAAATTGCCATCAGGCAGCCATTGTGCAGCTACTGCATTTCGGTCTATGAGTTTACCCAGGTTATTGCCCAAGTTGTTTACTGCTTTAGTATAATCATCGCTAGTAAAAACCTTTTGTGCCTGTACGGAATTTATTGCCCCGCAGATGAGCATAAAATAAAAGCTAATTTTTTTCATGTATTTATTTTATTTTTTATAGGAAAGTGATTGCGTACAAAATATTTATGACTGCACTCTTTCTAAAAATATTGTATTCATTTTTTATTATAATACCAGGTTGTAAACTTACATTTTTTCAATATCATTTTGTATTCAAAATATATTTAGATGATGAGTTTCTTTTAATTACATCCGGTTGCAAAAATGCTGGCGGGTTTTTTAATAGAATCATGGCATATAAAATTATTTGTGTAAAGCCTTTAATTCTGTTCAGTACCTTTAGTTACTAAAAATACGAGTATGACAATAGCTTTTCATGGTGCTGCACGAACCGTTACCGGAAGCAAGCATTTAATAACACTGGATAATGGAAAAAAATTATTGCTCGATTGTGGCATGTTTCAGGGCATGGGTGCAGAAACGGATGGGCTTAACAGGAACTTTGGATTTAATGCTGCCGAAGTAGATTTTATGATTTTATCCCATGCCCACATAGACCATTGCGGACTTATACCCAAGCTTATAAAAGATGGTTATAATGGAAAAATATTTGCAACACCTGCCACTAAAGATCTTGCAGCAGTACTCATGGAAGATAGTGCCGGCATACAGGAAACTGATATAAAATTTGCCAATAAAAGGCGTGCACTGCAAGGTCTCCCCTACCTGGATCCGCTTTATACAACAGAAGATGCCATGAAGGCCGTAAGCCGTTTTGAAACTGTGGAATATGAAACATGGCATACCATAGAACCCGGGCTGGACTTTTGTTTTACAGATGCCGGGCATATTATTGGTAGTGCTGCGGTACATGTGCGCATTACTACAAATGGCAGGCAAACACAAATAAGTTTTAGTGGAGATGTGGGCAGATACAGAGATATTATTTTACGCTCCCCCGCCTTATTTTCTCAGGCAAATTATATTTTAATAGAAAGTACTTATGGCGATAGCCTGCATGAGCAGTTTACCTCCACGCCGGATTTGCTACTGCAGTGGATAGAAAAAACCTGCCTTCACAAAAAGGGTAAGTTAATTTTACCTGCATTTAGTGTAGGCCGCACACAGGAAATTTTATATGCACTTAACCAATTAGAACTGGAAGGCAGATTGCCTGCGGTAGACTATTTTATAGACAGCCCCCTAAGTGTAAAAGCAACAGGTATAGTAAAAAGTTACCCACAATATTTTAATGATACTATACAACAGGTTTTACTAAAAGATAAAGATCCTTTTGGTTTTGCAGGGCTTAAGTTTATAGAGTCTGTAGAGGAATCCAAGAATTTAAATTATTATAAAAATCCTTGTGTAATAATTTCTGCAAGCGGCATGGCAGAAGCAGGGCGGGTAAAACACCACATTAGTAATAATATTGAGAACAGCCGCAACAGTATTGTTATGACGGGCTATTGCGAACCCAACTCTCTCGGCGGAAGGTTAAAAAAACACCCCAAAGAGGTAATGATTTTTGGACAGCCACATGAGGTAAATGCAGAAATAGGCGAAATGCGCAGCATGAGTGCCCACGGGGATTACAACGACCTCTTACATTTTTTAGACTGCCAGAAAACAGACCTTGTAAAAAATATTTTTCTGGTGCATGGAGAGTATATAGTACAACAGCATTTTAGAGATAAGCTGATTGCCGCAGGGTTTAAAAATGTATACATACCGGCGCAGCACACTGAAACAACTATTGAATAAATATTTTGCAAATGGAAACTTATGGTAAAATTTTAATGATAGCAACACCTGCTTTTTTATTGCTGGTGCTGTTTGAAAAATGGTATGGCTGGCACAAAAATAAAACAGCTCTGCAGTCTATGGATACCATTAGTAGCCTTACCAGCGGCGTTACCAATGCTACCAAAGATGTGTTGGGGTTAAGTGTGGTAGTGTACAGTTATAGCTGGATGCTGAACCACTTTGCTATTACGCATGTTAGCTCATCTGTACTTACTTATTTTATTGCATTTTTTGCATTAGATTTTGCTGGCTACTGTGTACACCGTATAGATCATGTAGTAAATATTTTCTGGAATTCGCATATCATCCACCACAGCAGCGAAGAGTATGACCTTGCATGCGCCCTCAGGCAAAGTATATCTTCCATCATAAAAATTTTTACCATATTTATATTCCCCGCAGCATTGCTCGGCGTGCCGGAAAATGTTGTGGCAGTAGTGGCACCGCTACATTTATTTGCCCAGTTTTGGTACCATACCGTACATATAAATAAAATAGGATTGCTGGAAAAAATATTCGTTACACCTTCACACCACAGGGTACACCATGCTATTAATAAAGAATATATTGATAAAAATTTTGGGCAGATATTTATTTTCTGGGATAAACTATTTGGTACTTTTCAGAAAGAAATAAAAGGGGTAAAAACGGTGTACGGAATTACGCATCCGGTAAAAACATGGAACCCGGTGAAGATAAATTTTATGCATCTTGCTTCATTAATAAAAGATGCATGGCATACAAAAAACTGGAAAGATAAATTGCGGATATGGTTTATGCCCACCGGCTGGAGGCCTGCAGATATTGCAGTAAAATACCCGAAATATAAAATTGAAGACGTGCAGGATTTTGAAAAATATAATACCGGCGAAACGAAGCAACTGGCAGCATGGTGCTGGTTTCAACTGGCGCTATTGATGATATTTTTAACGTGGTTATTTGGTAACATAGCCACAATAGGAAGCCCACAGATGTTTATATATGGCGGTTTTATTTTTTTGTTTGTATATGCACTTACAGAACTAATGGACAGGAATAAATTTGCTTCCCTGTGGGAAGGATTAAAAGCTGTAGCAGGCACCGGTATTATTTTTTATTATGATGATTGGTTTGGTGCGGTTAAATATATTACTGGTATAAAAATTATACTATCAGCTTATTTTATTTTATCTTTTGCCATAACCCTGCTGTTTAGCCGTGCGCAATATGAAAAAAAGGATCTGAAGATAATACAGCCACAAACAGTATAAAAGGTATTGAAAGTATTTTGCGACGTGCTTTGAAAAAATTTGGATAACAAAGTTGATCTTTCTATATTTGCAGTCCTAAAATAAGCTGCCGCGTTGGTCAAGGGGTTAAGACGCTTCCCTTTCACGGAAGAGTCACGGGTTCGATTCCCGTACGTGGTACAAAAGGGACTTTAACGATATATCGTTTTAAAGTCCCTTTTTTTTTGCTCCTACATTTCATTTTTAAGTATGTAATAAAATTCTGAAGATGAATTATAACCTTCTCTAGTAAACTATAGGGCTTATGGTATACCACCTAAAATTTAGTGATATCAAATTCTACAAACTTTTCAAAAAAAAATGAATGATATAATATAATCAGGCATTATGTTTGTTATTTAAAAATTTTATAAGTTTATTATAATTATATCCAATGAAAAATTATCTACTTTTTTTGGCGATATTATTTGCCGGCTCTAAATCATTTTCTCAGCAAACAGTTTACCCTTCCGATATTAATTGGAACAATGCTAAAACACGCTTTGGTTGCAAGGGCGATGGGATAACAGACGATACTGATAGCCTGCGAAAAGCAGCACGTACATACACTAATCCTTTTCACACCAATATTGTTGTATTTCTTCCTAAAGGCACTTATCTCATTAGCGATAGTATAAAATTACTTAGTACTTTTTTTGATAAAGATGTGGTCTTTTTAGGTGAACATCCTGATAGTACAATTATTCAATTGAAAGATAATGCTGCAGGTTTTCAGGATGCTGATAATCCTCGTCCTGTTATAGAAACCCGTGGCGGCAACCAAGCCTTTGGTATGTATTTTAAAAACCTTACCATTAACACAGGTACGGGCAATGCAGGAGCTGTTGGGCTAGATTATATTACCAGCAACTATGGTACTGTGGAAAATGTAAAAATTATTTCGCCGGATAATATTGGTTACTGTGGTTTACGCATGGACAGGTTATGGGCAGGCCCGGGGCTAATAAAAAAAGTTTTTATCAAAGGATATCAGTATGGCATAAGAGTAGATCAATGTGAATACAGTATGACTTTTGAAGATATAACTTTGCAAAACCAAACAGTATGTGGCGTATATAATGTGTGCAATACACTTGCCATGCGAAAAATTACAAGCACCAATAGTGTAAAAGCTTTTGAAAACAGAGGCAGAATAATTTTATTGGATAGTAAATTAAATGCTGGCAACTCTACTACTAATGCTATTGATAATATCAATGGATTTTTCTTTGGCAGAAATATAACCACTACTGGTTATGCAAATGCATTTAGTAATAATGGTACAGCATTAATTGGTAATAATATCACAGAGTTGCATACAGATGAAGACAATTCAACATTTGCAAATGATGGCAAAAGCCTTAACCTTCCCATTGAAGAAACACCTGTATATGTAAATAATAATTTAAACGACTGGGGCAAGGCAAATAGTTTTGGCGCACAACCTACCAATCCAATTTATGGAGCACTAGATGCAGGGCCAGGTATACAGGCAGCTTTTGCCAGTGGCAAAAAAGTAATTTATTTTGATAAGATGGGAGATAATGGAAGTGGATATTGTATTTATAATGATATTGTAATTCCTGCTTCTGTACAAATGATAACTGGATTTTATCAGGCAAAATTTCAGTTTTTTAATAATAGTAAATTTATTATAAACGATAGTGCAGCTACATTATTTGTAGAAGGTATGGGCGGTACTAAACTTTTAAATAATAGTAAACGTACAATTGTTTTTAAAAGTGCATCGCTTGCCGATTACAATAACACTATAAACAACAAAAATGGAAAAGTTTTTTTACAGGATGAAGTCACTTATTTTAAACCTACTTTTCCTGTGCGCATGTGGGCAAGGCATTTAAACAGCGAAGTGCAACCCGAAGGGGATACCAATGTATACAACAATGGTGGCAGGTACTGGATACTCGGCTACAAAACAGAAGGCAGGGCATCGCTTGCGATAACAGTAGATAGTGGGCGCACAGAAATATTAGGTTCGCTGGTTTATCCTGCAAGCGGTTTTGTAGCCACCAATACGCTACCTGCATTTATAGTAAAAGATGCCTGCTTTAGTGTTACAGGCCTTACTCGTACCAGTTATGTAGGCAATGGCTGGTATGGCATATCGGTAAAAGAAACACAAGCAGGAATTACTAATAATTTTATTACCGCTACTGCACCTAATTTTTATACCATGCCATTTTATAGCAGTAGCAAAACAAATTGTTGCCTGCCTGCTATTGCTATTATTAGCGGGGCTAATAATGCAATTACAAATAGCCTCAATAATTATGCTGTAGCACCAGGTGTAGCTGGCACTATTTATAACTGGACAGTACAGGGCGGTACTTTACAAAGTGGGCAAGGCACCAATCAAATTTCTGTTTTGTGGAATACAATAGGTGTAGGTATTGTACGGGTAAACCAATCTCAAAATAATTGCGGAGAGATATTTGAAATACCTGTAAACTTAGGCGCAGCGGTGTTATCAGCAAATATTAGCAAACTCATATTGCAATGCAATAATAATAATGCAGATTTTATGTGGGATGTATATGCAGAACAAAATATAAAATCGTACAACATACAAGGCAGTAATGATGCTATTTTGTGGGATAATATAGCTGTAACAAATAGTGTAAATATTGTGCCTAAGCAATACAAAATATCAATACCAAAAAATGATTATGCATTTTATAGATTAGTTATTTTAAACAATAACAATAATGAAGAAAAATTTTCTGCAATAATTACTAACCAATGTATTTATAAAAATGGAAATGTGGTAGTTTATCCAAACCCTGTAACAGATAATATATTTATAAGAACTATTGGTATTGATTATTATACAGCACAATTAACTGATGCGGCAGGAAAATTAATTATCCAAAAAGTTTTTAAAACACAGTTTAATCAGTCAATAACTATAAGCACAAATAATTTGAGTAAAGGCTTATATTTTTTAAAAATAACGAATGATAAGACTGGTGCTGTGGTTGCAAATAAAATTCTAAAATAAAAATTTGCGTAGTTTATGAGTAATAATAACCTTCAATATACATAAGCAACTTAAGAAGAATGAAAATAGGATTAAAGAAAAGTTTGAGAATAGATACATGTACATTAGGAAGGTTTGTTGCAAAAAAATATAACAACATTAAAACAGCACCCTTGTTAATTTATTATAAAAACAACCCTCGTTTATTAATTATTCCTTTACTTTGCAATAATAAATAAAATACACAATTGCAAAATAATATTTTACATATTTATTTAACACCCGCTCCCAGACAGGTGTTGGCAATTACTACCCGACGTAGTTGCTGATAGGATTAGCAAATAAAAAAATGCCCCTGTCAGTAAAAAAGACCCCCGGCCAACTACTCGTTTCGTGTTTTTAATTTCAAAATTTTTTCTTTCATTTTCAATTTAATTAAATTGGATAATTCAAGTATAGACATACGGACTGCAACAGTTGCAGATGTACAATATGCCAGCACCATTACAGCAGAGATGGAATCATCTGCCAAGGTAAGAGGCACAGGTATAGCTAAAAGATCTTCGGATTATGTGGCTAAAAAAATTACAGAGGGCAAAGCCGTTATTGCGGTTACCAAAAAAGGCGAATGGGTGGGCTTTTGTTATATAGAAGCCTGGGGCCACGATGCCTTTGTGGCAAATAGCGGCCTCATTGTTTCTCCGCCTTTTAGAAAAAGTGGCGTAGCAAAAAAAATAAAGGAAAACATTTTTGAGTTATCTAAAAGCATGTACCCTCATGCAAAAATATTTGGGCTTACTACAGGCCTTGCGGTAATGAAAATAAACTCAGACCTTGGCTACGAGCCCGTAACCTACAGCGAACTTACAGATGATGACCAGTTTTGGGCAGGCTGCAAAAGCTGCGTAAATTATGACATACTCATAAGCAAGAATAGAAAAAACTGTATGTGCACCGCTATGCTATACGACCCTGCAGACCATTATGAACCTGCAGAAACAGCAGAGGATTTTGAAAAACATTCTAAATTATACGAGCGGTTTATGCGCCTGAAGCAAAGTAAATTTTTAGGATTTTTAAAGCCGCTGCAAAAAGTAAAGGCGCATTTATTTACAGTATTAAATTTTTATTAAAAGAAAATATTTACTGCCCCTTAATGGGTTAGGAATTGGTATGGTTTTATTAAACTACACTATATAAGCTTAGGTCGTTTAGAAATTTAGTTAAACACTAAATAGCAAATAACTACTAATTATGCTTACAATAGTTTTAAAAAATGCAGGAAGTAATACGGGTAAAAGTTGAAAATGAATGATGGCTGAGCATGGCAGGGGTGGCAGCGAATGCCGCTTTCTTTGAGCGGCAGCAGCGAACAACCCGTGCATGAAGCTGAAAATTTTATAAAAGCTGATGCCCCATGTTTTAAAAAATGTATTGGAAGTGATAAATAAAAACGATTACTGTAAAATAAAAGAAGATGATAAAAAAAGTTGTACTTGGTTTTAGTGGTGGTTTAGATACATCATATTGCGCAAAATATCTTACCAAAGAAAAAGGTTATGAAGTACATTCTGTTGTGGTAAATACGGGTGGTTTTACAAAAGAAGAACTGACGCAGATTGAAACCAATGCTTACAACCTTGGCGTAAAAACGCATATTGCTATTGATGCTATAAAAAATTATTACGATACCATTATTAAATACCTTGTATTTGGCAATGTGCTAAAAAACAATAGTTACCCGCTAAGTGTAAGCGCAGAGCGGCTTAGCCAGGCTGTAAATATTGCAACGCATGTAAAAAAAATACAGGCAAATGCGGTAGCGCACGGCAGTACGGGCGCAGGCAACGACCAGGTTCGTTTTGATATGATTTTTAATACCCTCATACCTGGTGTGCAAATAATAACGCCCATAAGAGATATGCAACTGAGCAGAGAAGCAGAAATAAAATACTTGCAAGACGAAGGTGTGGCAATGAATTTTGAAAAAGCCGCCTACTCCATAAACAAAGGTTTGTGGGGCACAAGTGTAGGAGGTAAAGAAACACTGCGGAGTAACGGCATGCTGCCGGAAGAAGCCTGGCCCACACAACTGGATGGTACATTGCAACCACAAAATATTAAACTTCATTTTATAAAAGGCGAGTTACTGGCAGTAAATAATAAAACGTTTAACCACCCAAGCGAAGCCATACAATTTTTACAGAATATAGCAGCAGCCTACGCTATAGGCAGAGATGTACATGTGGGCGATACCATCATTGGCATAAAGGGGCGTGTAGGTTTTGAGGCCGCTGCACCCATGGTAATTTTAAAAGCGCATCATGCCCTGGAAAAACATGTGCTCACCAAATGGCAATTAAATTTAAAAGATAATCTTGCACAGTTTTATGGCAACTGGCTGCACGAGGGGCAAATAATGGACCCTGCCATGAGGGATATTGAAGCTTTTTTTACCAGCACGCAGCAGCATGTAACGGGAGATGTATTTGTAGAGTTAATGCCTTATCGCTTTGTAGTAACGGGCATACAATCTGCCTACGACCTTATGAGCAGCCGCTTTGGCAGCTATGGGGAAATGAATACCGGGTGGACAGGCGAAGATGTGAGAGGTTTTTCAAAAATATTTGGTAACCAAACCGCAATTTATCACCTCATAAAAAAAGATGCAGATGATACAAAAGATTAGAGCCGGTATTATTGGCGGTGCAGGTTATACCGGCGGGGAGCTTATAAGAATTTTAATAAACCACCCGAATACAGAAATAAGTTTTGTACAAAGTAAAAGCAATGCAGGCAATGCTTTAAGTAAAATACATGATGACCTTATTGGTGAAACAAATATGATTTTTAACAGCGGGCATCATAACGATATTGACGTTTTATTTTTTTGTGCCGGGCATGGAGAAGCCATCCGTTTTTTAAAAGATAATGAAATTGCTGCCTCCACAAAAATTATAGATATTGGGAATGATTTTCGGTTACAAAAAGATGCAGCATTTAACGGTAGACAATTTATTTATGGCCTGCCGGAATTAAATAAAGAAAAAATAAAAACCGCAGCTAGTATTGCAAACCCCGGCTGCTTTGCTACAGCTATACAGTTAGGATTGCTGCCCCTAGCAAAAAATAAGTTATTGCAGCGTACTATATATATCACGGGCATTACAGGGTCTACCGGTGCCGGGCAGCTTCCCTCTGCCAGCACACATTTTAGCTGGCGAAGCAATAATATACAAGCATACAAAACTTTATCTCACCAGCACCTGGGCGAAATTGGTGAAAGCATTTTTCAATTGCAGCAACAAAATATTGAACTAAATTTTGTACCATGGCGTGGCGATTTTGCAAGAGGAATTTTTATAAGTTCTCAGCTAAAAACTGAGCAAAGTGTGGAAGAACTTACTAGGCTCTACAAAGATTTTTATACCAATAATCCTTTTGTATTTATTAGTGATGATCCTATACATTTAAAACAAGTGGTAAATACCAATAAGTGTGTTATCAATTTAGAAAAAGCAGGGAATAACCTTGTGGTGCATTCTGCCATAGATAATTTATTGAAAGGCGCAAGCGGGCAGGCAGTGCAAAATATGAACCTGATGTTTGGCATAGAAGAAACGATGGGATTACAACTAAAAGCAAATTATTTTTAAGATGAATTTATTTGATGTATACCCGCTAAATGATGTGACCATTGTAAAAGCTGAAGGCAGTTACGTTTGGGATAATAAGGGAGAGAAATATCTTGACCTTTATGGCGGCCATGCCGTAATAAGTATTGGCCATACCAATGCACACTGGGTAAAAAGAATAGAAGAGCAAATGCACAAAATTTCTTTTTATTCCAACTCTATAAAGATACCGTTGCAGCAGGAGCTGGCATATAAACTCGGCAGGCTTTCCGGTAAAGAAAACTACCAGCTATTTTTATGCAACTCCGGCGCAGAGGCAAATGAAAATGCGTTGAAGCTGGCTTCTTTTTACAACGGGCGCAAAAAAGTTATTGCGTTTAAAAAGGGGTTTCACGGCCGCACATCGCTGGCAGTTGCAGCCACAGATAATCCTGCCATCATTGCACCGGTAAATGAAACAAATAATATTATTTTTCTTCCTTTAAACGATGAGGCAGCTCTGGCAAATGCTTTTAGTGAAAATGAAATATCATCTGTTATTATAGAAGGCATACAGGGTGTTGGCGGTATAAATATTGCAAATGACAGTTTTTTGAAAACCATAAGAAAATTATGCGATGAGCACAATGCTATTTACATAGCGGATAGTGTGCAGTGTGGTTATGGCCGTACCGGTAAATTTTATGCGCATGACCATGCCGGTGCAGATGCAGATATTTATACGATGGCAAAAGGTATGGGTAATGGTTTTCCGGTAGCAGGTATTTCTATATCTCCAAAAATACACGCAAAACATTTTATGCTGGGTACCACATTTGGCGGCAACCACCTTGCATGTGCAGCAGCCCTTGCCGTGCTGGAAGAAATGGAAACACACCAGCTTATGGATAACGCACAGCAGGTAGGAAACTACCTTATGACTGAATTAAAAAAACTGCCTCATATTATTGAAGTGAGAGGAAGAGGACTGATGATAGGCATTCAATTGCCAGATGAATTTGCCCGTGTAAAAAAACAATTATTATTTACCCATAAAATTTTTACAGGCGAAGCTAAACCAAATGTAATCCGGCTTTTACCTGCATTAAATATTACAAAAAAGGAGGCCGATATTTTTTTAGCGGCCATTAAAAATGAATTAGAATAAAGAATACGAAAACTTTGCTGCGGTTGCAGGCTCTACAAAATTTATAAAGCCATTAGCATTTAAACCTTTTAAATTAATTGCACACCCTGTAAAAAAAGACGGCAGTTTAAACAAATAAAATATTAATGAAAAATTTTATTTCTGTACATGATGTAGAAGACATTGATGCACTGGTGCAACAAGCTCTATTGTACAAAGCAAACCCATTAGCAGATATAACGCTTGGCACCAATAAAAAAATTGGTTTATTGTTTTTTAACCCCAGCCTGCGCACAAGAATAAGCACACAAATAGCCGCACAAAATTTGGGCATGGAGCCCATCATTTTCAATGTAGATAAGGAGGGCTGGGCATTGGAGTTTATGGATGGTGCAATAATGAATGGCAATACCGTGGAGCATATAAAAGATGCAGCACCAGTGCTGGGAAGCTACTTTGATATATTGTGCATCCGCACTTTTCCCGGGCTAAAAAACAGGGAAGATGATTATGCGGAAACAGTTATAAATAAATTTAAAACATACTCCGGAGTACCGGTAATAAGTTTAGAAAGTGCAACGCTTCATCCGCTGCAATCGCTGGCAGATATGGTTACAATAAAAGAACACATAAAAATAGAAAAACCCAAAATTGTTTTATGCTGGGCCCCACATATAAAGCCCCTACCACAATGCGTAGCCAATTCCTTTAGCCAGTGGGTAAGCGCATGCGGCAATGCAGATTTTTTTATAACACACCCAAAAGGATACGAGCTGGATGCTAAATTTACGAAAGGCGCTGCCATAACCAACCACCAGCAAGAAGCACTTGCAAATGCAGATATTGTGTATGTAAAAAACTGGAGTGCTTTTAATGATTATGGTGCAATGCCCGGCAACCATGCACACTGGATGCTTACCAACAAAAAATTAGCAGTAAGTAACAATGCTAAAATAATGCATTGCCTGCCGGTGAGAAGAAATGTAGAGTTAAGTGATGAAGTACTGGATGGTGAATATAGCTTGGTAACCCGGCAGGGAGAAAACAGAACCTGGGCTGCACAGGCTGTACTTGCAGATATTTTAAAAAATAATTTTTAATACATTATGCCAACACATTATTATGCCGGTTAAAAAGATAACGTAGAAACAGCAATTTTGTAGCAGCAGCTTGCTGCAAAAAAACCAGTTAAATTAATTTAATGGGAACTTCACTTTAATCTTTTACATTTAATTTATGTTTCCTTACCAGAAACAGCATGCAGAAATGAAGAAATTATTTATCATAAAAATCGGTGGCAATATTATAGATGATGAAGATAAACTATCCTCATTTTTAAAAGATTTTGCAGCGATTATAGAAGATAAAATACTCGTACATGGCGGCGGAAAACTAGCCACTACAATAGCGGAGGCCATGGGCATACCCCAGCAAATGGTGGAGGGCAGGCGTATTACAGATGCAGAAACCTTAAAACTGGTAACCATGGTATATGCTGGTTATATCAACAAAAATATTGTAGCGCTGTTACAATCAAAAGATTGTAATGCCATCGGGCTTAGTGGCGCAGATGGTAACCTAATACAGGCGCACAAAAGAATTAACGAAGATAAAAAACCAACAGATGATGGTGAACATACGAAAATAGATTATGGTTTTGCAGGCGATATTGATGCAGTAAATGCAACCCTGTTACAACAACTGCTATCCCAAAAAAGCACGCCGGTTATAGCACCCATAACCCATAATAAAAACGGAACCCTTCTAAATACAAATGCAGATACCATTGCAAATGAAACAGCAAAAGCCATGGCAGTATTTTACGATGTTTCGCTTATTTATTGTTTTGAAAAAAATGGCGTGCTTTTAAATGCAGCGGATGATGATGGTTTTATGCCAGCCATAAATGTAAAAGAGTATGCCTTTTTAAAAAATAAAAACATTATTACTGCTGGCATGATACCCAAGCTGGATAATGCTTTTGCAGCTTTGCATGCCGGTGTGCAGCAAATAACTATTGGGCATGCGGCCAGTATAAATTTATTGATACATCAAAAAGCCGGCACGGCCATTATACATGAGTAACCAGCCACTGCACATATTATATACCGGTGCTGTGGCACTTTTGCAACAGTTAATTGCTACCCCATCTTTAAGTAAAGCAGAAAATAAAACAGCAGCTATTATTGAATATTTTTTAAAAGAAAAAAATATTACCTGTCATCGCCTTGTAAATAATGTGTGGGCTGTAAATAAATTTTTTGATGAAAATAAGCCTTCCATTCTTTTGAATTCTCACCACGATACAGTGGCAGCAAATGCAGGCTATACCCGCAACCCATACGAGGCTAATATTGAAAATGGAAAATTGTTTGGCCTGGGGAGTACTGATGCCGGCGCATCGCTTGTAAGTTTATTGGCAGCATTTTTATTTTATTATGCTAATGAAAATCTTTCGTACAATATTGTGTTTGCAGCCGCAGCAGAAGAAGAAATAAGCGGAGTGAATGGCATTGAAAAACTGTTTGCTGAAGCTGCCTTTAAAAACCTGTTTGCGCATAAATACAGTTTTGCAATAGTAGGTGAGCCTACACAATTACAGCTTGCAGTAGCAGAAAAAGGCTTGCTGGTACTGGATTGTATAGCTTATGGCACCGCAAGCCATGCAGCGAATATAACAAACGATAACGCAATTTATAAGGCAATGCAAGCCATAGAATGGTTTAAAAATTATTCGTTTGATAAAATATCTCCATTACTTGGAGCTATAAAAATGACCGTAACCAGTATTCAAACAGAAAATAAAATACATAACATTGTTCCTGCAACCTGTAGTTTTATAGTAGATATCCGCATTAATGAATGCTATACTGCTACTGATGTTTTAACCATCATAAAAGAAAATGTAGCAGTAGAAATTATAGCAAGAAGTACAAGACTGCGAGCCACTATTATAGATACTGAATATGTTGTAATAAAAGCTGGAATAGTATTGGGCAAAACAATTTATGGCTCACCCACCATGAGTGATAAAGCATTGATACCATTGCCCACATTAAAATGTGGCCCTGGCAACAGTTTGCAAAGCCATACTGCAAATGAATTTGTAGTATTAAAAGACGTAAACGAAGGAATTGAATTTTATGTGCAGTTACTGGGCTTAGTATTAAATAATTAGTATGGAGTATTGAGATAAAAAATTGTTGTTAATTTTTAAAAAAATAAGGAATCTAAAATTAATCGATGAAACTCTGGCAGAAAAATACTGATAGCAATAAAATTGTAGAAACCTTTACCGTAGGGCGTGACAAAGATTTTGACCTCATGCTTGCCCCGTATGATGTACTGGGTAATATTGCACATGCAAAAATGCTGGGTACTATCGGGCTGCTCACCAATAATGAGGTAAACGATCTTGTAAAGGAATTACAGCATATTTATAAAAACATTGCAGCGGGCACATTTAGTATAGAAGAAAATGTTGAAGATATCCATTCGCAAATAGAATTTTTGCTCACGCAGAAACTGGGAGATACCGGTAAAAAAATACATGCCGCCCGCAGCAGAAACGACCAGGTACTGGTAGATATAAAATTATTTTTGCGGCAGCAAATTGAAGACCTTGTAAAAACAATAAAATCGTTTTTTATTTTGCTCCAGCAAAAAAGTGAAGTGTACAAAAATCATTTGCTTCCCGGCTATACCCATTTGCAACTGGCCATGCCTTCCTCCTTTGGTTTATGGTTTGGTGCTTATGCGGAAAGTTTGGTAGATGATGTGGAAATACTAAAAGCAGCATACCATGTGGTAAATAAAAATCCGCTGGGAAGCGGTGCTGGCTATGGCTCTTCGTTCCCTATAGATCGTACCTTAACCACAAAATTGCTGGGCTTTGCTTCGCTCAATTACAATGTAGTGTATGCACAAATGGGCAGGGGCAAAGCAGAGCGTATTACTGCACAGGCATTGGCTAATGTAGCAGATACGCTTGCAAAAATGAGTATGGATATATGCCTTTATCTTAATCAGCATTTTGCTTTTATATCTTTTCCTGATGAGCTTACCACCGGCAGCAGTATAATGCCCCATAAAAAAAACCCTGATGTATTTGAACTCATCCGTTCCTACTGCAATCGTATAAAGGCATTACCCAACGAAATAATAATGATGACCACAAACTTGCCCAGCGGTTATCACAGGGATTTACAATTATTGAAACAGCATCTTTTTCCTGCGTTTCACACGCTACAGGATTGTATAAATATGGCAACACTTATGTTTACAAATATTACCGTAAACGAAAATATTTTAGCTGATAAAAAGTATACCTATTTATTTAGTGTGGAAGAAGTAAATAAACTCGTACTACAGGGAATACCTTTTAGAGATGCATATAAAATAGTTGGGGAACGCATCGCACAAAATAATTTTACCGTTGAACCAACTGTAAATCATACACACGAAGGATCTATTGGTAACCTGCAAAATACTTCCATTGCAGTAATGATGAACCAGCTCATAGCAGCTTTTAATTTTGAAGAAGCTGCAGATGCTTTGAAATTATTAACTGGATAAAAATATTATCATTTATAAATACGAGCAAACTCCTTTTAAAAGCAAAATAATTATATTTCTGAAAATAATAATTTAACCCATTTCATAACTATTTGTTAACACAGCCCCGTGGCTTGGTATTGCTTTATGAGCCACATTTGCGCAATATTTCAAAAACAACTTTTATGAAAAAAATTAGACAATTATTGGTGATGTTTTCACTGGTATTGGTGGGTGCAACTTCGTATGCACAGGAAACTACCTCGGAAATAAGAGGGAAAATTTCTGATGAAACTAACAAAACGATTGCAAAGGCAACCATTACTGCCATTCATTTACCCACAGGTACAAAATATGTAACTACCAGCCGGGCAGATGGTGCTTACAATCTTGCAAATCTTCGTATTGGCGGGCCTTACCTTATTACTACTACCTCAGTAGGATATACAGAGCAAAAACAAGAAAATATTTTTCTTGCCCTTGGTCAGGAATACAATGGAAATTTTATACTAGTTACAGATACGAAAGCCTTAACAGGCGTTGTTGTTACTGCTACAAGACAAGATAAAGTTTTTAATAATAACCGCACAGGAAGCCAGGAAGTAATTTCCCGCAACCAAATTGAGCGTTTACCTACTATCAGCAGATCTTTTGGAGATTTTACAAAACTTACTCCCTCTGCAAATGGAAACAGCTTTGGTGGTGTAAGTTCTTCATATAATAACCTTACAGTAGATGGTGCAAATTTTAATAATGCTTTTGGTTTATCTGGAACACTAGGCGGGCAAACCAGTTCTCAGCCTATAAGTATAGATGCCATTGAGCAAATACAGGTAAACATTTCTCCGTACGATGTGCGCCAGGGAAGTTTTACAGGTGCCGGCATTAACTCTGTAACCCGCAGTGGTACTAATAAATTTAAAGGTTCTGTTTATGGTTTTTCCCGGTCAGAAAATACTCAGGGCTATAAAGTAAATGCAGCCCAGGCGGTAAAAACCAACATTGATTACAATCAATACGGGGCTTCTTTTGGTGGTCCGATTATAAAAGATAAAGTATTCTTTTTTGGAAGTTACGAGCAAGAAAAAATTGCCTTACCAGGTTCTCCAACATGGAGAGCAGCACAACCAGGCGAAACCGGTGATAACATTGGAATTTCTCAGGCGAAATCTGCAGATCTGGATGCATTGAAAACATTTTTAATCAGCAAATTTGGCTATGACCCTGGTTCTTACGATAATTATAATTATAGAACTGAAAGTAAAAAAGCTACAGTTCGCTTTGATTGGAACATTAACAGCAAAAATACTTTTACCATAAAATATAATTATTTACAATCATTAAAAGATCAGCCTGCAAGCAATAGTGGCGCACAAGGCAGCCGCCAGCCGAGCAATACAGGTATGCCCTTTAGTGGTAATGGTTATACGATCAATAACAACTTTAATATTTTTATTGCAGAATTAAATACCCGCTTTAATAATAAAGCAAACAACAAATTACAAATTGGTTATACTGCGCTAAGAGATTTTAGAGCCAGCCTTAGCGCAAGTAAAGATTTTCCGTTGGTAGATATTTTGAACGGACAAAACCAAACGTATACATCGTTTGGATATGAGCCATTTACTTACAATAATAAACTGAATACAAATATTTTTCAATTCTCCGATATTTTTACAGTGTATAAAGGTGCGCATGAAATTACAGTGGGAACACAAAATTTTATAAAAAAATTCCAAAACGGTTTTGCACCTAATTATAACGGGTATTTCCGTTTTAATACACTGGCAGATTTTTATGCTTCTGCAAACGATCCTTACCTCTCTGCCACACAACCTGGTACACAATTAGCTACGCAGCGCCGTTTATCTTATTCGTCTACAAAAGATGGCAGCTTTCCTTTTGCAGAAATAGGTGCGGTAGAATTGGGCTTTTTTGCACAGGATAAATTCAGGGTTAAACCAAATTTTACCGTTACTTATGGTGTACGTATAGATGTGCCAACATTCAACAATAAATTCGCAACAAACGATAGTTTAAAAACCCTCACATTTAGAAATGGCGAAAAAATTGATGTAGGTTTAAAGCCTCCAACAAAAGCATTGTTTAGCCCACGTGTAGGTTTTAACTGGGATGTGGCCAATGATAAATTAACCCAGATTAGAGGTGGTGTAGGTGTATTTGCAGGCCCGCCTCCTTTTGTATGGATAAGCAACCAGGCAGGTAACAATGGTGTACAATTTGGTAGTTTTGTAGCAGGTAATGCGGCTACCGCAAACCAGCCGTTTTCTCCTGATGTAAATGCTTTTCGCCCGGCAGGTGGTTTGCTTTCTACCAGCTATAATATTGCTGTTACCGATAAGAATTTCAGGTATCCTCAAAATCTAAAAGCCAGCCTTGGTATAGATAGAAAATTACCCCGTAACTGGTCGGTAACTTTAGAAGGTACATACAACAAAGACATTAATGCTGTATATTTTCAAAACATAGGTTTACCAGCATCTGGTGTTCCATTGGTAGGTACAGATAACAGAATTCGTTACAGCGCTACACAAATTTATTCAGGGTCTACTTTATCAAACCCAAATATAAGCGATGCAATACTGATGAAAAATTCCAATAAAGGGTATGGTTATTTTTTAACAACACAGATACAAAAAACGTACAAAAATTTTAGCGGTAGTGTATCGTATACTTACAGCAAAGCAAAAACAATAAATGATGGTGGCTCTATTGCACAAAGTAACTGGAGAGACAGGCCGGTAGCGGGAGATCCTAATGCAAATGACCTGGGTTATGGTAACTTTTACCAGCCGCACAGGGTTATAGCTTATGGTACCTATCGTTTTGAATATGCAAAACATTTTGCAACATCATTGGGTATTACTTTTGAAGCCGCAAATAATGGTGCAGCTTCTTATGTATACAACGGAGATGTAAACGGTGATGGACAAACCACCAATGATCTCATGTATATTCCAAGAAGTCAATCAGAAATCCTACTGGTAAAATCCAGCACTACAGATCCAAGATCTGCAGACCAGATATGGACACAATTAAATGCATTTATAAACCAGGATGTTTACTTAAGCAAACACAGAGGCGAAGTTGCTGAAAGGAATGCTGCCATCGCTCCTTTTTTTAAGCAGGTAAATTTTAATCTTACACAAGATGTTTATTTTGTAACAAAAGATAAAAATAAGCACACGCTAAGGTTTACAATGGATGTAATAAACCTGGGTAATCTTATTAATAAACAATGGGGTATTACAAAAACATTTAACAGCACTTCTCCTATAAGATATGTGGGCATAAACAGCGATGGTAAACCAGCGTTTACAGTTCCCTTCCTGGATAATGCCAACCAAATTCCTTTAACCACTTCTTACAGAGATAACCTGGGTATTGCAAGCCGCTGGCAAATGCAATTGGGTTTACGCTACCTGTTTAATTAATTAAGAAAAAATTAAAAAATAAATTATGAAATCAATTTTTAAAAATCTTCTTGTAGCAATTACTGTAATTGGGTTTGCAGCAAGCTGTACAAAAGATGAAGTAATAAATACGGATGCAAATGCAGGTCTTGCAGGTGCCTCTACCTTTACGCTGAGCAACAGATTACTCGCTGGTTTTGTACTGGACTCCACAGCTGCAGGTGTGCCAGCGGGTGCTTTACCCACAGGTTACAACAACTTTAGAAAGCAATTAACCTACGATACTATTGCTACTGCAAATAAACCAAAAATAGACACAGTAGGCCAGGTTATTACCATTGCTGTTTTTATAAAAGGGGATGATGCTGCTATTTCAAATAGTTTGAATGGTATCAATTTCAGGTTTTTTGGAACACCTACTTTATATCCTTTTGCATCATCTGCAAGTAACTGGGTAAAACTGGCATCCAACCCTCCCCAGTCTTTTATACAAGCTGCCGAAGATTCTATCCGTGGGTTTATACCAAAAGCAACAGATGTATTAGCAACAGTAGCTTCACCGGCAATTGCCGCAGGCAGTACGCCAACTTTTACCATTACAAAAGTAGCTGCGGAAAATATAAACGGTGTATCATACAGTACTTACGTGATACTATTAACCTACAGCATTCCACCAGCATTTGCAGGTAAATTAATATCCGTAAATTTTTGTACAAGAACATCTTTATCTGGGGCTTCACCAAGTAATTTTAGAAATGATCTTGGAAATGTAAACTGGAATTATGCTTTTAGAGTAAAATAAATTTTAACCACATTATTTAAAAGCCGCTATACACTTTTGTATGGCGGTTTTTATTTTATACATTAGCAATATATGGCAGCAATGTTGCACTGCTACCGATATATCTTACCATTTTTTTTGATTAAATTGCTTAGATCTTAAAAATAGTATTTCATGTAAAATTGTATACTTCGTTTAGCATGCTTAAAAAAAAATTACTACTCTTGTTTTTATGGATAGCTGCCCTGAATGCCCGTACACAAACGGTAGATTTTTCGTTTATCACAAACAGTGGTTTATTCTGTAGCCCGCAGCGTGTAATTTTTACCCAAAACTGTAGTAACAATCCCGGTGGCTTTATCTGGAATTTTGGCAATGGCAGCAGCAGCGTGCACGGCACAGATTCTACTATATATTTAAATGCAGGCACTTACAATGTAACATTAACGGGGCTTTACGCAGATAGTGCCATTGTAAAAACAAAAACCATCACCATAAATCCTACACCTGCCATTGCTATAACTACAAATACAGATAGTCTTTGCCAGCCGGGTACTATAAATTTTACAGCAACAGGCAGCAGTTCTGTTAGCAGCTATGAATGGAATTTTGGCGATGGAGGCCCCGTGGAAATTAGCAGCAACAACAGCATCAGCCATAATTTTTCTACTTACCAAAATTATACTGTTATTGTAAAAGGCATTACCGTTTTTGGATGCTATGCTCAAAATGTGCGTGTGGTAAAAGTAGAAAAATTCAATATTTCCGGTACCCGCAGTCCATCGTTTGGCTGTATACCACAAACGGTTTCTTATAATGTAATTAGCCATATAGCTTCGCCGGATATTGCACAAAATTATTCCTGGAATTTTGGCGATGGGAGCCCGGCACTACAAGGTACAAACGCCATACAAACTCATTTATATAATGTAACAGATACTGCTGTTGCCTCTGTAATAGTTACGAGCACTACAGGTTGTACTTCCACCTATACTTTTTTACCTGTGGCGTTTGGAATACCGCCAACCAATACACATTTGCAAACGCTTAGTGGCAGAGATACTTTTTGCGGAAACGAAGTTATACTTATAAAAGGTACAGCAGTTAACGCAAATTTTTATAATTTTAATTTTGGCGTAGGCAATTTTTCAAACCAACCAGATTCCTTTACCAGCACACGTTATAGAGATACCGGCTGGAAGATGATAGTAGTAACGCCTTTTTTTAATGGCTGTGCAGGGCCAAAGGATACCATTAGTGTTTATATAAAGGGAGTGATAGCAAAGTTTGATTTTGGTAATACCTGCGCACAAAAAAATGATTACCTCTTTCAGAATATTTCTACCGGCATTATTACCGATTTTCTATGGCAGTTTTCTGATGATGCCTCTATAAAAGATTCTGTGCATACAAACGTTAACCATGTTTTTCCGGTAAGCGGTACATACGTTGTTACATTAATTGTGCGGGATAGTGTAACAACCTGTGCAGATACTTTGCTTTACCCAATATATACTGCACAACCTGCTTTTGCCAGCAATACATTTCTTGTATGTAAGGATAGTGTGGCTCATTACAAGGTAAGCAACACGTATTCGCCTCAAAGCCCTGCCCGCTATACCTTTCATGTAAACGGAGATATTGTTTATAACGCAGCCGATTCTATTTTAAACTATACTTCCGCAGCTTACGGTACTTTTTTCGATTATGTAGTTATTACCGATAATATTGCTCAAACATGCGATGATACTTTATACCTGCCCGTTGCTACCCGTGTAGCCGGGCCGCTTACAAACTTTACAGCCCCTGCAAGGCTTTGCAGAAATGAACGGGTAATATTTACAAACCTTACCCAGCCTTATTTTGCAGCAGACAGTATTAACACCTGGCATTGGGATTTTTGGGATGGCACTACAGATAATTTAAAAAATACGCCGCCACATTTATACAGCAGCCCCGGCACTTTTGTAATAACGCTTACTGCAACAGATATTAATGGCTGCGCACAAAAAAAGCAGCAAAATATTTTGCTGGATCCTGCGCCAGAAATAACGGTGTACCCCCGCATAGATACTATTTGCCAGGGCAGGGATACTGCCGTGCTTACCGCCTATTCTATTGATCCTTTTATATGGAGCCCCAATGTAAATATTAGCTGTAACAACTGCGATACCATTACTGCCTATCCAAATATTAGTACCACTTACATTGCCAAAGCCACCAACATTAGTGGCTGCAATGCTGTAGATTCATCAGTGCTTAAAGTTTTTGCACCATTAAATATTACACTATCCCAAAGTGCTTTTGAAGTGTGCCCAAAAACACCGGTAAGTTTTAATACTAATGTAAATGGCATTACGATATGGGAGCCAAATATATACCTGGATAATGCCAGCATCGCAAACCCCACGGCTATTGCAGATAGCAATGTTACTTACCGTATAATTGTAAAAGACAGTGCCGGTTGCTTTGCAGATACTGCATCGGCAAGCATTAAAGTATTTCCCCCGCCAGTAGTAAATGCCGAGCCAAACAGGAGATATGCTTACGGTACAAACTTTATATTGCAGCCGCAATACAGCAATAATATTACTTTTTATCTATGGGCACCCGCCGGCGACCTGGATTGTATAAACTGCCCAAACCCCACCGGTATTGTACAACATGCCATAAATTATATAATTAATGTAGTGAGTAATAAAGGTTGCAAAGCAAAAGATAGTATTGCCATTTCATTTACGTGTGCAAACAGTAATATTTATATGCCTTCTGCATTTACGCCTGGCAATGCTGGCCCTAATAATTATTTTTACCCCATAACAAGAGGGTTTAAAACGATAAAAACATTTATCATTTACAATCGTTATGGCAAC
Source organism: Ferruginibacter sp. (assembly GCA_025350645.1). Classification (GTDB taxonomy): domain Bacteria; phylum Bacteroidota; class Bacteroidia; order Chitinophagales; family Chitinophagaceae; genus Ferruginibacter. The sequence continues at coordinate 43,306 of JANXXM010000164.1, forward strand.
AAGGTTTTTGAACGGCAGAACTTTTCGCCAAACGTGGAAACTCTTGGCTGGAACGGTTTTACAGGTACAGATAATCGTGGCGATAATACGCAGGCTTATGTTTGGTACTTAGAGGCCATTTGCGAACAGGGAGAAAACTTTACAACCAAGGGAACAGTGGTGCTGGTGAAGTAAAATTTATATGCTTAGTTATTGTTGAGAGACGCGGAACAGGGTGTGGGATTTTGCTTATGTGTTGGCACAAGGCAGGCTCTTTTGCAAGGTTGGCTTTTGTGTATCGGCTTTGTGTTCCTTGCAAATGTGCCTGACTTGTTGCGTTGGTTAAGTAAGTAGTATCCTTTCTATTTCCTCACTTGCGGTCTTCAACAGTTCTTTTGTTTTGTCTTTTAGTTGCTGTGCTTGTTGTCGTATGTCTGTTATGTGATTTGCTATTTCTTTTTGTTTGTCAAACGGTGGAATTGGAATTTTGAAATGTGATACATCGTCTGGTGATAAATGTCCATTTGTTGCACCCGTAATGTTTCTTTTAATTTCTGTTTGCATTAAATTACTTCTTAAAAAATAAAAAACAAAAGCATTGTCTACTAATGAATTAGTTTGAAACTTTACTATGTCACCACCTAAGTAATATTCTCCATCATAATTCCAATAAGCAATTTTTCCAATTGTTGCACCTGTTATAACAACTAATACATCATCAAGGTTTAATTTTTGTTCTTCACTAAAAATGTTTTTCGCAGTGAGTAAATCGTCAAGTGCAATAGTGCCATCAGTATTAATTGAATTAATTTGAACAACTGATATTTCGCCTTCCTTTTCATCTTGTTTTGGCAAACTTCCTTTAATTAGATTACCCGAAATAATTTCACGAAGTGGCATAACTGGATATTTGCCATTTGAAATTGCATTAAGATTGTTTTTAAATTTTTCTTGATGGAAAAATGGGTCAAATCTTTTTGCTGTTATTTCATTTAGCAAAGAAATAAAAATCTTTTTTCGCTGTAGTAATTTATTTTTTTCATCTAATATGTATTTTTCTTTTGCAAACCGATGATTACCGTATTTTTCTTCGGGTTTGCTAACTATATTTTTGAGATCATCATCTTGTAAATAGTAGGTTTCTTTTGGCAAAATAATTCCCAACTCATTCAACAAATAATCATCAATGCTTGAAAGTAGTTTTTCTGCTTCTGCGTCGTTTTTTTGTTTTTTAGAAATAAAATCAAAATAAATATCAATTACCTTTTCTTGTGTTTTTTTATCGGGAAGTGGAATTTCTAAACTTCTATATTCTTCTGCATTTATATTTGGCTGACCTGTTGTTCGCTGTATGGCTTTCGTCCACTTTTTATAAAATTCTGTCTGAGTATACGCAAATATGTATTGAGGAATAACTTTTGCTTCATCAATTTTAAATCTAATCATGTAACCTGCAAAAAACATTCGTAAGCCATTTTTTTATATAGATATGACTTGCCAACTGTATTGCCACTTCTTGCAAGTAATAAATCGTTTTCTTGTAAAAAGTATTTTTCTTCAATATTTTCTGCTGTTTTACCTAACACGTTTTCTAACTCACCGAATTCATTAATGTCTGTTATTCTAATGTATCTTGGTTCTGTATTCGTTTCTCGGCTAATGCCTATTTCATTTGCACCATATTGTGGATTTTCTATCAGCAAATGTTTTAACTCTACTTTTTTGTATTTAAAACCTTGAATGGACTGTAAATAGACGTACCAAGACGGATCCCACCGTTTCTCTAATTCGCTTTTTTGCAAAATGTACATTCTATTTGTCAGAACAGGATTTTTAAGATTATACGATATACAAGATTTTTCTTTTGATGTATTATTTTTCATTGTCATCTATTTTATATCTTTTAAATCTTTAAATCCTGTAATCGTGTTCAGCCTTTTTACTAATTTTTTATTGTACACACGATTAAATTCTAAACTTAACCCACCAAAATTAATCAGCAAACCATCTGCAATATTGTAAGCTTCGCAATAATTTATTGCTTGTGCTTTATGAACCGCTTCCAATTTTTCAAGTGCTTTTAGTTCTAACATTACTTTGTCTTCCACAAAAAAATCAACTCTTCTTGTACCAATATCTATCCCTTCATAAAAAATGGGCATTTCCATTTCTCTCACAAAACTTAAACCTTGCTTTTGCATTTCTATAGCTAAAGCCCGTTGGTAAATTACTTCCTGAAAACCATTACCAAGTGTATTATGGACTTTCATTGCACAACCTATTATTTTATGGGTCAGCTTATCTATTTCTATCTTGTCAATCATATAATTTTTTAATCGTGTTCAGACTTTTTTTTGCATTTTGTGCTGTTACTACTTTTTTGCCTGTTTTTGCTTCTAATTCTTTCAATGCTACTTTGGCTACATTACCACCTTGCGCAGCAACTTTTTTGCTGGCTTCAAAATCTTTGGGGTTTACAGCCTGCGAAATATCTTTGGTAGATGCTTCGGCAAGCATATTTAATATGAGTTCGGTATTGGTCATATTATCCCGTAGGTTTTCTTTCTTTAACCCTTTTAATATTTTATATTCTTTGGTGGTTTTGCCTGCCCAGGCTTTGGTAATAATATCGGTAAGGGTGGCAAATTGTTGCCCTTCTTTTAAACCTCTTTTTTTCCATTCATCGGTTAGTTCTTTGCGTATTTCAATACTTTTTAGGCGTTGGTTTATCCAATTTTCGGAATAGCCTAGTTGTTGGTATTCGTACAAAGCCCTGTCTATGGTAAGTTCTGGATCTTGCATTTCGTCTAATCTTTCGGCTGCAATTTTGGCCAACCAAAGTTTAAAAGGTTCTGCCTTTGGGCTTGGTATAGATTGAATAAGGCGAAAAAGTTGCTCGGTATCGGCAACATCAGTTAAATATAATTTACCATCTGCGGATGGCATTTTCAGTTGTCCCAATTTGTGGGACAACTCACTTCCCTCGGTGTGTAGCTTTGTTTTTAAGGCATTCCAATACTTTCTAGGTCTTGGGCTACCTGTTAAAATTTCAATTACATCAATAATTGATAAATACCATTTTTCCTGGTCTTCATCCCAAATAGTTCTTACTTTTTTATCTTCAAATAATTTTATATCGTTATTTTTCATTCATCAATTTATTTATTTCAGTTGTAAAGTAATTCTTTACAACTCGTTTTATAAAAATCGGAAATTCCGATTTATCTATATCAATTACTTTTCGGTCTTGTTGATGTGGGTAATAAACCTGGAAAGTTCAATTCCTATTTCTATTAATTCGTTGTTGTTGGTATTTCGTCCCGTTGCGTCATAGCCAATATCTTCGGCTATTGCCATAAAAATGGGGTAGTCGTCTAAAGCAGTTTGTTTGGCTAAAAAATATTTTTCAGTGAGTTCTTCTTTAAACAAATTCACTTTGTCGGTAAAGGTTGTCTGAATCTGATACCATATCAAAGCTAGATATCAAAATAAAAAATAATGTTTACAAAATAAATAATGTAAGCTTTTTATAAAGCTGGTTAGGTGTGGCACTTGTGCTGTTAAATGTAATGGCAAGCAAAAGAGAATTTAACTGGGCTGCCTTATTTTTACTTTAATCTTAAAATATTAAATACACTTTTCAAATACAATTTTGGTTAACAACAAAACTTATTTTTCTATTTCCCCCGCCAGTTTCACTATATCCTTTACTTCCACAGCATTTTTTTCATGCCCGCTTATAACTGCCTGTATCATGGCGAGCCCCAGTTCTTTTAAAGTAGAAAAATATTTTGGCAAAACTTTTCTAAAAAAAGGGTATGACCAATTAAAATACTTATAATATTTTAATGTTCTTTTTAAACCTGCTGTAGGCAGCATAAAACCGGGGCGAAAATTATAAACTTTTTTGAAAGGCAGTTTAATAAGATCGTTTTCTGTTTTGCCTTTTACCCTTGCCCACATACTGCGACCTTTTTCTGTACTGTCTGTACCGGTGCCAGATACGTAACAAAAATCCATATCAGTATTATTTGCTGCAGCAATACGGGCAAAGTTCATGGTAAGCGTATAAGTAAATTTATAATACGCCGCCTCTTTAAATCCCACTGAAGATACGCCGAGGCAAAAGAAACAGGCATTGTAGCCATGGAGTTGATCTTGTATGCTGGTAAGGTCAAAAAAATCTTTTAAAATAATTTCTTTCAATTTTGGGTGCACAATACCACAGGATTTTCTGCCCACAACTAATACTTCGGCTACATGGTTACTTAGCAGGCATTCATGCAAAACACCCTCTCCTACCATACCTGTAGCTCCTGTTACTATTGCGTTGATTTTCATAAAGGCTAAATTAAATTATATCGGTCAAACATTTTGTAATTACTCATACCAAAGCTAAAGTGATCAATTATGCAAACACTTATTTAATTTTACCTTCTATGCAATAATAATATATTATATCCTGTTAAAGGTTAAACCAAGCAAAGGGCATAACTTTTGCTAAAGGCACGTTGCAGGGCAGCAATGCGGTTTTAAAGAGCATCTGTTTTAAGTATTACTCTATTATCCGCATAAACTCCAAAATCAATAGTACGAATGAAGCCTAATTTTATTTATTTATTTTTACTTTTTTTTATTGCTTCATATGCACGGGGGCAAACGGCAGATTTTAATTTTACTACTCCCGGTGGTTTATTTTGCAATCCTCAAACAGTTACTTTCACGCAAAACTGCACAGGTTCTCCTACAGGTTTTATATGGGATTTTGGTAATGGGCGGGATGGTAACAATCCCACAGAAACATCAGTTTACAATACTGCAGGCACCTATACCATAAAACTTACTGCCTTGTTTGATAATGGCGCAGTAAGTATAAGCAAAACCATTACCATCAACCCCACACCTACTGTAACACTTACTGCCAATACCAATTATTTGTGCCAGCCAGGTGCTGTAAATTTTGTTGCCACGGGCAGTGCCGGTATAGCAAGTTACGACTGGGATTTTGGAGATGGTACTCCTCTACAAACCAATGCCGGCAATACACTCAGCCATAGTTATGCAAGCTACAATGGATATACCGCCAGTGTAAAAGCAACTTCTTCATTTGGTTGTACGGCAAGTAACTCCTATGCCATACAGGTTAAAAAATTTGATATTACCGGCAGCATTACACCCGCCAGTGGCTGCATACCAGCAAATACTACACTAAGCGTAACCCCTGTTTTGCCAGCAGGGGATAATGCCCAAAGCTTTGTATGGAATTATGGTGATGGCACACCAAATTTTACAGGAACAGCCAGTACCTCGCCACACACTTATAATATTACAACACCTGTAACAACAGCCAGTGTAAGCATTACCAGTGTGCAGGGTTGTACAAACCAATTTACTTTTTCCGGTGTTGCATTTGGCACACCACCCTTTGGTACAACCATTAATACCACTAATAGTCTGGATACTTTTTGCGGTTCTCAAACAATAACCTTTACCGGTAATGCTACCAATGCCAATAGTTATTTCTGGGATTTTGGAGATGGCACTGCTGCAGGTACATCTGCAGCGAGCATCACCCATAAATACAATACCCTGGGCAATAAACCTGTAACGCTCACCCCTTCTTTTAATGGCTGTAATGGCATTGTTGCTGGCAAAAATATTTTTATCCGTGGCGTTATTGCTTCATTTATTTATAGCAATACCTGTGGCAATAAAAATACTTATGCATTTCAAAATACATCGTTAGGCCCCATTTCTCATTTTGAATGGCGGTTTTCTGATTTACCCGGTTTTGTAGATTCTGTGAATATAAATCCCACACATAGTTTTCCACCGCAGGGCAGTTTTACAGTTACGCTAAACCTTGTTGATAATACCACAGGCTGTACAGATGTTTTTGTGAGCAATATTTATACAGCCCGTCCTTCTTTTAGCAGCAATAAAATATCAGTATGTAAAGATAGCGCTATCATTTTCCGTGTATCAAATACTTACTCCTCCGCAGGCGCATATAGCTATGAGTTTCATGTAAACGGTGCCACCATACCCAATGGCGGCGATTCCATTTTAAATTATAATTCCAATTACCATGGCACCACAAAAGATTTTGTTGTTATAAAAGATAATATCAACACTACCTGCAGCGATACCCTTTATTTAACAGACAGTATAAAAGTAAAAGGACCTGTGCCGGTATTTATAGTACCAGCAAGGCTTTGCGCAAATAATAGTTATGCAATAACTAATAGCAGCTACCCGTTTTTTGCAGGTGAAAATATTGTGAAATGGAAATGGGATTTTGGTGATAATAAAAAAGATTCTGTTCAAAATCCTGCTCCACATTTATATCCTTCATCTGGCGGTACGTTCAATATTGTACTTACCGCTACAGATGCAAATGGCTGTGCACTTAAAACCCAGCAAACGGTAATAGTAGATCCGCTGCCACGCATCAGCTCTTTTCCTGCAATAGACACCATTTGTCAAAATAGGGACACTGCCGTTTTGAGAGCCTACACAATAGATACTTTGCTGTGGATACCTGCAACCAATATTAGTTGCACCACCTGCGATACTACAAAAGTATATCCATTAACTACCACGCAATACATAGCACAGGCCACCAATAGCTTTGGCTGCAAAAATTTTGATACCAGCCTGGTAAAAGTATATGAGGCCATTAATTTAATTGTTTCCCCGGCAGATACAACGGTATGCCCCGGCAAGCTGGTACAATATAATCTGAATACTGATGGTATTACTATCTGGAGTCCTTCCCTGTACCTCACTAATACCAATATTAAAAATCCTATTGCCTATCCAGATAGCTCAATTACCTATACCGTTATTGTAAAAGATTCTGTAGGTTGTTATGCAGATACTGCCCTGGCAAATATTATTACCTATCCTAAACCAACTGTAGATGCAGGACCGGATAGAATTGTACCTTATGCCTCCCTTTTTACTATAAGCCCGGCTTACAGTGCAGATGTTATTAAGTATTTGTGGACACCCGCAGGAGACCTTGCTGCTACTACGTTTGCAGATGCAAGCGGCACTGCATTAAAATCTCAATTATACAATATAGAAGTTACCAATATCAATGGATGCAAAAACAGCGATAATATTAATATCATTATTGCCTGCGAATTTAGTAACCTGCTTTTACCTTCTGCATTTACACCAGGTACAGGCTCCATAAACAATTATTTTTATCCTATTACCCGTGGCTACAAAATCATAAAATCTTTTATTGTATATAACAGGATGGGAAATAAAGTTTTTGAGCGTCAAAATTTTACCCCAAATATTGCCACACTAGGCTGGGATGGCAATATTAAAAGCGATAACAGGGGTGCGGGTACGCAAGCCTTTGTGTGGTACATAGAAGCCGTATGCGATCAGGGACAAACAGTAGTAAATAAAGGAAGTGTATTGCTTATAAAGTAAATTTTTTCTTATCCAATATTAATATTGTTTTCTTTTAAAACTTTCATAAACAATTTAGCTTGTTCGCTTTTTTAATTTGGAGTATATTCATTAAGAAGATTTTCTGCATCTACTCGGTATGGGAAGTTCTAATTTGTATAAACATTATATGCTTTGCAGGAAAATTGTAATCCTTTCTTCAGTTCATATTTATCAATATAAATTCTTGCAATGCCATAAAAAGCTTCTGCCTTACTTTGCATTACTTCAAAATTTTTTGTACTCTTCTATAGCTTTGTCATAACCCTCCATTAATCCTTGTACTACCTGCAAATTCTGTAATAGTTGAAGGTTAGTAGAATCTACATTAGAAGCTTTGTATGCTGCTGTTAGCGTTCGTAACTGTAGTTTTGGAACTGCAGTATAAAAATGTATGCAATCAAAAATTACAAGCAGTAAGAATATTCTTTTTATTAAATTAATGTTGGCAAAAATCATTTATCCATTCACAGCCTCAATGCCAGGTAATATTTTTCCTTCAAAATACTCCAGTAACGCTCCGCCTCCTGTGCTCACATAGCTAACTTTATTTGCCAGGTTAAATTTGTTTACCGCAGCTACACTGTCCCCGCCACCTACTAAAGAAAACGCACCATTCTCAGTAGCTTTTGCAATAGCCAGTGCAGTTTGTTTTGTTCCTGTTTCAAATTTTTCCATTTCAAAAACGCCCATTGGTCCGTTCCATAAAATCGTTTTTGATTTTCCTATTATTTCGCTGAAAATACCAATAGCTTTTCCGCCAATATCCAATCCCATCCAGCCATCGGGTATCTGGTCACTGGGTACATCCTGCGTATTTGCATCAGCAGCAAACTTATCTGCAATCACGGAATTTTCCGGTAAATGAATACTTACATTTTTTTGTTTTGCTTTTTCTAAAATATCCAATGCGGTCTGCAGGCGATCATCTTCGCAAAGCGAATTTCCTATTTTACCGCCGCGAGCTTTTATAAAAGTGTATGCCATGCCTCCGCCAATAATAATATCTGTTACACGTTCCAGTAAATTTTCTATTATTAATATTTTATCGGAAACCTTTGCCCCTCCTATAATTGCGCAGAATGGTTTGTCGCTTTGGTGCAGTACTTTTTCTGCACTGGCTACCTCGGCTTCCATGAGCAGGCCAAACATTTTATTGGAAGGCTCATAAAATTTTGCAATTACTGCTGTGGAAGCATGTGCCCTGTGTGCTGTACCAAATGCATCGTTTACGTACACATCCCCCAGTGTACTCAATTTTTTTGCAAATGCTTCATCGCCATTTTCTTCTTCTTTATGAAAACGAAGATTCTCCAGCAACAACACTTCACCCTCACGCAGCATCGTTGCTGTCATACCCGCCTGTGAGCCTACGCAATCATCTGCAAAAAAAACTTTTGTTTCGCCGCCCAATAATTCATGTAAATGTTTTACCAAATGTTTTAAAGAAAATTCATCTGTAGGTCCGTCTTTTGGTCTGCCGAGGTGGCTCATTAAAACAACCTTCCCAGCATCTGCCAATATTTTTTTTATGGTAGGAATAGTTGCTGTCATTCTTGTATCATCAGTAATATTAAATTCCGCATCAAGCGGTACATTAAAATCTACCCGTACAAGTGCAGTGTGTCCTTTAAAATTGAAGTCGGAAAATTTGCTCATAGTATTATTGTGTTGAAATTTCTATTAAGGGATTATTGATTGTCAGAAATAAATTTATAATTTCAGTAAACTTTTTTGAAGTAATATTTTTAAGTTTTTGTTAGATATGTTTCCAATATTTAGATATAAATTATTGATGGAGCACCTATAATATTTTGATAATTGTAAAAGTCAATATCTTTTGTTGTAATAATTATTTTATTATTTGATTATTTTGTAACTGCTGTGTTCAAGCAATAAATCCATCTTTAAGCCAACTTACCATTTGAGGAGGCAGATTTAAATCAATCCAAAATTCCAGTTCATCAAGCTGCGTCATTTGCTACAAGTATTATTGTGTGATCCAATTTTATTGCAGCATATGCCAAACATGCAGAGATATCCTCCTTTTCCAAATATGAAAAATCTTCCAAAATTTCACTCTCAGTCATACCTGAGAAAAGATACCCTAATACATCAGATACTTTAAACCGCATCCCTCTAATTGTAGGTTTCCCACCCATCAATCCCGGTAAAATAGTTATTCCTTTTAATAATTCTTTTTCCATAAAATTATCATTTATGTAAAGTTACTGTTTAAGCTGTACTTGTAAAAAACAAAAAAGACCTTCCGAAGAAAGTCTTTTTACATTTATTTTAAAGATTTTATTTTATCAATCCTGCAAAATAATTTACTGTTCTCACCAATTGAGACACATAACTCATTTCATTATCGTACCAGCTTACTGTTTTTACCAGTTGCTTATCGCCAATGGTTTGTACTTTAGTTTGTGTAGCATCAAACAACGATCCGAATTTAATTCCAATAACATCGCTGCTCACAATCTCATCTTCGTTATACCCAAAACTTTCGTTGCTTGCGGCTTTCATGGCTGCGTTTACTTCGTCTACCGTTACTGTTTTTTCTAAAATAGAATATAATTCAGTTAACGAACCGGTAATTACAGGCACTCTTTGCGCACCGCCATCCAGCTTGCCTTTAAGCTCCGGAAGCACCAGCCCTATTGCTTTTGCTGCGCCAGTACTATTGGGTACAATATTGGCTGCGGCAGCCCGTGCTCTTCTTAAATCGCCTTTTGGGTGCGGTGCATCTAAAGTATTTTGATCGTTGGTATAGGCATGTATAGTACTCATCATACCCGTAATAATCCCAAAATTATCGTTCATTACTTTTGCCATTGGTGCGAGGCAATTGGTGGTACAACTGGCGCAACTTATAATGGTTTCTGTACCATCTAATATGGCATGGTTTACATTAAATACAACTGTTTTTAAATCGCCAGTAGCCGGTGCGGATATTACCACTCTTTTAGCACCTGCCGTAATGTGAGCCTGTGCTTTTGCAGCATCAGTAAAAAAACCAGTACTTTCTATTACCACATCTACATCATGCGTACCCCATGGAATTTGTGCCGGATCTTTTTGTGCATATATTTTTATTTCGTGGCCATTTACTACTATTGCATTTTCTGTAGAGGTTACCTGCTGCTCAAACCTGCCTTGCGCACTATCGTACTTTAATAAATGAGCCAGCACGGCCGGGCTTGTTAGATCATTTATGGCAACTACATCTATACCTTCCATATTGTGTATCTCACGAAAAACCAAACGGCCAATACGACCAAAACCATTAATTGCAACTTTTACTGAACTCATAATAAAATATTTAAAGTGATTGTTTTTGCGCTGCGAATTTACAGGTTGTTATTCTCTTTTTTAATTTTAATTTTTTACGTAATAATGATTTTTTTAAAAACGTATATCATATGTAAAGAAAACACACCTGCATATATTATTTCCTTACATTTACGTTCTTAACCATAAAACAAAGCAAAATGAAACGTCCCGGATTATTAATTTTATTAGCAGTTGTTGCCATCATACTTTTTATGGGCTGCAACGGATACAATGGCCTTGTAAAGCAAGATGAAAGTGTAAAAAAAGCATTCAGCAATGTACAGACGGAATATCAGAACAGGTCTGACCTTGTAGGTAACCTTGTAAATACAGTAAAAGGTGCTGCCAATTTTGAGCAGAATACATTGACTGCGGTAGTGGAAGCAAGAGCAAAAGCTACTAGCGTAAATATAAATGCAGATAACCTTACGCCAGAAAAAATTGCGGAGTTTCAGGCTGCGCAGGGGCAGTTATCCGGCTCGCTAAGCAGGCTGCTTGCTACAGTAGAAGCATATCCTACGCTAAAAGCTACAGAAGGTTTTATGAAACTACAAAGCCAGTTGGAAGGAATAGAAAACAACATTAAAAATTCCAGGAAAATTTTTAATGACGAAATTAATATTTACAATACAAAAGTACGTTCGTTCCCAATGAACATACTCGGTGGTTTGTTTGGTTTTCATGCAAAACAAGGTTTTACTGCAGATGCTGGTGCTGAGAAAAAAGTAGATGTAAATTTTGATGACCTGAATAAAAAGAAATAATTACTTCTCAATCTATTAAAAGAGACGGAAGGTAAGTGTGTAAATTTTAGACGAAATTATACCGGCGTAAAATAGTTTAGCCTATAGATTATTTCCCTTCGGTATAATTTTCTATTTTAATTTCTTATGAATAAGAAAAAATATTCCGGATATATTTTTGGTGCCGTATTGATACTATTGGGCATTTTTGTGATAGTAACTTACAATGGTCTTGTAAAAAAAGAGGAGAAGGTTACACAACAATGGAACGAAGTGCAGAATGCTTACCAGCGCAGGCTGGATCTTATTCCCAACCTGGTAAATGTGGTAAGCGGCGGGGCGCAATATGAGCAAAATACGCTGCAACAGGTTATAGAAGCCAGAAGCAGGGCAGCAGCCACAAATGCAGGCGCAGCAACGGTTTCGGCAGAGGGCTTTACTACACAAGGCAAGGCGCAGGATGAGCTTGCCGGTGCTGCAAACAGGCTGCTCATAAATGTAGAAAAGTATCCGGATATACAAGGCACGAAAGCATTTACCACTTTGCAAACACAACTGGAACGTACAGAACTTCGCATAAAAATAGCCCGCAAAGATTTTAATGAATCTGTACAAACGTACAACAGTTCGGTAAGAAGTTTTCCTGTAAGTATGGTTGCAGGTTTGTTTGGCTTTAAATATAAAAATGGTTTCTCATCAGATGCAGGAGCAGATAAAGCAACAGAAATAAAATTTAAATGAAGCTATTTCCCTTTTTTAAAAAACCAGCTTTTTTTACCGATGCCGAAAAACACCGGATTGTAGAAGCTATACGCCATGCAGAGCAGCAAACCAGTGGCGAAGTGCGGGTGTATGTAGAAAGTAAAACCCCTTATGTGGAAACGATGGACAGGGCAGCAGAGGTTTTCTTTGACCTAAAAATGGACAAGACAGATCACCGGAATGCAGTGCTGCTATATATTGCAACTACGCACAAAGAACTGGCGCTTTTTGGTGATGAAGGAATTTATAACCAAACGGGCGAACTCTTTTGGAATAATGCCGTAAAAAAAATGATGAGCGATTTTAATGAAGATGATATTTGTGAAGGCATGGTACAGTGTATAAAAATGATTGGCGAAACGCTCAAAGAAAAATTTCCTTATAACAGATCAGAAGATAAAAATGAATTGCCTGACGAAATCGTTTTTGGTAAATAATTATTTACATCAAGTGATGCCGATGGTATAAGAATCAGTAAAAATAAGAATGATTTTCTCTTTGGTCTGGATAAAAATTATGATAAAATTTATGCGCACAAAAAGAATCTCCCAGGCAGTCTTTGCACCCCCGTTATAAAAAATATAAATACCGGATAATCACTACCATTTAAAAATTACAATGAGCAGGTTTAAAAAAATATTATTTTCTTCTTTTTTACTGCTGATGACCCTCAGCGTTTTTGCTCAGTTACCCGAGCGGCCAAACCCGCCACGTCTAGTAAACGATTTTACCAACACACTTACTGCAACTCAGGGAGCAGAGCTGGAGCAAAAGTTGGTAGCATTGGATGACAGTACTTCTACGCAAATAGCTGTTGTAATTGTGCCCTCGGTAAACGGGCGAACGATATCCGATTATAATGTAGACCTTTTAAGAAAATGGGGTGTAGGTTCAAAAAAAAATAATAATGGAGTTGTACTGCTTATTGCAAAAGATGACCGCACCTTAGATATAACCGTAGGTTATGGGTTAGAAGGCAACCTTACCGATGCAACTGCAAAGCAAATAATAGATGATATTATTGTGCCTAATTTTAAAGGCAATGATTATTACAGAGGTATAGACCAAGGTACAGATGCAATAATGCAAGCTGTAAAAGGGCAATACAATACAGTAAGGCAAAGAAGTACTGGCAAAGGTGGCAGCAGCTTTATTTTTATTATTATCATCGTCATTATTGTTTTATTAATATCCCGCAGAGGCGGTGGTGGCGGTACTTTTATGAGCCGCCGCGGGCAAACGGGTATTGGAGAAGCAATATTATGGAGCACACTGCTGGGTGGCGGCAGGGGAGGCGGTGGCGGCGGAGATTGGGGTGGCGGCGGGGGTGGTGGCTTTGGCGGTTTTGGTGGTGGCAGCGGCGGTGGCGGCGGTGCAAGCGGAAGCTGGTAAATGTTTTACACTATTTCATATTCTTTTCTAAAAAAATACTTTTGTGTTTTTAAGTTTAAAATATACTTTCTGTTTTAAACGTTTCGTAAATAATTTCAGATGAAAGTTGCAGGGTTTACTTTTATACGCAATGCCATAAAATACGATTATCCTGTAGTGGAATCTATAACATCTTTATTGCCGCTGGTAGATGAAATGGTAGTGGCTGTAGGTAATTCTGATGATGGCACAAGAGCATTGATAGAAGCCATACCCAGCCATAAAATTCGTATAATAAATACTGTATGGGATGAAAATATAAGAACAGGCGGCGCAGTACTTGCGGTAGAAACCAATAAAGCATTTGCAGCCATAAGTGCCGGTGTAGACTGGGCATTTTATTTACAGGCAGATGAAGTAATTCATGAAAAAGATTATGATGTTATACGTACAGCCATGAAGGATAATCTTACCAACAAAAAAGTGGATGGGCTGCTATTTAAATACATTCATTTTTATGGCAATTACAATTATGTGGGTGCCGGAAAACAATGGTACAAAAATGAAATAAGGATTATAAGAAATAATAAAAATATTACTTCTTACAGAGATGCACAGGGCTTTCGTTTTGGCGATAATACAAAATTAAAAGTAAAAAAAATAAATGCGTATATCTATCATTATGGCTGGGTAAAACACCCAACTGTATGCAACCAGAAATCGCTGAATTTTACTAAAATGCACAATCCCGGTTTTGTGGCTACAGCAGAAGAACTCCAGAGAGATTTTGATTATCACCGAATAGACAGGCTGCTGTTATTTAATGGCACACACCCACACGCCATTGCAGAAAAAATTAAAAAAGTAAACTGGATATTTGAGTACAATACTTTGCAAAGCAGCTATGCAAATATGAAGCTTAGCCATAAGATCAGTTTTTTTATTGAAGATATAACAGGCTACAGAATTGGTGAGTATAAAAATTATAAACTAGTTCGATAGGGAAGTTTACACTTTTTATTTTTCTTTGATAGTTATTTCACCTGCTGCATAGTTACCAAACGCTTGTAAAAACCATCCTGGTTTATAAGGCTGGTATGCGTACCTCGTTCTACCACTTGTCCTTTGCGCAGCACAATAATTTCATTTGCATGGCGTATGGTACTTAGCCGGTGTGCTATTACAACAGAGGTTCGGTTTTCCATTAAATTATTTATAGCATCCTGCACCAGTCTTTCACTTTCTGTATCCAGAGATGAAGTGGCTTCGTCTAAAATAAGTATGGGAGGATTTTTTAAAACCGCTCTTGCTATGGTAAGCCGCTGCCTTTCGCCGCCGCTTAGTTTCATTCCTCTGTCGCCTATATTGGTATCATAGCCCTGCTCTTTTTTTTCTATAAATAAATGAGCATTGGCAATTTTTGCTGCATTAAAAATTTCTTCCTGTCCTGCATTTTCCATACCCAGTGCTATATTGTTTGCAATAGTATCATTAAAGAGTATCGGCTCCTGTGTTACGATACTCATAAGGCTTCGCAGGGAAAATAAAGAGTAGTCTTTTATGTCAACTCCATCCACTAATATTTGCCCGCTGGTAGTATCATGAAACCTAGGAATAAGATCTGCCAGGGTAGATTTTCCTGCACCGCTGCTGCCTACCAGTGCTACTGTCTCGCCTTTTTTTACGGTAATATTAATGTCTTTTAAAATCATTACATCTTCATAATAAAAACTTACGTTTTTAAATTCTATGCTTTCATTAAAATGGGTTATTTGTATGCCTCCCGGGTTTTCATTTACCGTTACGGGTGCGTTTAATACTTCTTCTATTCTTGCAATAGCGGCACTGCCCCGCTGCAGGTTACTAAATGCCCCGGATATACTTTTTGCAGGATCAATAATACCCCAGAACATAGCCATATAAGTAAGAAAATCTGCACCTTTTAGTAAAGACATTTCGTTGCCCAGCACCTTGCTGCCCCCATAATAAAGTATGCTTGTAAACATGGTAACACCAAGCATTTCGCTCATAGGCGATGCAAAGCTTTGCCTGTATCCTATTTTATTGGTAATATCCAAAAGATGATAACTGTTATCAGCAAATTTTTTTCTTATGGCCCGTTCTACATTAAATGCTTTTATCACTCTTAGCCCACTTAATGTTTCATCTAATATAGAAATAGATTCTCCGCTTTTTTGCGCAACTTCTCCTGATGGTTTTTTTAAAGATCGTCCCAGTCTTCCTATAAAAAACCCCATAACAGGAATAAAAAATAAAATGATAACCGTGAGTTCTGCACTTACAGAAAAAAGCACAATGAGATAAAAAATGATTTGCAAAGGATCTTTTACCCATCCCTCCAAAGCAGATAATACAGAGCCTTCTACCTGCCCCACATCATTGGTCATACGGCTCATAAGGTCACCTTTTCGCTGCTCCGTAAAATAGCCAATAGGCAGGCTGAGTACTTTATTAAAAATATCTATCCTGAACCTGGTAGCTACTTTATTTTTTGCGGGCATTAACGACCGGGAGGCCAGGTACAGGAAAACATTTTTTAAAACAATACTTATAATTATTAAAACACAAATTATACCAAGCGCCTGTACAGGCGTGCTGGTACTTACTAAAACCGTAATCTTCTCTTTTATAAGTTGAAAAAGAGATAATTTGGTAGCGCCGTTGCTCACTGGAATAGCTCCCATATCTACTTTAAACAACACCTGCAAAAAAGGAAGAAACATACCCAGAGATGCTATTCCAAAAAGTATAGAAAGTATAGTACAAACTATGTAAGAAGTAATAGCCAGCTTGTAATCCTTTAAGTACGCAAAAATGAGTGAATATTTTTTCATTAGATTTAATAAGAGAATAGAACCGCAAAGTAACTAATTTTACAGCCATATAAAGCACAACAAATGATAGAAGGAAAAAGACAAAAACAAGTGGCGGCAGTTTTAGAAAAAGACCTTAATGAGATTTTTCAGCGTATGGGACTTACAATGATGGATGGCGGGATGATTTCTATAGCCTCAGTAAAAATAACCCCCGATCTTTTTGATGCAAGGATATACCTCAGTTTTTTTAAAATAACCGATGCCGTTGCCACCCTTAATAAAATACAGGAAAAAGCATGGGAAATAAAAAAAGAACTTACCGCAAGAGTGCGCCACCAGTTGCGCAGCATGCCACAACTTACTTTTTATATAGATGATACGCTGGATTATGTAGATAAAATGGAACAGATATTTAAAGAAATAAAAGTACAGGATAAAAATATTGCAGATAATTTAGACCCTAAAGAAAACTGATGTATTTTTTATTTGCGTGGCGATATTTCAGGGCAAAAAAATCTGCAAATGCGGTAAATATTATAGCATGGGTAACTACTATTGTAATTGCATTTGCTACCTGCTGCCAGGTGCTGGTGCTTAGTGTTTTTAATGGTTTTGAAGACCTTGTAAAATCTTTATACTCCTCTTTTTATACAGATATTAAAATTGTACCCGCCAGCGGAAAAACGTTTACCCTTACGCAGGAAAATATTGTGCAAATAAAAAAGCAACCTTTTGTTGCAGGTGCTTCTATGGTTGCAGAAGATAAAGCGCTGCTGCAAAATGAAGCATCACAATCTGTAGTTACCTTAAAGGGTGTAGATACCAATTACAGGATAATAACTGGTGTAGCTTCCAAAACAAATACCGGCACTTTTAATATTGGTACTATTGATGACCCAGGGCTAGTGGTAGGTTACGGTGTACAAAATGCTGCAGATATCAGTATGAATGCTGCTTTTCCGCCGGGTGTGGTAACCATTATTCTTCCTAAAAAAAATAAAGGTATAGATGCTGCCGATGCTATGAGCGAAGGCAATGCAAAAACAAACGGCGTATTTGCTATACAGCAGGAAATAGATAACCAATATGCCATTACCAATATTGATTTTGTGAAACGGCAAATGGGGTATGCAGCAGATGAATATAGTGCTATGGAAATTAAATTACTGCCAAAGCAAAACGCAGCAGAAGCAAAAAAAAAATTACAGATTGTACTGGGCAATAAATTTTTAGTAAAAACAAGGTATGAGCAAAATGCAGGTTTATACAATACAATGAACCTGGAGAAATGGGCTATTTATGCCGTGTTTACACTCATACTTATTATAGCTGCTTTTACCATGGTAAGTGCGCTTACCATACTTGTATTAGAAAAGAAAAAAGACATCGGAATTTTAAGAAGCATGGGGGTAACAAAAGCTGGTATTCAAAAAATATTTCTGAGCGAAGGCCTGCTCCTTGGCTTTGCAGGTGCCGCCATTGGTATTGTACTGGCACTTATTATTTGTATGTTTCAGTTAAAATTTCATCTCATAAAAATACAGGGTGGGTCTTTTTTAATAGATTATTTTCCTATAAAATTAATAGCTACAGATTTTTTAATGGTAGCCGGTGCTGCTATATTTATTTCTTTTTTAGCTTCATGGTTTCCTGCATATAAAGCTGCGGGAGAAAATATAGGTCTTAAATAACTATTGCTTTTATATCAAGTTTTTAGGGATGAAGGATATCTGGATATTTATCTAATGTTTCAAAATTGTATTCATCTGTACTTTTCAATTTTTGTATCATCCAACTCAAAGCCGCAGAATCTGTACTGTTTTTAAACGTACGGTCATGCATAAGCAATACTAAATGCCCCGGAGTTCTGGTTTCAGATTTTACAAAGAAGTTATTTATTTCATTTACCAAAAGAGTGTCTGATTGTATTAACTTTTGATTTCTTGTAAAACGCCATTCCAGATCCCAGCCAATCAGATTATAATTGCTTCTTTTTAAACTATCTGCCGTTTGTGTGCTTTTTTTTAAATCAGTAAAATTAATCTTTGCTGTGCGCCAAATGTTACGACCAGGGGTGCGAATAATATTAGTAGTAAAATGAAAGCTGTCATTACTTCTGCCAAAATCATTTATTGCTCCGGCACTTTCTCTGTAAAATTTATTAAAATTATTATGAAAAGCATGAGTATAACTGTGATTGCATATTTGTAAAAAAGAATCAAACTGCATTGTATTCCACGTATTATTTTGGCTTGGGCTGCCATGCACATGTTCTCCAATTATAAACATTGTAGCAGTTACTTTTTCCTGTTTTATAATATTAATAACGTTATTGGTACCAGCTCCTGGTCCATCATCAAAAGTGAGATAAATTGTTTTTGCTTTTTTAATTTTTATAACGCTGTCAGCTTTTTGTTTTGCCAGTACAGTATCTGCCTTTACATTAGCCTCTTTAAGAAAAGGCTTATTATAATTGCAAAATTCTAAACCGTAAATGCTAGTGAAGGTGATGCTGGTTAGTATTGATGCTTTGGCAAGCATTGAGCTGTTAAGATAACTGCTCTTCTCGGTATTCATTTATTAATTAATTTATGCAGTAAATATATGTACTTGTTTAAATAAACAAAATTTTTATTTGTTAACAAAAAATAAAAACTATTTGTTGCTGTTGCCTATCTGAAGATCTGTAATTATTGGGAAATGATCACTCATCTTTTTGTTGATACGTACAAATTGTTTTACTCCAAAAAGTTTATCACAAAGAATATTATCTATGCGTAGTGTGGGAGATATTGCAGAAAAAGTTCTGCCTATGCCACCTCCTTTTTCTACAAAAGCATTTTTTAGATTTTTTCCTATAATATCGTAAGCATAACTATTAGGTACATCATTAAAGTCGCCGCAAATAATTACCGGGTAAAGACTTTCATTTACCGCTTTTCGTATACGATCGCTTTGCAGTCTTCTTTTTAAAAAACCTGTTTTTAATTTTACAATTATATTTTTAGATTTTTTAAGATCGCTTCCATTTTCTATGGTAGGATCATCCATATATTGCCTATTTACATTGCTAAATTTTAAAGACTGCAGATGAACGTTAAATATGCGAAAAGTATCTGCACCTTTCTGAATATCTGTGTATTGAAATATCGAATTATAGTCATTAGGATCATAGCTAATAGTATGTTGACGTACTATCGGAAATTTACTGAAAGTAATAATTCCAAAACGATGCTTTCCGTCAAAGTCCAGTTTTTTATTATAGGAATAATTATACTGGGAAAAATGAAGTTCTTTTAAAAACTGGGGTACATAATTTATTGCTGTGGAATCAAAATCACTAGCTACCATTTCCTGAAAGCAAGCGATATCCGGCTCATATTTATTTATAAGCGCAATCATTTTTTCTTTCACTTCGGGATGCTTTTTATGCTCCAGAATATCGAAGTGTTCCACATTCCAGCTCATCACCCTAATATCCGCAGGTGCTTTGGCTGTCATATCTTCTGTAGAAAACCTAAATTTTATAAGCTGTCTCACGGGGTTCCATGCAAGCAATATTGCAGCTATACTTATGAATGCAAATTTTGTTTTAAAAATAAGCCAAAAAATAATAAACAACACCAATATTAATAAGAGATAAAGAGATGCAAGCGTGAGTAAGCCTACAAACCAAAAATAAGCGGGATTAAACCAGGAACAATAGCACCCAAGCAAAAATGATACAGCAATAACAATATTAAAATATACAAAAAATCGTTTTGTATATCTTCTGAAAATTCCTGTTCGCATACAATAAAGATAAGGCTTAGTTAAAAGCGATTAACATAAAAATTTCTTAATAGCATACTGTTTTTATGTACTGGCATTATTTTGCGTAATGTGTATTATTCACTAACAAAATAAAACAAACATTATGAAAAACACTTTACTCATATTATCCTCAACAATTCTTTTTTTTACTGCATGTAAAACAGAAAAAAAAGAGGCATTGCAAATTGATAAAGGCATTGTATTTACGGATACCTCATTGCTTAAGCAAGGTAATTATTCTACTGATGTTGCACCGGCAGGTAATATTGAACCAGCCGTTTTACCGCAAGAAAAAAATACCCGATCAAAACCTGAGATAAGAACAATTACCAAAATAATAAGAGTGGTAGAAAAAAAACGACCTATAGCAATACAAAATCCGCAGCCGCCTGCTACTGCACCTGTTGTAGAAACACCTGCACCTGTAGCACAGACACCTGCTCCTTCAACCGGCACTAACACAGATGTAGTAAAAACATCTGAACCTGCTAAAAAAAATGAAGGATGGAGCGGAGCTGCAAAAGGTGCTGCCATGGGTGGAATAGGTGGCGCTGTAGCAGGTGCGGTTATTGGTAAAAAGAAAGGTAAGAGCGCAATAATAGGAGGTATTATTGGTGCAGCAGGTGGATATATATTAGGCAGAAATGCAGATAAAAAATCTGGCAGAGCAAATATTGCAGAAAATTAATAGCAGTATTATTTAATTATACAACAACGGTTTTTGCTAAGGCAAAAACCGTTTATTTTTTGTAAAGGCAGTATCTGTAAGGGTTCGTAAAAAAAGTAGGAGTTGTTGTCTTTCTATATTAGATAAAATAATTTTTTTTCTAAGTTGTGTATCGAGATTTTTAATGGTTGTGTCTATATTGGTGTAATGGTCTATTACTTTATCCAGATAAGCAAAACGCCCATCGTGCATGTAAGGAAGAGTAAGGGAAATATTTCGAAGTGTAGGAACTTTAAATTTTAGGGAATCGCTTTTATTACCTGTTATTTTTTGCCTGCCTATATCATCAAATCGGTTCAGCGTTATTCCATTGTTACGATAACTATTATCTGTAAATAAAGGTTCTGCATGGCAGCTATTACAAAGCGCTTTAAATATTTCATACCCTTTTTGTTCGGGTAAAATAAAACTGGCTTCTCCTCTTTTTACTTTATCGTATTTACTATTTGCACTCACCAGGCTGCCGGTAAACTGGGCAAGTGCTTTAAGCATTTGGCTGCTGGTTATATTTGCATTGCCAAATGCATTGCGAAACATGCGGCGGTATACACTATCCGCTTTTATTTTTAGCATAACATTATCCAGTGTTTCTCCCATTTCGTTTGCTGCAGTAAGCGGTGCAAGAGGCTGCATTTCTATATTATTTATGCCACCATCCCAGTGCCATTCCTTCATCCAAGCAAGGTTTATAAGTGCCTGTGCATTGCGGGTACTAAAATTGTTGTTTATGCCATGGCTAAGATCATGATCGTAGGTAGAAAATGCTGCAAAGGGCTGGTGACAACTGCCACAGCTTACCTCCCCATCCTTACTAAGCTTGCCGTCATAAAATAGTTTTTTACCTAATTGAAAACCTTCTTCCGTTAGGCTGTTATTAGCAAAAATATTTGTGGCAGGTTTGGGAAATCCGTATGGAATTTTAAAAAGAACAGGCGTAGGATTATACATCGCTTTTTCCGCCCCGGTTATTATAAGCGCAGCAACAATAAAAAGAAAAAAAGAAAAAAGTACTTTTAGTTTCAATTGATCTGTTTAATTAAATTTACAGAGAAAATAAAAAATTCTTTGGCCCCTGCATTTTACATTACTTTTCCGCTCTGCATAGATTTAAAGTTGCAGGTTATATAAAAAAATTAATCTGCTACACAAAACATTCCGGCAAAATTATCTGCTATTTTTTTTGCCTCTTCACCAATAGCAGCAATAACAGGCATTTCAGCGATTTTTATTTTATTAATGCCATCCCAATATTTATCCAAGTTCATTACTATAGTAATTTCCTTGTTTTTAATGCAAAACAGTTTTACCATCCGCATAGTTTTAAATGCTCCTTTATAACCGCCAATATGCTGTTCTATTCTTTGTTTATCAGCAGGGGATGAATTACTCGTTCCTTCCATTTTAAACATTACATATCCACTGTTCCAGGTCCAATACATATCATTAAGCGGGTCTAAAGCGCCCTCCTGTGCACCACTGCAATTCAGCAAACTGTCTACCCCTAATAAAAATTGTATTCCGGCAATATTCTCCTCCGGCATTAGCAGGTTGATAGTATTATCTTTTGCAGCATCTATCAAAAAAACTTCCTTAATTACTTTTTCTTTTTTTTGGGTAATAAAATGTATATCACTTACGTAATATTTCAATTTATGCACGGCATATTTTTCATCGAAAATAGTACTGTAAATGCTATCATTAAGCACTATTTTTTTTCCATTCGCCCGGTTTTCAAAATGTATAATTATCCTGTTTTCTTTCTTTGTCTTTTGAGGGTAAGCCAATGAAAAAGATAATAAACAAAAAAAAGATAAAGCTATTTTAATCATTAGTTGTTATTTTTTTTCTGCCTTGCTTTATTACCCCGGCTATTTTTTTACCAGCCAGCCTTTTTTCTTTTACTCCTTTGGGTATTTTGGTTGGTTTTCTTTTTATAGGTACGATCAATGCCTTTTTTATAAGTTCATTTATTTTTTTTATAACTTCTGCCTTGTTTGCAAGTTGTGTTCTGTGCACCTGGCTTTTCACCAGCAGGTATCCATCACTATTAATTTTATTGGCAAGCTTTTGGAACAACAAATTCTTTTCATCATTATTTACTAATATTGATGTTGCTATATGCCAATAACCTTCTACCATGGTTTCAACCTTATTTACATTCTGGCCGCCTTTACCCCCGCTTCGAGCGGTTTTAAATTTTATTTCACTTTGAAAGTGCTGCATAGTCAAAATTAATTATAATTAGTTTGAAATAAATAACAGCATTAATTTACTGGTTTATATTTCGATAATAACAAAAAAACAAGCAAATTTGCAGCAAACCGCAAAAGTTTTATGTTGAACAATATTTATCAGTCACTTACAGATCGTAAGCAGCAGGGCAAAAAGTCTTTTGCAGTGCTAATAGATCCTGATAAAGTAAATGATGAATTAGTACATCAATTAATTGAGTTATCTGTTACTGCCAGGGTAGATTACTTTTTGGTAGGAGGAAGCCTTGTAGTTTCCAATTACCTGGATAGGTGCGTACAGCTAATAAAAAGTCTTTGTAATATACCTGTTATACTATTTCCTGGCAGCCCCTCGCAGGTAAGTAAATATGCTGATGCATTGCTCTATTTAAGCCTTATAAGTGGTCGTAATGCAGAGCTCCTTATAGGGCAGCATGTAGTATCTGCAGCTTTTGTAAAACAAAGCGGGCTGCAGGTTATGAGTACAGGGTATATGGTTATTGATGGAGGCGCCCCCACAACTGTATCTTATATAAGTAACGCCGCACCATTACCAGCAGATAAAAATGAAATAGCTATGTGCACCGCAATGGCAGGCGAAATGCTGGGTATGAAGTTAATTTATATGGATGCAGGCAGTGGTGCACTCAAGCCCATTACTGAGCTTATGATACAAAAAGTTGCCGAATGTATACAGGTGCCACTTATTGTTGGCGGAGGTATTATTACTGCAGAGAAAGCTTATTTAAACTGCAAAGCCGGCGCAGATATAATTGTTGTAGGCAATGCGATAGAAAAAGACCCTTATCTTATAAAAGAAATGGCTGCAGCTATACACAGTGCACCAGTAAAGAGCATTTAATATTACCTTTCCAAAAAATAAAACTAATTCATAAAAACTACTATTTTTTGTAAATCTGTTCGCATCTTTACAGCCCCAATATAAAATCAAAAACCCACATTCAACTGCAATACATGATAGACGTACATGGCATCTTTGCCGATATATTTAAAAATGCAAAAGAAAATTCTGTAATTGTAATGGACGAAAAGGGAATTATGTTACAAATCAATCCTTGTTTTCTTTCAGTATTCGGTTATAAAGAAAAATTTCTTTTGGGTAAAAATTTCGCTATACTTTTTACTGAAAAAGACAGAGCGGCTAAACGTCCACAAAACGAAGTAAAAATAGCTTTGGATAAGGGATCTATGAGCGATAATAATTATCTGCTGCATAAAGACGGTACTAATATCTGGGTAATGGGCGAATCTATTTGTGTAAAAAATGTTGAAGGGAAAAAATTTCTTGTGAAGATAATACAGAATATTAATACACAAAAAAAACTGGAAAGGGTTTTATTGGAAAGTAATGAATTTCTAAATACCATATTTGATTCTGTAAAAGATGCTGCATTTATTGTTCTTAATTCCGAGCTTCGGATTATAAGAACTAATAAAGCATTTATTAGAATTTTTCAATTAAAAAAAGCACCCGAAGTAGATACGAAGTTATCACTGGTAGAAAATTCTTTTTGGCGCAAAACAGAATTGCGAAGCCGCATAGCACAAATATTAGTAAAGGGAAAGGGTATGAAAAATGTTCCCTATCTCTACATTAATGCTGAGGGAAAGGAAAGCATAATGGAAATAACATCAAAAATTTTAAACTCAGATGGTTTATCAAGAAGTATTTTGTTGGTAATAAGACCTAATTGCTAATTGGGCCATACAATACTCTGCTATTGGCGCAGGCTTTGTTATTAAAATTCTTAAAAAGCTATGCCAGAAGGTCCGTCTTTACTCATTTTAAAAGAAAATATAAAACATTTTACAGGTAAAAAAATTATAGCTGCATCTGGCTATGCTACTATTAATTTTGATGAAATACAAAATAGGAAAATTGTTTCCATCAAAACCTGGGGAAAGCATTTATTCATTTGCCTGCCAAAAAATAATATTGAAATACACCTGAGGATGTTTGGCAGTTATACCATAAATAAACAAAAGGCTCATATAAATCCTAAACTGCATTTACAATTTGCCAAAGAGGAATTAAACTTTTATGTAGCTGATGTAAAACTTACCCCAAACATTTCTATCTATGACTCTGCTGCAGATATTATGAGTAATAAATGGGATACTGCAGCGGCAAAAAAGAAATTAAAACCAATAGCAGAT
Source organism: Ferruginibacter sp. (assembly GCA_025350645.1). Classification (GTDB taxonomy): domain Bacteria; phylum Bacteroidota; class Bacteroidia; order Chitinophagales; family Chitinophagaceae; genus Ferruginibacter. Next base: position 68,750 of record JANXXM010000164.1, read on the forward strand.
AGGATGATATGCGATACCCTCGCAGACCAGCAGATTTTTGCAGGTGTAGGAAATATAATAAAAAATGAAGTTTTATGGCGTGCTAAAGTTCATCCGGAAACAAAGGTAAAAGACTTAGCCGCTACCGAGATAAGTTCAATAATAAAACATGCAGTAAAATATGCTTTTGAATTTTTACAATATAAAATAGCCGGTACGCTCTCCCAATACTGGAATGCCTACAATCAAAAAAAATGCAGCCGCTGTGGCAATAGCATGGTAAAGAAATATACGGGTAAAGGGAAGCGGGTAAGTTATTTTTGTACACAATGCCAGGTAAAAAAGTAAAAACTTTTAAAGTAGTTGTTTCTAAGATCGATCATAAATCATTTAAGTAAAATGTTGGCTTATCATTTGTATTTTCTATCAAAAAAATATGGCAGCAAGTAAAAAAGCAACAAAAAGTGCAACAAAAAAAACAACTTCAAAAAAGAAGACTGATCCCTGCTGGAGCGGTTATGAACAAATAGGTTCAAAAACAAAATCTGGTAAGAAAGTTCCTAATTGTGTACCAGAAAAAAAATAAATTTAAGCTGCACCTAAAGTAAAGCCCCGAAATTATTCGGGGCTTTATAAAAACTTTTATTTTTGTAGAATAATTATCCCAATGCTACCCTTTTAAAATCGGTAACTTTTAAACCAGCGTTAATACTTTTTAAATAATTTTCCACAGATTGATTGCCGTCTTTTACGAAAGCCTGAGCCATTAGTGTATTGTCTTTAAAAAATTTATTCATTTTTCCCGCTGCTATTTTTTCAGCCATTTCAGCAGGTTTGCCTTCTGCCTTTATCATTTCTATGGCAATATTTTTTTCTCTTTCAATCGTTTCAGGAGATATAGATGTTTCATCTACTGCCAGTGGGTTCATTGCAGCAATTTGCATAGCTACATCTTTACCTGCTTCTGCAGCTTCTATAGTCATACCTACCAAAACGCCCATGCGATTTGCACCATGTATATAACTTGCTACATAAGGTGCTTCTATTCTTTCAAATTTAGAAACTTCTATTTTTTCACCTATTGAAGCTACCTTATCCAAAATAAGGTCTGCTACAGTAGCGCCGTTTATAGATATTGCATTTAGTTCTTCGGCACTTTTTACATCATGTGCTATAGCAGCATCAGCAATACTTTGAGCAAATGCTACAAAATCTGCATTTTTACTTACAAAGTCAGTTTCACAACTTATACAAAGTACTATCCCTGCTTTATTACCTGCAGTTGTCTTTGCAATTACAACACCTTCTTTTGCTTCTCTGTCGCTGCGCTTTGCTGCTACTTTTTGTCCTTGTTTGCGAAGCCAGTCTATTGCTGCTTCAAAATCGCTATTGCTTTCTGTAAGCGCTTTGCGGCAATCCATCATACCTGCACCAGTAGCCTGGCGTAATTTATTTATATCTGCTGCTGTTATTGTTGCACTCATTTTTAAGCCCCTCCAAACCTCCCGAAAGGCATTGCTTAAGCACCTTACCATTCGGGGAGCGTTTTATTTTTTTAATGTTTTAAATATTTTTAAATGATGTAATGACTCGTAAACTGATTAATTAGTAACCGTGCTACCATGTCATTAATCCTGCTAACAATCATTGCTATCCTTTAAAATACAGCAATGATACTTTTTAAGCATTTTTAAACAAAACCAGATATCTTATTCTTACAAAGAAATATAAGATAAACTTATCTTGCTCCGCCACCGCCACCTGCTGGTCTTCTACCACCAGCACCCGGGCCTGCTACCCTGCGTTTAGGTGCACCGCCTGCGCCTGGCCCACCAGGACCACGACCGCCGCCACCACGTCTTCTATCTTCACCAGCTTCCTGCTCTTTTTCAAAACGGGCTGCTTTTTGTTCTGCTGTTTCATCTGCTTCATTACTCTCGTCTTCATCCTTGTTAGACTGGCGTTCTTCCAAACCTTCTGCAATAGCCGCAGTAATATAATTTACGATAATGGCAATAGATTTTGTAGCATCATCATTTGCAGGTATAGCAAAGTCAACCTTGTTAGGATCTGAATTGGTATCTACCATTCCAAATGTACTGATGTTAAGCCTTTTTGCTTCTGCAAGTGCAATATGCTCATGCCCAATATCCACCATAAATAAAGCAGAAGGTACACGACTAATATTTGCAATACCACCCAGTACTTTTTCCATTTTTTCTTTCTCACGGGTTAGCGTTAAACGCTCTTTTTTGTTCAGGTTTTCTGCACTACCATCACCCAGCATTTTTTCAATGCTTTGCATTTTCTTTACGCTCTTACGAACAGTATTAAAATTGGTAAGCATGCCGCCCAGCCAGCGTTCTGTAACAAAAGGCATATTTACTCTTTTTGCGCTTTCCTGTACAATTTCTTTTGCCTGCTTTTTAGTAGCTACAAACATGATCTTTTTACCACTGCGTGCAATCGCCTTGAGCGCTGCCGCAGCTTCCTGTAAACCTTCTACCGTTTTATTAAGATCAATGATGTGAATACCTTTTTTCTCGGCAAAAATGTACGGCAGCATTTTAGGGTTCCATTTTTTCTTTAAGTGACCAAAATGAACGCCTGCTTCTAGTAACTGCTGTTGTAAGGAAGTATTATTTTCCATTATGTTGTTTTAAAGAGCCTCCAATAAGAATTGAAATACTCGTATTTTAAAAATGTTGATATTAATTGTGCCGTTCCATAAGCCCTCCCTCCTCCAAAAGGATTTGGGAAACCCTCTTAACGCTTGCTAAACTGGAAGCTCTTTCTTGCTTTTTTGCGACCTGGTTTTTTACGCTCTACGCTGCGGCTATCCCTTGTAAGCATCCCGGCGGCTTTTAGTACCGGGCGATACTCTGCACTCACCTCAAGCAATGCACGTGCAATACCCAGCTTTGCAGCCTCTGCCTGGCCTTTTACACCACCGCCTGTAGCGTTTATAACTATATTAAATTTATCTGTACTCTCTATAGTTTTAAGAGGCGAAATAACCTGGTTTTGTAAATAAACCAGCGGGAAATAGGTTTTATAATCTTTGCCGTTTACTGTAATGTTGCCTTCCCCTTTACTAAGGAAAACACGTGTTACAGCTTCTTTTCTGCGGCCTACTGCGTTTTTTTGCTTTTCCATTTTTTATTTTTGTAAGATTTACTATGGCTTAGATATCTTTTGTCTTGTATTTAATATCTAAAGATCCAGCATCTTTTTTATTTACGATTAAAGTTTAGGTCTTGTGGTTTTTGTGCGCCGTGTGGATGTACTGTACCTGCATATACAAATAATTTTTTATACATCTGGCGGCCTAAACGATTTTTAGGAAGCATCCCTTTTACAGCTCTTTCTATTACTACTTCCGGCCTGCGTTTCAGTAGGTTCTTTGCTATCTCACCCTTTTGGCCACCCGGGTAGCCACTAAAAGTGAGGTACTCTTTTTCATCCATTTTATTACCTGTAAAAACTACTTTTTCGCAGTTGGTTACAATAATGTAATCCCCACAATCTACGTGTGGGGTGTAGTAGGCTTTATTTTTACCTCTTAAAATTGCTGCAATCTTTGCGCACATACGACCAACGGTTTGATTAGTACCATCCACAACATACCAGTTGTGTGTAACGGTAGCCTCGTTCGCATGTTTTGTAGTGAAATGTAATTTGCTCATTTGTATTTTCGTTTAAGTGACACTGCGGCCATCCCCACAGCTTTTTTAATGAGGTGCAAAAGTATGGCATAGGCGGGTATATTTCCAAAGAAAAAGACAAGTATTTTTTAGGAGGTGGTTGTAAAGTATTGCTGATCAGTAATAAAAAAGACAATATTTTTTATTAATCATTCAACAGCACACTAAAAAAGCCCTTTAAAAGGGCTTTTTTGTAAATTTTTATAAAATTGCTACCAACTTGGATTTTGTTGTCCTCTAATATTTTCATTTGCATCTAATTCAGTTTGAGGTATTGGAAACAATCTTTTATAATCTGTGTATAAAATTGTTCTTGCCACTGCGGGATAATTTGTACTTCTTGAAATTGTTCTTTTTAATCTATTTAAATCATGTACTCTATCACCTTCAAAAGCAAACTCTTTCCTTCTTTCATTTATTATATCATCGAATAAAGCACTACCAGTTGAAGCTATTAGGTTTGCCCCTCTTCTACTTGTTATATAATTTGAGTATGTTAAAGCATCAACTTCATTCAATGGTAAAGATGCTTCTGCTGCTATTAGATACATTTCACTCATTCTTAAAATCTTTGTATCGCTAATATCTGTACCGAAGGTATTTGCATACTTATTAATAAATACTACGGGACTACCACCTCTAACGCCTGGTGCATATAAAGCTTTTCTAACATCAGCAGCAATGTAATTACTATAAAGATCGTCTGAACATAGCATATCGCCGTAACCTGATTGACTGTAAATATTAGGTAAAGCATCAAAGCCGTTGTTAGATGTAGCATCGGAAGAAACCTCAAATAAGGTTTCCAATTTATCCGTTCTTGGTAATGAACCACCCCAATAAATTGCATGATTTGTGGTAGTAATTACAGTAAACCCGCTATTAGTTATCACATCAAGTGCCGCAGTCTTAGCGTTAATTTTATCATTAATGTTTAAATAAACTTTAGCTTGTAATCCTCTAGCTGCATATTTGCTGAATTGAGAGGAATTTTTAAATTGGGTAATTAAACTAAATGCTTGTGTTAAATCTGCAATTATTAAATTATATACATCAGATATTTTATTTCTTTGTGGGAATAAATTAATATCAAAACTTGTAACTATCGGAACTCCCAAACCTGCGGGATTTTCAGTGTAAGGTTTAGCAAAAAAACGAACTAAATTAAAATAAACTAATGCTCTAATAGCATACGCCTCCCCCTTATATTGATTTACATTAGCACTTGCAGGAACATTTGCATTTATTATATTATTACATCTTAAGATTGTGGAATAAGAAGAATTCCAAAAGCCCGAAACGTTTCCGTCGGCAACTACAAAAAGATAATTATTAAAGTTTGTATATCTGTTAGAATTTGTTAACGATTGATAAGCATTATCTGAAAGAAGATCGCCCAGAAGTGGAACAGTTCTCCCAAATAAATCTAAACTTCTTAAACCTCCGCCTGGAAGAGTAGTTGTTGCAGCAGTTCCGGCATAAGCTCCCAGAAGAGCTGTTGCTAAATCAGATTCAGATGCCAAAGCTGTAGCGGGTGTTAAAGAGGTAGGTGGCGTAAGTTTTAAATAATCTTTTTTACATGATAAAACAGTAATGGAAATTATTAAAACAAGTACAGATAATGGGTAATTTAAATATTTTTTCATATAATGTTTTTAGCTAGTTTTAAAATCCTAAATTCAATCCTACTGAAACAGTTTTAGGAATAAATTCATTTAAGTTAGATAATGAAGATGCTCCTTGTTCAGGATCAAAAGGCTGATTTTTATCTTTAACCCAAGTATAAAGATTAGTACCCCTTATGTAAAAGAATGCACTTGACAACTTTAGTTGTGAGGCTAATTGTTGAGGTAAATTGTACCCTAATTGCAAATTTCTCAGCCTTATAAAATTTCCATTATTTAAATAAAAACTTGAGGAGCTTTGGAAACTTTTATTGCCACCATAAATATATTTAGGAATATCTGTTACGTCACCAGGCTTTTGCCAGCGATCCAATATTCTTGAAGATTTATTAAAAGTAGGGTTAGCTCCTGCTCCAAGATAAAAAGAATTGAAATTATCGAATGAATAATTTCCTCCACTGTAATAAAATTGAAAGTCGAGGGTAAATGACCTGTATTTCAGGGTATTTGTTAACCCTCCAAAATATTTTGGTGCAGGTGATTTATCTACAATTCTTTGAGCAGTACTGTAAACATTTTGAGTGCCACCTTTTGTTGAATCGCTATACCAAAGAGGATCTCCATTTGCAGGATCAACGCCGGCATACTGGCGTAAAAAATAAGACTGTACGTTTGAACCAACACGATAAATGTAAAGACCATTTAAAATATCTTTTCCATCAGGTAAACTTGTTATCTTATTTTCATTAGTTGTGTAATTAAAATTTACATCCCACGTAAATTCTTTTGTTGAAATTGGAGTAACATTAACTGTTAGCTCAATACCTTTATTTTCCAAAGAGCCTATATTTTTCCTAACTGAAAGAAAGCCAGAGGTGGGAGATAATTGAGCATCCAAAAGTAATTTTGATGATTTTCTTTTATAATAATCAGCCGTTATATTTAATCTATTTTTAAATAAACCTAAATCAATTCCAAAATCTAATGGTCTGTTTTCCTCCCAAGTTAAATCTAAATTTCCAACATTATTTGGAAAACTACCTGGAGTACTGTTATAATTTGCGCCAAAACCATATCCTGGAAAATAATCATAATTCCCAATAGAAGCATTGCCACTTTTTCCATAAGAACCTCTCAGTTTAAGCTGATTAATTATTCTACTATTTGAAAGAAAATCTTCTCTATCTACATTCCAGGAAGCTCCCACAGAATAAAAATTCCCGTATTTATTGTTATCCCCAAATCTTGAGGAACCATCTCTGCGAAAACTTCCAGATAGTATGTATTTATCTTTAAAGTTTAAATCAAGTAAACCAAATTGTGATAAAAAGGAATAATCCGAGATTGTAGCAGACGCTGTTCTAGGAGTTGCTGTTGACGCTGCTTGCTGTAAACCAAGCGTTAAAGGAAAACCTGTCCCTTGTAAAGTATTGAAATACCCTTTTGATAATTGATTTTCATAGCCGATTTTAATATTGGCATAAATATCACCAGCCTTATTAATACTCTGTTTGTAGTTTAAAGTATTTGTAAATGTATAATTATAATATCTGGTATAATAATTAAAAATCCTTCCCGTTGTAGCTGGATTATATAATATATTAGAACCAAATGTAGGACTTCCCGCAAGTGTGGTTACACCATCACCATAAAATGGATTATTGTATTGCTCCTCCTCCAAAGTATTAAAGTCCCCTGAATAAACTGTTTTGAAAATAAGATTTTTTAGAATTTTATATTCTGCTGATACACTACCTCTTAAACTTAATTGGCCAAGTCTTCTGTGATCTAAACTGGTAGTTGCTAAAGTATTGTATACCCCTCCTAAAGGGAAATCTGATGTTAAATAATTTAAGCTACCGTCAATTTTGTATGCAGATCGTGTTGGTAAAATGAAATAAGAACTTAAAATAGGGTTTCCAAAAGCACCCCCTGCTTGTGGCGTGTTTTGTTTTACAAATCCGCCATCAATATTTATACTTAAATTTAATCTATCAGTTGCTTGGTTTGTTATCCTTATTGCTCCATTTTTTCTGGTCAGGTCACTTGTGACTGTAGTACCCTCCTGCTTAAAATATCCGCCTGATATATAGAAGGTTGTTTTTTCATTTCCACCACTTGCACTGAGGTTGTATTGTTGTTGATTCCCTTGCCTTTGAACAGCATTTTTCCAATTAAAGTCAACACCTGTACTATCCCCTAAAGATTTTAAAGTAGCTGTTATTTGTGTAGGTGTTGCACCAAAATTTACTAATCCTTCTCTCGTTAAATCTAAATATTGTTTTGCATTCAATGGAATATTTCTTTCACTTTCGTAAGCATTGTTGTTATAACCAACTTCAGTATCAAATCTAAATTTAGTTTTTCCGGCTTTTCCCCTTTTTGTCGTGATTAAAATTACCCCATTGGCAGCACGGCTTCCGTAAACTGCAGTAGAAGATGCATCTTTTAGCACAGTAATACTTTCTATATCATTGGGATTTAATGTACTTAAAAGATTTGCTGTAGTTTGTAAACGTGAAGCATCTCCTGTATTCATAACAGCACCGTCAAGTACATATAAAGGTGCATTACCTGCATTTATTGAGCTCACACCCCTAATTCTTACATCTTGCGCTGCGCCAGGTGCACCAGATGCCGCCGAAGAATTTAAGCCGGCAACACTTCCTTGAAGTGCTTTGTCAACAGAACTAAAGGGCTTATTTTCAATTTCAGCACCTTTAACTGTTGAGATTGCACCAGTAGTAGCTGCTTTTTTTTGAGTTCCATAAGCAACAACAATTACTTCCTGCAAATTTTTATCTTCAACTTTTAAAATTGAATTAATATTGTTTTTGTTATTAATTTCAACTTCCGATGATGCAAGTCCTATTGCACTAAATATTAAAGTCTTTGCCTGAATTGGAACTTTTATTGTGTAAATACCGTTTGCATCAGTATTTACTCCCAAAATTGTTCCTTTAACAATCACAGAAACACTTTTAATAGGTATCCCTTTCTCATCTGTTACCTTTCCGGTAATGGTACGGTCTTGTGCGGCTGCGTTTAGCAAAAATGCAAATGCAACCATAATGGTTAGAATAATTTTTCTCATGTACATTTTTAGTTTTGAATTAACGCAAATATAACGCTCAAACAATTAGTTTGTTAATTGATAGACAAAAATTTTTAACATTTGCTGCTTTGAATTCGTATATATAAAATTTTTATAAAAAACTATTTCTTCTTAGCAAATACAAGCAGCAGTACAGGTAGTAAAACAAGATTAGTAATGGTGGCAGTAAAAAGAGTAACAGAGGTGAGCCAGCCCAAAGCAAATGTGCCGCCAAAACTACTGGCGCAAAATATAACAAACCCGGCAGTGAGTACCAGGGATGTATAAATGATGCTTAGCCCTGTTTGCTGAATAGTAATTTTTACAGCAAGCGAAATGTCATTATCCACTTCGGGAAGCACCTGCTTGTAATTTACTAAAAAACGTATAGTAATATCTACGGCAATACCTAGTGCCACACTAAAAATAAGCACTGTACTGGGCTTGAGGGGAACGCCTGCCCAACCCATAATACCCGCAGTTATAAGTAGCGGGATAACATTGGGTATGAGAGAACAGAGTAATATCCTAAAAGAGCGAAAAAGAAAAAGCATGCAAACAGCTATCAGCAAAAAAGCCCAAAAAATACTTTCTTTTAATCCGTTGATTATAAATTTACTCCCTTCCAAAAAAGTAATGCTGGTGCCGGTGAGGGTTATTTTATATGTACTGTCAAATAATTCGCCGGAGCGCTTTTCAATCTTTTCTAATATCAGCGGGAGTTCCTTTGTGCCTACATCTGCCATGCTTACACTTATACGAGTACTTTGCGATGCTGTATCAATAAATGAATGAAGCATCTTACTAAAATTATTTACTGCTGCAGCATTGGTATCTTTATTGGGGCGAAGATATTCTCCTACAAAAGCCCCGTCAAAGCTATTAGGCAATAAATAATTTGTGCTATCGCCTTCGTAAAAACCCTGTTTTGCAAATTTTAAACCTTCGGCAATACTGAGGGGATATGTCATTTCTTTTTGTGCACCTATAAATTGTGCCAGCGAATCTACTTTTTCAAAAATGGCGAGTGCTTTCATGCCAGTTAAACCCCTGCGTTTTTTGGTATCTACCATAATTTCTAATGGCATTACTCCTTTAAAGTTCTGCTCAAAAAAACTTAGATCAGTATAAATTTTATCCGTTTTGGGAAGATCATCTACAATGAAAGCCACCGTTTTTAGCCGCATTATGCCAGCTATGGAGAATAACACTACCACTACAGTAGCCGCAAACACTTGTTTTTTGTAATGGAACGCCCATTTTTCCAATGTGGTTAATACTTTTTCTATCCAACTGCTGTGCAAATATTTTAATTGATTTTTGCCTGGCGCAGGCAATAAACTAAGCACCGATGGTAATAATATAAAGGAGATAAAAAATATGATCATAATGCTAATACCAGCCACTACGCCAAATTCCTTTAAGATAGCGCTTTTGGTAAGCGCAAATACTGCAAAGCCAATGGCTGCCGTAAGGTTACAGAATAAAGTAACCACCCCCATTTTACTTACCATTGCTACAAGTGCCTCCTGCTTTCGCCATAATAAAGATGGCTGTTCGTTTTTTAAATAGGAGGTATGGTATTTATTAATAAAATAAATACAATTGGGGATGCCGATTACCACCACCAAAGTAGGTATGAGTGCAGTAAGCAGGGTAATTTGGTAACCGCAAAGTTGTATTACTGCTACCGTCCATATTACACCAATAAGCACAACGGCTAATGATAATAAAGTGGTACTTACAGATCTGAAAAATAGCAGCAAAATTAAAATACTAAGCCCAAGCGATGCCAGTAAAAAAAGCTTCATTTCTTTTTGTATTCTATCTCCCACTATTGTACGAATAAGGGGCAAACCGCTTATAAATGTTTTTGATTTTGTAGCTTCTTCAAAATTGCTAACAGCCGCATTTACATTGGCTATAACAGCAGATCGTTCTTTAGTAGCAAACACCTCCCTATTCATACGTACAGCCATCAAATAACTATTTGCAGCAGTATTGTACAACCTGTGGTTATAAAAAGGAAGGCTAAAGAAAAGCGCTTTTTCTGTATCTAATTGTTCTTGAGAAATAATTTTATCAGAAAATATTTTTTGTGCATTTAATTTTTCTGTTGCACTATCCTTTAAAAGTGTAACTGCCCCTGGTATGCTTAAAATATCTTCTACACCCTTTGTATTTTTAAGTGATACCAGCATTTGCTGATATGCAGTAAATTTTTTGAGGGTAAACAAATCATTACTTTGCACAGCAATTACCAATAAATTTCCATCATCACCAAACTTTGCCTTAAATACTGCATAGTCTATGGCCTTCGGGTTATCTGAAGGTATCGCTTTTGTAAATTCGTAGCTCAGTTTTACTTTAGCTGCATAATACCCCATTACACAAGTGGCAAGTAATAAAAGAATTAAAAGAATGATACGATTTTTTATTACAAACTTTGCCAGCGATTGCCACATATATTATTGAAGTTATGAAGTGTAAAATGATAAGGCTGCAAAGAAAGAAAATTTTGCTGACAGAATGCTGATTTTTAGTTTTCAAATCATCATTCGGTATTTTGTTATCTCCTTACTTTAGTATGAATTTTTAAAAAATTATTTAAAATATAAATGTTTAAAACAAAGGCCATAATATTACGAACTATAAAATATGGCGAAACCAGCCTTATTGTAACTGCATTTACGGAACTTTTTGGTGTACAGACTTACCTGGTAAACGGAATAAGGACTTCTAAAAAAACCGGTCTTAAAGCAGCTATGTATCAGCCAGCAGCTTTTGTAGAAATGCAGGTATATCACAATGAGCGCAATGCACTGCACCGCATAAAGGAATGCAACTGGGCTTGTTTATACCAGCACGTATTAAGCGATGTTATAAAAAACAGTATTGCTCTATACATGATGGAACTGCTGTTTAAACTTTTAAAACAACCGGAAGAAAATACCGATCTATTTTATTTTTGTGAAGCTATTTTATTAAAATTAGATAATGCGCATAAAATGGAAACAGCAAACTTTCCTTTATTTTTTGCTTTGCATCTAAGTCATTTTTTTGGTTTTAAAATAGATGATAATTTTTCTACTGAGAATAATATTGCAGACCTGCAGGAAGGGAATTTTACCCCACAACATCCGCCCCACCCTTATTACCTGGAGGGAGAAAATGCACTGATAACTTCTGAAATTTTAAAAGCACAAATACCAGAAGAACTAAATAATCTTAAAATGAATCATCTTAAAAGAAGAGAATTATTATTAAAATACATGGAGTATTATAACCTTCACATGCAGGATTTTGGCAAAATGAAAACGCTGCCTGTATTGCAGGAAATTCTTGGGTAATATTAAGAATTGCAATAGTGAGTGGTAAATCTAAAATAATATCACAATAGCAGCTTTGCGCCTTCATCATTAATAATAACTATACCTGGCTTTTTTCCTTTTTCGAAACTTCCAAATATATCGTCAATACCTAGTGCTGCAGCGCCGTTTAGCGTAGCCCATTGCAATATTTTTTCCAGTCCTATACCGGAAAAATACTTTTGAATCGTTTTTATTTCTTCGGATATATTTAGTTGTTTGTTACTGGCAATACTATCCGTACCCAGCACTATTTTATTGTTACTATTCACTAATAATTCAACCGGGGGCAATGTATTTTCTATGTACAAATTAGCATTGGGGCAGATGCAAAAAATAAATGAATCAATATTAATAATAAACGATGCCAGCCAGGCAATGTCCTGCTCGTTTATAAAAGTATTGTGAACGGATATTATTTTTTGATTGCCTTTAAAATATGGAAGCCAGCTTTGTAAACTGCTTTTGCCAGAAGCTTTAAAACTGCTAATATCTATACCAAGGTTTTTATACAAGGCTAAAAAGTTGCCTGTTTTATTTTTATACCATTCGTTTTCTGCTGCAGCTTCCTGGTTGTGAATGCTTATTATTTTAGAAGCTGTTTCATTATTTATTAACTCAAATAATATTTTACTTACAGAGTATGGCGCATGGGGTACCAATGTATTTGTACATTGGGGTAAGTCATTTTCAAATTTTTGCAAAACTTTTGTTGCGTTTTCAAAACGTGCTGCAGCTCCTGCAGCTACAAAGCCGCTTACTTCTATAAAATTATGCCAGTGCAGTTTGCTGCGTTGCTTAAGCCCAATAGAATCTGCCGTATTGCAGATATCGCCCACGGCAACAGTGCCGCTGTTGTACAGTTCCATTTCTGCATCCTGCATGGCTTGGTGCTTATTATCTTGCCCTGCATCTCTTTTAAAAATAACCTGCTCTACAAAACCTACCAGCCCGGTATGCTGCGGTATCACATTTTTTAAATGGCTCAGCTCTATATGGCAATGCGCATTTACAAAACCAGGGCATACTATTCCATCAAATTTTTCTATACCCTCTCCTGCTTCCCTTTCTTTTATTATAGCTTCAACTATGCCATTTTCCTGCACAATAAGTACATCATCTGCCGCTGCAAAATGGTAACCCGTAAAAATTTTACTCCCTTTTATTTTTCTATATAACATGGTAAATTGATAAAACGTAATTTCGCAGCCGCAGAATTGATTGAACAATTAAAGCTTCAATGCAAAGTTGCACAAAGAATTTTATTCAGTTTATACATTTTAATGAAAGAAATTGTTTCATTTATTAAAAGAGGTAAGTCTAAATGCTGAGTTCTCAATATTATAATTATGTTAGACAGATTAGATGCCATAAAGGCAAAATTTAATGACCTTGCCGTAGCACTTACTAATCCGGAGATTGTAAGTGATAACAAGCGGTACAGCACGCTTAGCAAAGAGTATCGCAGCTTGGAAAAAATTGTGCTTGCACGCAATGCGTATGTAAAAACCATTGAGGATATTGCCTTTAATAAAGAAGTATTGGGGAGCGATGATGAAGAAATGAGAGATATGGCCAAAGCAGAATTACCTGCTTTGGAGGCATCTAAAGAACAGCAGGAAAAAGAATTGCGAAACATGCTAATCCCAAAAGATCCTTATGACGAAAAAAATGCGATATTGGAAATAAGGGCAGGCACAGGCGGGGATGAAGCATCACTTTTTGCAGGAGACTTATTGCGTATGTACCTGAAATATTTTGAAAAGCAGGGCTGGAAACCGACATTGCTCAGCGAAAGTGAAGGAACGGTAGGCGGTTACAAAGAAGTACAGATAGAAGTTACCGGAGATGATGTATATGGATTATTAAAATTTGAAAGTGGCGTACACAGGGTGCAGCGTGTACCGGATACGGAAGGAAGTGGCCGGGTACATACCAGTGCAGTTACAGTAGCCGTAATGCCCGAAGCTGAAGAAGTAGATTTTGAACTGAAAGAAAGCGATGTAAAAATGGAAACTGCACGTAGTGGCGGCGCAGGTGGGCAAAATGTAAACAAAGTAGAAACAAAAGTTTTTCTTACACATAAACCAACAGGCATAGTTGTAATGTGCCAGACGGATAGATCTCAATTGGGAAATAAGCTTAGGGCTATGGAAATGCTGCGCACAAGATTATATGATGAGGAAGTGCGCAAGGCTGAGGAAGCTATTGCCCACATGAGAAAAAGTTTGGTGAGCACCGGGGACAGAAGTGCAAAAATAAGAACTTACAATTTTCCGCAGGGAAGAGTAACAGATCATAGAATAGGAATGACAGTTTATAACCTGGATGCTGTATTGAATGGGGATGTGGGCGAATTTATAGAAGCACTGCAATTTGCAGAAAATGCAGAAAAACTTACCGCACAATAATTTTTTACAAGAGCCGCACACACTACGGCTCTTATTTCGTCTAAGATTTTGAACAGTTAATTAAGACTTTTAAGCTCTTCACAATTGTTTAACAAATGGATTTTTTTTTGGCATCCTGTTTGCAAATCTTCCATTACAATCACGAAATATAAAGATTCTCATAAGCAGTTAGTTTTGGTAAACAGCCCCCGTTTCTACGGGGGCTTCTTTTTGTAATACATTAAATGGTCGTTAAAATACTATCTTCATCATTACTAATACTTTTTTACGTAAAAAAAATGAACTTTATTTAAATATAAATTTTAGTTTTTATAGATAATATGAGTCAGGACAACCAGATTTTTCAGACAAGCAGTGCATTAAGGGGCAAAAGTGTTACATGGGGAATAAGAATATTTCTTTTTCTATCTCTTTTTATTATAACTGTAGTAATCATTGCCATACCAAAAGGTAAATCTCCCAATCTTACCAATATTGAAACGAAAACAAAGTTTTTTGAAAATGAAGTAAATCCTTTAAAACAATTAAATATTTCTTCTACCCAAAAAAAAAAATACAAAGGGTTTAAATCTTTTTTAGAATCGAAAGACAGAGAAGATTCTATCAATAAACTAAGGGGGAAAATTTTAAAAAAAGATAGTTCATTTATTAGAGCGGCTTTTTTTTCGCCTTCATCCATTTTAGATTATCCTATTGCTTTAAAAGATCTGGAAGAAAATGCAAATAAATTAAATACCATTTTCCCGGAATGGTTCTTTTTTAGTTTAGCCGATAATCAAAAAATAAATTCCAGAATAGATTCCGCAGGTTTTGTATTAATGAAAAAAAACAACCTCAAAATTATTCCAATGCTTACCAACTTTAACTCTGTAAAAGGAGATTTTGATGGTATGCTTATGCATACAATATTTAATGATACATTAAAAAGAAAAAAATTCATCAACAATCTTGCAGATACATTAATCAAATATGACCTACAAGGAATTAATATAGATTTTGAAGAATTAATAGAACCAACAAGTAAACCGCTGAGCGATTTTCAAAAACAATTGTACGAAATATTTCATGCAAAAGGGTTGCTGGTAACTCAAGATGTAGTGCCCTTAAATAATGACTACGATTTTGTGGAATTAAACAAATACAACGATTACATTATACTGATGGGCTATGACCAATATAGTGATGAAAAAACAGGTCCGGGACCAATTTCCGGGCAAAAATGGATTGAAGAAGGCCTGGATGATGCAGCCAAAAAAATAGACCCAGGTAAAATAATTTTGGGTATGGCGGGTTATGGAAAAGACTGGAGTATAGATGATGAGGGAAATGTGTTAAAAGATGATAATGGCAAGCTTATTAAACAAATAGATCTTACTTATTCTCAGGCGTTGGATAAAGCGAAACTTGCAAAAGCCGTTATAAATTTTGACAACGATAATTATAACCTAAGCTATACATATTCGCAGGAAACCGATGATAAAATTGTAAAGCATATTGTTTGGTTTACTGGCGCTGCCACCAGTTATAATATTATGCGCTTTGCAGATGAGTACGGCACTGCAGGTACTGCATTATGGGTTTTAGGAAAAGAAGACAGACGGCTTTGGAAATTTTATAACAGAAGTCTTACAAACGAAGCGCTTTTAAAAAACCCTTTCGACTACAGTTCAATGGAATCTTTGCCATACAATAATCAAAAGCCAACACACTTTGGCGAAGGCGAATTACTGCGAATAATTTATACCCCACAAGAAGGTTTGGCAAAATTAGAAATTGATACAGCAGAACAATTGATAACAGAGCAAACATATACACAATTACCCTCCAATTATGTGTATGAAAAGTTTGCAGAAGACAAAAGTATTTCTGACAGCCCTTTAAAAAAAGGGCATAAAATAATTCTCACATTTGATGACGGACCAAGTGCAGAATACACTCCTCAAATTTTAGATATTTTAGAAAAAGAAAAAATACCTGCTACTTTTTTTGTGGTAGGTATTACGGCAGAGCAAAACTTGCCCATCCTGCAAAGAATTTATAAAGATGGATATGAAATAGGCAATCACACTTTTACCCACAGCAACATTGCAAAAATGAGTGCAGAGCGTGCAGATCTGGAATTAAAGTCCACCCGGCTTTTAATAGAAGCCGTTACCGGACGAAGCACTATACTTTTTCGTGCGCCATTTAATGCGGATAGTGAGCCACAAAGTTTTGAAGAAATAGAACCTATAGCCAGAGCTAAAAAAGATAATTATATAACAGTGGGCGAAAGCATTGATCCCAATGACTGGGATGTAGCAAACGGCGTAAATGCGGACAGTATTTTTAATAGAGTTGTACGACTTGCCAATAGTACAAATGGTAATATTATTTTATTTCACGATGCAGGTGGAAACCGGCAGGCAACGGTAGAAGCATTGCCCCGTGTAATAAAATATTTTAAAGACAAAGGTTGTGTATTTACTACCATAGCAGATTTAATGGGCAAAACAAAAGATGATGTAATGCCTGTAGTGCAAAGAAGCTGGCGTTTAAAACTAAACAGCTTTTTCACTTCAACATATTATTGGGTATCGCTTGTTGTTTTTTCTATGTTTCTTGTTGGTATTTTTCTGTCTATGGGCAGAATGTTGCTTATGGGTATACTTGCATTCAGGCAAAAAAACAGGGAGAAATATTTACCTGTAAGTACAGCACAGCCCGGCGTAAGTATTATTGTACCTGCATATAATGAAGAAATAAATGCGGTGAGAACGGTGGAAAGTTTATTGCAGCAAGATTATCCAAACCTGCAAATTGTATTTGTAGATGATGGCAGTAAGGACAGCACATTTAAAACTATAACTGAATATTTTGCCAGTAACCAGAAAGTGCAGGTTGTAACAAAACAAAATGGTGGAAAAGCTACAGCATTAAACTATGGAATTAACCTGGCCAGCAATGATTATGTTGTTTGCATAGATGCAGATACGCAATTAAAAAGAGATGCGGTATCTCAGCTAATGAAAAACTTTTATTCAGCAGAAGGTGAGCCAATAGTGGGAGCTGTAGCTGGTAATGTAAAGGTAGGCAACGAAATAAATATGATTACGAAGTGGCAAAGTATTGAGTATACCACTTCTCAAAATTTTGATCGTTCTGCCTTCGATTTATTAAACTGCATAACTGTAGTGCCTGGTGCCATTGGAGCATTTAAAAAATCAGTTGTTTTAGAAGCAGGCGGCTTTACCTCAGATACGCTTGCAGAAGATTGTGACCTTACCATGCGTATGCACAAAAAAGGGTACAGTATTAGAAATGCCAGAAAAGCTATTTCATATACAGAAGCACCAGAAACTTTCAACCAGTTTCTAAAGCAGCGATTTAGATGGAGCTTTGGCGTAATGCAAAGTTTTTGGAAACACAGAGATGCTTTTTTAAACCCAAAATATAAAAATTTTGGTATGGTAGCTATGCCACACATACTTATATTTCAAATGTTTTTACCATTTCTTGCACCCCTGGCAGATTTTATTTTGATACTCAGTTTACTCGCAGCAGAGCTAGGTATTATTCCGGCAAGCCTTGGGCATATCATCCTATATTATTTTGTTTTTACTATTGTAGATATGCTAGGTGCATTTATTGCCTTTAATTTTGAAAACAGTGCACTAAAAGAAACACAAAAAGAACAGGGTCAAAGAAACAAGGAAGATTATAAAAAATTGCTTTGGCTTTTTCCACAGCAATTAATTTACAGGCAATTGATGTATTATATTTTAATAAAATCATTTAATAAAGCGCTAAAAGGTGAGCTACAGGGCTGGGGAGTATTAAAAAGAACGGGCAATGTAAAACAAACTGTATATCCGCAATAATTCTTTGGCGGTAAATGTTATTGAAGCTTTTTTAAAATGTTGCAAATTGTTTTACAAAATAGATTTTTTACAAATCTTCTCCCGGTAAAATCTCATCATTATTATTTGCTAGAAAAACAAAAATGAATTATCCGGTAAATAAAAACGATAGTACAAAACGATAAAAGATTTGAGCAAACTAATTTTTTTAATTGATTGTTATTTTATCAAAAAGTATATTTTTGCAGGGCATTAACTAAATATTACAAACATGTCAGACATTTCTAACAAAGTAACACAAATCATCGTTGATAAATTAGGCGTTGAAGCATCAGAAGTAACTCCAGAAGCTTCTTTCACTAACGATCTGGGTGCAGATAGCCTGGATACTGTAGAGCTCATTATGGAATTTGAAAAAGAATTCAATATCTCTATTCCTGATGAACAAGCTGAAACCATTACTACGGTTGGACAGGCTTTTTCTTATCTGGAACAAAACGCTAAGTAACTTTCGGTCCCGGCTGGCACTCTGCCAGCCGGGTATTTTAACTTTCACAGGCAAATCGTATGGCTTTAAAAAGAGTAGTTGTTACGGGCATTGGTGCACTTACTCCGTTGGGTAAAACGGTGGCTGAGTATTGGCAGGGGCTTGCTGATGGCGTAAGTGGCTGCGATATAATCCAACAGTTTGATGCTGCAAAATTTAAAACAAGGTTTGCCTGTGAGGTTAAAGATTTTGATGCAAACCATTATCTTGATCGTAAAGAAGCCCGCAAAATGGATCGCTTTACACAGTTTGCTGTAATAGCCAGTGATGAAGCGGTAAAAGATGCAGGTATCACTAAAGAAAACGTAAATCCTGACAGGGTAGGCGTTATACTCGGCAGTGGTATTGGTGGTATTGTTACTTTTCAGGATGAAGTAATAGAGTTTGCGAAAGGAGATGGCACACCCCGTTTCAATCCTTTCTTTATTCCTAAAATGATATTAGATATTGCTACCGGGCAAATTTCTATGCGCCATGGTTTTAGAGGCCCCAACTTTGCCGTCGTAAGCGCATGTGCAAGTGCTACAAACGCTATAATAGATGCCTTTGATAATATTCGTTTAAACAAAGCAGATGTAGTAGTAACGGGCGGTAGCGAAGCCGTTATTTGCGAAGCTGGTGTAGGTGGCTTTAATGCTATGAAAGCGCTAAGCGAACGAAATGATGATCCTAAAACTGCCAGCCGCCCGTTTGATAAAGATAGAGATGGTTTTGTAATGGGCGAAGGTGCAGGTATACTTATATTGGAAAGCCTGGAACATGCATTGGCAAGAGGCGCAAAAATATATTGCGAAATAGGTGGTGGTGGTGCTACTGCAGATGCGCACCATATTACCGCCCCGCACCCCGAGGGGCTGGGCGCAAAAAATGTAATGAATGCGGCTTTGCAGGATGCGGGCATGCAGGTAACTGATATTGATTATATAAACGTACATGGTACCTCTACTCCATTAGGCGATATTGCAGAAACAAAGGCTATACTAAGCGTATTCGGCGAGCATGCTTATACCCTTAATATAAGTTCTACAAAAAGTATGACAGGTCATTGCCTTGGTGCTGCCGGTGCATTGGAAACGCTGGCTTGTATAATGGCTGTTACTAAAGATATTGTTCCTCCTACCATTAATCACTTTACCGATGATCCGGAACTGGATCCCAAATTAAATTTTACTTTTAACAAAGCACAGCATAAAGTGGTGAACGCCGCTCTCAGTAATACTTTTGGCTTTGGCGGGCATAATGCTTCCGTTATTATAAAGAAGTATAAGGCATAATTTTTGTTTTAAAAATGCATTTTGAAGCTGGTATTTTTAATTTTGAAAATGGATAAAATTATTACACTTCAGTTTGAAAAATATTATATCTACTATTTCTTTTTACCTTAAAAGCATATCCCGCAGAAAAAAGATAGGCGCTGTAATAATCATTATTTTTCTTTTTGTTTTTTATATCATTCTTCCGCATAAATTATTTACAACACCTACCAGTTATCTAATAGAAGATGCAGAAGGCAATTTATTAAACGCCAGCATTGCCGAAGACGGGCAGTGGCGTTTCCCCTACAATAAAAATGTACCACAGCATTTTATAGATTGCATAACTACTTACGAAGACAAACGTTTTTTTTCTCACCCCGGTGTGGATATGAGCGCACTTGGACGTGCCATCCTTGCAAACTTACGTGGCAATAAAACACAGGGCGGCAGTACAATATCTATGCAGGTAATAAGGCTAAGCGAGCAAAATGATAAACGAAGTATATGGAATAAAATAAAAGAAACTGCACTCGCCATGCGGTTAGAATTTTCTTATTCTAAAAATGAAATTATTGCTTTGTATGCTGCTAATGCACCCTTTGGCAGCAATGTGGTAGGGCTAGATGCGGCTGCATGGCGCTACTTTGGCCGGAGTGCAGAAAAATTAAGCTGGGCAGAAACAGCTATGCTTGCAGTGCTACCCAATGCCCCTTCGCTAGTACACCCGGGTAAAAACAGGGAAATATTATTACAAAAAAGAAATTCGTTACTGGATAAATTATTTGCTGCGGGCAAATTAAAAAAAGAGAAATGTGAGCTGGCAAAAATAGAAGTACTGCCCGTAAAACCTTTACCGCTGCCGCAAAATGCCCCGCATCTTTTACAACGGTTTCGCATAGAAAATAAAACCGGTATTACAAAAATAAAAACAACTGTTGATGGTACATTACAGCAAAATGTAAACGATATTGTAAGCCGCCACCAGCAATTATTAAAAAGCAATGGCATTAATAATTTATGTGCCCTGGTGCTGGATGTTGAAACGGGAAATACACTGGCTTATGTGGGTAATATTTTTCAACCGCAAAATAAAAACCTGGAAAGTGATGTAGATGTTATAAATGCGGCACGCAGCCCGGGCAGTGCATTAAAACCCATTTTATATGCAGCAATGCTAAGCGATGGCGGCATTTTACCCAACAGTTTAATACCAGATATTCCTACACAAATAGGCGGTTACAACCCGCAAAACTTTGATTTGAATTATGATGGTGCCGTGCCGGCAAGCCGGGCTTTGAGCCGCAGTTTAAATATACCTGCAGTAAAATTATTGCAGCAATATAAATACCAGCGTTTTTATGAAACCCTGCAGCAATGCGGCATTACTACGTTAAAAAACCCGGCAGATTTTTATGGTCTTAGTCTTATACTCGGCGGCTGCGAAGTAAAAATGTGGGAACTTGCAGGTATATATGCCTCATTTGCACGTACGCTTAATCATCAAAAAAAGAACAAAGGAATTGTAGATTCAAGAGATTTTCATGGACCAAAATATACTGAGAAGAAATTGGGAATTGGTAATTTGGATGCACTACAAATTCCCAATTCCCTATCCCAAATTCAATTGGATGCTACCTCCATCTACTTCACTTTTCAGGCAATGCAGGAAGTAATGCGGCCCGGCGAAGAAGGTTTGTGGCAGCAGTTTTCCTCTTCCCAAAAAATAGCCTGGAAAACAGGAACAAGTTTTGGTTTTAGAGATGCATGGGCCATTGGCGTTACATCAAAATATGTGGTGGCCGTATGGGCAGGTAATACAACAGGCGAAGGGCGTGCAGGATTAATAGGCGTGCAAACTGCGGCGCCTGTACTTTTTGATATTTTCCATTTACTACCCAATACTACCTGGTTTGCAAAGCCTGCATACAACTATGTATATGTACCCGTATGCAGGCAAAGTGGTTTTCGTGCAAATATAGATTGTGCAAATGCAGATACATTGATGATGCCGCCAAACGCTCTGCGGTCGCCGCTTTGCCCCTATCATAAAATTATACAGATGGATGCAACTTTACAATTTCAGGTAAACGAAAGTTGTGAATTGCCGGCAAACATGCAGCATAAAAGTTGGTTTGTACTGCCGCCGGGTATGGAATATTATTACAAGCAACGCAATGCAGATTATAAAATATTACCCCCTTTTAAACCCGGCTGCCATGCTGCAGAAACACAAAAATTAATGGAGCTTATTTATCCGCAGAACGATGCAAGAATATTTGTACCAAAAGAAATGAATGGCGAAAAAGGTAAAACAATTTTTACTGCGGCACACCGCAACAGCGAAGCAAAAATATTTTGGAGCCTGGATAATACTTTTACAGGTACAACACAGCATTATCACCAACTGGCTTTGAGCCCTGGCACTGGTAAACATACCATAACCGTAACAGATGAAGAAGGAAATAGTGTAATGCGGAGGTTTGAAATTATTGATGAGAATAAATAGATCGTTGGCAATAATAAATTGAATATTACTATTGCCTAATTATTTGCCGCATTGTATTCAAATATTTTTATGTACCTGTTATTTATAGTATCAAAAGTAATTTTCTCTTTAATTAGTATAAATTTATTTTGCATCATCAACGCTTTAAAAGCATCTTCGGTAAAAAATGGGTAGTTACAAATTCTGTCTTTTTTTATTGGCTTATGTACCAATATTTCTTCGATGAATACAGAGCCATTATTGGTAAGAATTCTTTTTACATCCTGCAACATCCTATTTCTGTCAGAAAATTCGTGTATTACATCAAACAATAAAACTTTATTAAAAGTGGCGGAAGGTAGATTGGTACTCGTTTCTGTGCCATAGACAATATTAAATTGTTCCAGAACAGTTTTATATTCAAATCTTTTTATTGTTTTTAAAAGTTTTTTTCTGTTTAAGATATTGCTATCTATATCTTCTACTGTAAAAATAATTTCTGGGTATTTATTTGCAATAGGCAGAAGAGAGTAACCGCTGCTTGTTCCAATATCTGCAATTTTATCTGTTATAGAAAGGTTTAAGAATTGGATGATAATATTTAGTTTGTTTGCTGTAAGGCTATCCGTATTTAATTTTTGGGCATAACTATTTTGACATAAAAATATTTGAATAATCAAAGAAAACAGTATTGCTTTTTTCATAATTTTTTAATTATCATCATTTATGCTATTTTATTTTTATTAATGCATCAACAAAATACTTTGCGGCATGGCAGTTTGGATGTTGTGCAGCATTTAAAATAGAAAAACCATATTTAATAATCCGTTTAGCATGTCCCGGTTTACTCTCTCCAACTCCTCTCCCAGTTTTTTCTAAAAATATTTCTTTTAACTTTTCTCTTGGATTATTTTCTTCCTCAGGATATTCAAAAAAGTATCTGCTTTTAAAAATAGAAGATAACAGCAGACTGTCAGCAAAAAACCATGCTTCAATTTGTTGTACAGCTATAATAACAATTATGTCATCAGGCGCATTTATTCTCTCTTTTGTTTTAGTTATACATTTATCAGCATCTAAATCTGTAAGAATAAATATTTTCTGAGCACCGTCCTCT